>NZ_AP022598.1:5439776-5741986 GCF_010725485.1 Mycolicibacterium parafortuitum | reverse complement strand
CGGGTCGCCCGGCTGCGGCTGAACTTCGACCCGACCAGCATCGACGTCTACGACTACCTCCAGATGGACTGGTATCAGCTGGCGAAGCGGGGGCAGGCGCGGGTCGCCTACGGACCCTACGTCGACTACAGCGGGTCCGACATGTACACCATCACCGCGACGATCCCGGTCGTCGCCGACGGCGCCTTCCTCGGGGTGGCGGGCGCCGATCTGGTGGTCGGCGAAATCGAGCGCACGTTGCTGGAGGTGTTGCGCCAGACCGACGATGACGCGGTGGTGGTCAACACCGAGCGGCGCGTCATCGCCGCCAACACCGCCCGCTGGGTCGTCGGCTCCCGCCTGGCCGCGGTGCCCGCGGTCAGCGCGCAGCCGGACCCGCACGCCTTCCGCCAGGTCGCGGAGATGCCGCTCGGAACGGGCTGGGTGGTAGCGATCGGCTGGCCCGAAAGCGCTCAGGCGTCACCGGATTCGCCGGCTTAGCGCGCCGTTACGGACTGTTAACGAGGAACCTCGTTCCAGCTGTTGACATTAAGCATCTACTTCTAGAGTATTTAGGCACTGTTAGGTCGCTCTCTCGGAGGTAGCACTGATGACGTCGACCACGCTCGGCTCTGTTCCGAGCTTCCGGGTGTCGGATCCGTCGTTTTCGATCACCTCGGAGCAGGTGCATGCGGCGAGGGAGCTCAGCTGGTACGCGACCACCGAATACGGCCTGGCGGTGCTGCGGTACGAGCAGGTCAACCGGCTGCTCAAGCATCCGAAGCTGCGCCAGGGCAGCGCGGCGTGGCCGGCACACAACGGCGTCACCGAGGGGCCGTTCGCCCAGTGGTTCGCCAGCTGGATCCTCAACAAGGAGGGCGAGGAGCACCACCGGCTGCGCAGGCTCATGAATCCGGCCTTCTCCAACAAGCTGATCGGTGGCCTGGTGCCGCGGTTCCAGGCGCTGGCCACGGAGTTGATCGACAATTTCGCCGAACCGGACCGCTGCGAGTTCGTCAGCGAGTTCGCCGAACCGTATGCGGCCCGCGTCATCGCGATCATGCTCGGTATCCCCGAGAGTGAGTGGAAGGTGATCTCCACCGAGTCCTCGACGATCGGGCTCGCGCTCGGGATCACGATCAAGGAGGACCTGCCCAAGATCGAGGCGGCGCTGGCCACGCTGTACGCGTACTGCGACGAGCTGATCGCTGACCGTCAGGCCAACCCGCGCGACGACTTCGTCACGACGCTGGTCAACGCATCGCGCCCCGAGGATGGACGGCTGTCGGACACCGAACTGCGAGATGCCATGGTGCTGTTGATCTTCGGCGGTTTCGACACCACCCGAAACCAGCTCGGCCTGGCGATGCAGAGCTTCATGAAGCATCCCGATCAGTGGCGCCTGCTCGCCGAGCGGCCCGACCTCGGCGGCAAGGCCGTCGAGGAGGTGATGCGGGTGAACCCGACGGTGCGGTGGGTGACCCGCGAGGTGCTGGAGGACTTCGAGTACGAGGGCGTCATGCTGACCGCGGGCACCACGGTTCATCTCTACAGCGAGTCCGCGGGCACCGACCCCCGGGTGTTCGAACCGGGCTTCGACATCACCGCGGAACGCAAGCCGCACTTCGGATTCGGTGGCGGAGCGCATCACTGCCTCGGTCACTTCGTGGCCCGCTCGGACATGAGCGAGGCACTGCCACTGCTGGCTCGCCGACTGCGCGACCCTCACCAACTGCCCGGTGCGACCTGGTTGCCCGATTCGGGCAACACAGGTCCGATCACGCTGCCCATCGGCTTCACGCCCGCCCCCTGAAAGGAACGCCGAACATGCACGTCACCGTAGATCTCACGAAATGTCAGGACCACGGCCAGTGTGCCATCGCCGCCCCCGCCGTCTTCTGGCTCAACGACGACGGACATCTGGAATACGACGGGAATCCCGATGATTCGGAGCGCGGCTACATCGAGGACGCCGCCGACGTCTGCCCCGCCCAGGCCATCTTCATCAAGGACTGAGCGGCGATGACCATCACACCCCTCGACCTGCACCGCGAGGCCAACGCATCCAGCCCGGAGCTCGCCGAAGCACTGTCGGTGATCGCCGAGCGCGGCGTCGAATACGTGTACTTCCAGGCGATCACCATCACCGGCCGGGTGGTCGGCAAGGTCGCACCCGCGAAACACTTCGAGCGTCTGGCGATCCGCGGAGTGCAGCAGCACCAGACCGCGGTCGCGAACCTGCAGGGGACCCGGGAAGGTGTGCTTCTGGCCGGAGGGGTGAACGCTCCGGAATACACAGCGGTCCCGGATCTCGACACGTTCGCGGTTCTGCCGTGGGACACCAGCTTCGCGCGGGTGTTCTGCCGGCTCTACGAGCCCGACCACCTTCTGGAGCGGGCCGGCGCCGAATTCGCATGTGACACACGTGGATTGCTGCGCCGGATGCTGACCGGATTCGCCGACCGCACGGGCCTGGAGTTGCGCACCGGCTGCGAACCCGAGATGACCTGGCGGGGCGAGGGACTCGAAGCCCAGTTCCGTCCCGGATCCAGCCCGGCCTATCACATCGAGCATCTCGAGCGGAATCGCCCGATCGTCAAGAAGGTCATCGAGTACGCGCAGGCGCTCGGCCTCGACATGATCGAAGGCGACTACGAGGACGAGTTCCAGGTCGAACTGAACTTCATGTACGACCGGGCCGACCTGACCGCAGACCGGCTGACCACCTACCGGCAGATCTGCAGGCAGGTCGCCCGCGAACTCGGCATCGAGGCCAGTTTCATGCCCAAACCGGCCACCGGGATGATGGGCAACGGCTGCCATCACAACTTCAGCCTGTGGCGCGACGACGTCAACGTGCTGGCAGAACCCGGCCGCACCGAACTGCACCTGTCCGAACTGGGCAAGCACGCGCTCGGCGGGCTGCTCGCCCACTCCGCCGGTGCCATGCTGATCAACGGCTCCACCGTGAACTCGTACAAACGGTATTGGGACGCAGGCCAGTTCGCGCCGTCGCGGATCAACTGGGGCCTGGACAACAAGACCTGCACCGTCCGGCTGTCGACGGTCGGGCGACTGGAGTACAAGCTGCCCGACGCCGCGGTGAACCCGTATCTGTCGCACGCGGTGATCCTCGCCGCCTGCGAGGACGGGATGAAGAATGCGACCGATCCCGGTCAGCCGACGCAGGGGTCGTCCTACGACGCTCCGATCGACGGGCGCTTCCCGGCGTTGCCGCTGACCCTCGGCGAGGCGATCGGGGCGTTCCGTGCCGACGAGGTGCTCAATCAGGCTCTGGGACCGGAACTGTCGTCGCTACTCGTCGACTATCACGCCGACGAGTGGGCTCGTTTCTGTGGACACGTCACCGAATGGGAGCGCGAGATGTATTGGAACGACACGCCGTGACCGGGGCATCGGACCCGCTGCGGCTGGCCTGCCTGGACGCCGAGGCACCGCCGCTGTTCACGCTGTGGACCCCGGAGGACGGTCGGCAGGGCTATGAACCCGGCGTCGCCGAGATCCTGGGAGCCGAGCTCGGCCGGCCCGTCGAGTGGGTGAGGGTGCCGTGGGTCGACATGATCCCGGCGGTCCAGCGCGGCGACGCGGACGCGGTGCTGTGCGGGCAGGGGATCACCGCCGAACGGCAGGCGCAGGTCGACTTCACCCGGCCGTATGCGATCTTCCACGAAGGTGTGCTGGTGCGCCGCGGGTCCGGGATCTCGTCACCCGAGGATCTCGTCGGCCGCAAGGTCGCCGCGATCGAGAACAGCACCAATATGGCGCTGGCGCAGACGTTCACCGGTGCGCAGCCGGTGGCGTTCGGCGCCGGCTCCGACGACGTGTACGCCGACATGCTGGCGGCGCTGCTGGCCGGCGAGGTCGACGCGGTGGTCGACGATGACGTCGTGTTCGTGCCGCTGGGCGCCACCCATCCGGACTACGAGTTGGCCTTCACGGTGCAGACCGGAAACCGTTGGGGTATCGCGGTGTCCAAGGACCGGCCCGACACTCTTGCCGAGATCGACGGGGCGCTGGGCCGGCTGATCAAATCGGGGCGCCTGCGCAAGGTGTGGGAGCAGTGGCTGCCGACCCTCGACTACCCGTTCGCGGGGGACTGAGTGGTCAGACCGCTGGTCGCGGTGATCGGACGCCGGGCGGAGCAGGTGCCGATCCTGCGCTTCTCGGCGACGCTGGCCGCCGAGGCGATCTGCGAGGCCGTGTGGGCCGCCGGCGGCGAGCCGGTGGTCCTGCACGGGCCCGCTGCCGATCCGCTGGCAGAGATGCCGGGCAGAATCGCCCGTTTCGATGGTGTGCTGCTGCCCGGCGGCGCCGACGTCGATCCGGGCCGCTACGGCGCGACACCGGTGCCGGAGACCTCCGGGGTCGTCGAGTTCCAGGACGAGTTCGACCTCGGGGTCACCCGCGCGGTGATCGACCAGGACCTGCCCGCGCTGGTGATCTGCCGGGGTATGCAGATCCTCAACGTCGCGCTCGGCGGCACCCTGGTCCAACACGTCGTCGAGACGGACACCGCGCATCACAACGCCGTGCACCCGGTGCACGTCAAGCGCGGATCCCGGCTGCACGCGATCGTCGGCGTCCAGACCATCGACGTGTCGTCCTACCATCACCAGGCCATCGATAGGCTGGCCCCCGGCCTGGTCGTGTGCGGGCTGGCCGCGGACGGGGTCATCGAGGCGGTCGAACACCGCCATGCCGACCTCGTGGCGGTCCAGTGGCACCCCGAGGACAGGCATGCCACCTCCGACACCGATGCCGCGCTGTTCGCCGATCTGGTCGACAGGGCCCGCAAGAGAAAGGAATCGCGATGACCATTCGGGTACGTCGTGACGACGTCATCCCGAACCTGCCCGCGCCGCCGTCACCGCGTGCTCACGTGTGTGTGCTGGCGTCGCTGAACTTCCCCGGCATCGACGAACACGACGCGGGGCTGGTCACGCGGTTCACCCGGGTCGCGCTGGCGACGCTGACCGAGCTCGGCGCCACCTATGAGCTGTGGGACACCACCACCGCGCTGCAGGATCCCTCTGCCGCAGCGGATTTCGACGGTCTGCTGTTGCTCGGGGGTGGAGACGTCGACGGCTCCTGCTACAACCTGGGCGCCCCCATCCCGAATGCATACGGCGTCGATATGCGCGCCGACCACGATGCGTTCGCCGCGATCGCCGCGGCCGAGGCCGCCGGCCGACCCGTCTTCGGTATCTGCCGCGGCTCGCAGCTGCTCAACGTCGCCCGCGGCGGCACCCTGATCCCCGACATCGCCGACTTCACGCTGCATCACGGCGGACCGGGGGAGCCGGTGTTCGTCGACGAACCGATCGACGTCATTCCAGGGACGCGGCTGGCGTCGATCCTGGGCACCGATCGGGTGACCGGCCGCAACGGGCATCATCAGGCTGTCGACCGACTGGGCGAGGGCCTGGTGGTCGCGGCGCGGGCGCTCGACGGGATCACCGAGGGCATCGAGGATCCCGAGAAGTTCTATCTCGGTGTGCAGTGGCATCCCGAGGACGAGGACGGCCCGGTAGACGACCGGATGAGGCTGTTCGACGCGTTTGTGACGGCCGCGGAGCGCGCGCGGGAGCAAGCCGGCGCGGTAGCGTCACAGGGGTGATCACCGCCCGTCGGCTGTGCCAGGTCGAGGATCTCGGTCTGGCACTGGTCGCAGGCACTCAGGCCGCCGACCGCCCGATCGCGTGGGCGCACGCGATCGAATTAGCCGATCCGACACCGTATCTGGCCGGCGGGGAACTGGTCATGACCACCGGGATCAACATCGGTCCCGACGCGGCCGCGCAGGCGGCGTACGTCGCCCGCCTCGCCGATGCCGGGACGGCCGCGCTGGCTGTCGACACCGGTACCACGCTGAGCGCCGTGCCCGCCGGTGTGCTCACCGCCGGCGACGAGCACGGCGTGCCGATCCTGCGGGTGCCGGCGGCGACGCCGTTCATCGCGATCTCGCGTGTCGTCATCGACGCGGTCAAGGCCGATCAGCTGCGTTCGGTGCAGCGCGTCGTCGATCAGCAGGAGGTATTGACCCGCGCGACGCTGCGAGGCGGCATCCCCGGGGTGGTCACGGCGCTGGCCGACTGCCTGGATGCGGTGGTGGTGGCCGTCGCCGCCGACGGCCGCGAGCTCGCCGCGGGCGGAACGGCAGACGGCGACGTCATCTCGGCGCTGTCGGAGGCGGCCGGGGCGGCGCGCGAACGCGGCGCGGCGGTCACACCCGCCGGTGACTCGCTGCTGACGATCCAGCGGCTCCGCGCCGCTCAGGCGCTACGCGGTCACCTGGTGGTGCGCACCACGGGGCCGCTGTCGGACGCCGGGCGATTGCTTGTCTCGCACGCGGTGTCGTTGATCTCGATCGCGCTGGAGAAACCCGCGCGCGTGCAGGACGCCGAACAGCGGCTGCGGGCGGCGGTGACGCGGGAACTGCTCGGCGGCCGCGCGACCGTCGACGACAGCCTGCTCCGGTACTTCGGCTTCGCCCCCGGCGCACAGGTCGTGGTGCTCGTCCTGCACGGGACCGGGCCGCTGCTGGCCGCCGAGGAGGAGTTGGGCCGACCGCTGTCCGACGCCGGACCGTACCTGATGACGGCGGCCGGCCGGGAGATCGTCATCGTGCTGCCCGCCGACGGAAGCCGGGCCAAGATCCGCGCCCTGGTCGGTGGACCGGATGCGCCCGGTGGGGGAGCGAGCCGGCCGGTACCGATCGGCGACATCGGCATAGGGCTGGAACAGGCGCGGGTCGCCGCGGAAACGGCTGCCGGACAGTTCGCCGAGTACGCCGATCTCGGACCGCTGGCCGCACTGCTCGACGGCCGCACCACCGGTGAATTGCGGTTGCTTGCCTCGGTATTGGACCCGCTGGCGGACGCCGACGAGGATCTCGTCGGCACGCTTACGGCGTTCCTGCGGCACAACGGCCAGATGGAGGCGGCCGCGGCCGAGTTGCGGATCCACCGCCACACGCTGCGCAGCCGGATGCGCCGCATCGGTCAGCTGCTCGGCGACGATCTGGCCTCGGTGGATTCGCGGACGCAACTGTGGTTGGCGGTCAGGGCTTTTCGTCTGTTGCGCAGCCGCCGAGCGGCGGCGGGCCACAGCGATAGCTGACCGGGGTCGCCGACATCGTGACGGGGTTGGCGACCTGCGGAGCGGGACTGCCCGGCACGGCCACCGTCGCCTCGATGCCCAGTCCACGGGCGAACGCGAACGCCTCCGCCAGATCGTTGATCGGGCCGGCGGGCACCCCGACCGCGCTCAGCCGCGCATACCAGTGATCTGCGCCGTGGGCTTTCAAAGCCGGTATCAGCAACGCGCACAGGTCATCTCGATGAGCAACGCGGGCGGGATTGGTGACGAACCGCGGGTCGTCGGCGAGTTCGGCCAACCCGAGCGCGGCGGTGAAGGCCCGGAACTGCTTGTCGTTGCCCACCGCGACGGCGATCGGCCGGTCGGCGGTGTCGAACGTCTGATACGGCGCGATACTGGGATGACGGTTACCCATCATGCCCGGAATCACGCCCGCGCCGAGAAAGCCGGACGCCTGATTGACCATCGAGGACAGCAGCACCGACATCAGATCGGTGTCGACGCGCTGACCCTCGCCGGTGCGGTCACGATGATGCAGTGCGGCCAAGATGCCGGACAGTGCATGCAGTCCGGCCAGCACGTCCACCAGTGCGACGCCGGCCTTGGTCGGGTCACCGGGTTCGCTGCCGGTCACGCTCATCAGCCCTCCGACGGCCTGCACCAGCAGGTCGTAGCCGGGCAGGGCCGCACCGCCGCCGCGCCCGAAACCGGTGATCGCACAGTAGATCAGGTCGGGACGAACCGCGCGCAGGTCGTCGTAGCCGAGGCCGAGCCTCTCCATCGTGCCCGGCCGGAAGTTCTCGACGACGACGTCGGCGCCCGCGACCAATTCGCGGGCCTGTCGACGTCCGTCGGGATCCGCCAGGTCCAGTACCACCGAGCGCTTGTTGCGGTTGACGGCGTTGAAATAGGTCGCGACGCCGGACGCGTCGTAGGGCGGGCCCCACGCACGCGTGTCGTCGCCGGTGCCGGGACGCTCGACCTTGATGACCTCGGCGCCGAAGTCTCCCAGCATCATCGTCGCGTACGGCCCGGCCAGCACCCGGCTGAAGTCGACGACCACCACCCCGTCGAGCGCGCCGGTCACGCCCCCGGCCTCCCGCCGCGCAGATACACCGTGGTGGTGTGGGTGAAGAATTCCCGCGCGGCGCCGCCCTGCTCCTTGGGGCCCAGTCCGCTCTTCTTCGCACCGCCGAACGGCACGTGCGGATCGGCCCCGGCGGACTCCGAGTTGACATGCAGCACGCCGACGTCGATGCGCTCCACCGCCTCCAGTGCGCGGGTCATGTCCTGGGTGAAAACCGCTGCCGACAGCCCGAATTCGCTGTCGTTGGCCAGCGCGAAGGCCTCCTCGGCGTCGGCGGCGCGGCGGATCGCGAGCACGGGGCCGAACAGTTCGTCGGTCCACACGTCGGCCGGTGCGGCCCCGAGTTGCAGCACCGTCGGCGCGACGAAGTATCCGTCCGCCAGCGGGCCGTCCTGATAGGGCCGGCCCCCTGCCAGCACCGTGGCGCCCTGGCTCATCGCGGTGTCGATGCCCGCGGTGATCGACCGCTGCGCGGAATCGCTGACCACAGGACCCATCTGGGTCGCGTCGTCGACCGGGTCGCCCACCCGCAACGCCTGCGCCTGCGCGAGCAGCGCATCGCAGAACGCGTCGGCGATCCCGGCGGTGACGATCAACCGGGAAGTGGCGGTGCACTTCTGGCCGGTGGACCGGAACGCGCCGAGCATCACCTGTTCGACGGCGAGCTCGAGATCGGCGTCGTCGAGCACCACCGCGGCGTTCTTGCCGCCCATCTCGGCTTGTGCGGGCACCCCTCGTGCGGCCGCCGCGGCCGCGATGCGGCGGCCCACGGTCGTCGACCCGGTGAACGTGATCCCGTCCAGCCCCGGGTGGTTCACCAGCGCGTCGCCGACGTCGGAGCCGCCGATCAACAGGTTCAGCACTCCCGGCGGCAGCCCCGCCTCGGTCAGCGCCTCGGCGAGCCGGATCGCCAGCAGCGGAACGGTGCTGGCCGGCTTCCACACCACGGTGTTGCCGTAGACCAGCGCGGGGGCGATCTTCCAGGCCGGAATCGCGATCGGGAAATTGAACGGCGTGATCACGCCGACGACACCGAGCGGTTTGCGGGTGATCAGGATCTGCTCACCGGCGCGGGGTGAGGCGTAGATCTCGCCGGCCTGCCGGTCGCCCTCGTTGCCGTAGTAGCGCAGGATCTGCGCGGCGCGGCGAACCTCCCCGACGCCCTCCGCGCGGGTCTTGCCCTCCTCGGTCGCGAGCTCGCGGCCCCAAGTCTCGGCGTTGCGCTCGACGATCGCCGCGGCGGCGGTCAGCAGCGCGCCGCGCTGATGCACGCCCAGCGCGGCCCACGACCGAGCGGCCGCGGCGGCCGCACCGACGGCCGTGTCGACGTCCGCGGCGAGCGCCGCGGATCCTTCGGCGACCACGACGGCAGGGCGGGCCGGGTTGACGCTGCGCAGCGCGTCACCGGCGCCTTGCCGCCACTGGCCGGCGATCAGGTGCCGGACCGGTGCGGGCGCGGTCATGCGCGGAACGCCGCGTGGCCGGTGAGCGCCTTCCCGATGGAGAGCAGGTGCATCTCGGAGGTGCCCTCGTAGGTCAGCACCGACTCCAGGTTGTTGGCGTGTCGCAGCGGCGAGTACTCCAGCGTGATCCCGCTGCCGCCCAACAGGGTTCGGCATTCGCGTGCGATGGCGATGGCCTCCCGCACGTTGTTGAGCTTGCCGAGGCTGACCTGTTCGGGACGCACACCCTCGGCGTCCTTGATGCGGCCGAGGTGGATCGCCAGCAGCATGCCCTTGCCGAGCTCGACGGTCATGTTCGCGAGCTTCTCCTGTGTCAGCTGATAGCTCGCCAGCGGACGGTCGAACACATCGCGGGTCTGGGTGTAGGCGATCGTCGTCTCCAGGCTGTCGCGCGCGGCGCCCAGCGCACCGAACACGATGCCGAACCGGGCCTCGTTGAGGCACGACAGCGGGGCGCTCAACCCGACGGCCTCCGGGAGCTGCGCCGATGCGGGCAGCCGGACGTTGTCGAGAACGAGTTCCGAGGTGATCGACGCCCGCAGCGAGAGCTTGCGGTGGATCGCGTTGGCGGTGAACCCCGGTGTGTCGGTGGGCACCAGGAACCCGCGGATACCGTCATCGGTCTGCGCCCACACCGTCGCGACGTCGGCCAGGTTGCCGTTGGTGATCCACATCTTGGTGCCGTTGAGCACCCAGTCGGCGTTCTCTCCTGAACCGTCGCGCTTCGCGCGGGTGCGCATGCCGGCGGGGTTGGACCCGAAATCGGGTTCGGTCAGGCCGAAGCAGCCGATCGCGTCGCCGGACGCCAGCCTCGGCAGCCACTCGTTCTTCTGCTCCTCGGAGCCGTACCGGTAGATGGAGAACATCGACAGCGAGCCCTGCACGGAGACGAAGCTGCGGAACCCGCTGTCTCCGGCCTCGAGTTCCATGCACGCCAGTCCGTAGCTGACCGCGTTGGTGCCCGCGCAGCCGTAGCCCTGCAGGTGCATGCCCAGCAGGCCGAGTTCGCCGAACCGCTTGCCGAGCTCCTTGGGCAGGGTGGCCGACTCGAACCAGCCCTCGACATTGGGCTTCAGTTCGCTGTCCACGAATTTACGTACGGTGGCGGCGATTTCGCGCTCGTCCTGATCGAGCAGCCGCGCCGTGTCGAACAACTCGAGCGGTTCGTAGACGGATTTCTTGGCGGGGGCGGAGGTGGTCGACATCGGGTCTACTCCTGATGGTTACGAGCGGCGTGGTTACAAGCGAGGTGGGTTACAGCGACGCGAATCCGTCGCGGAGGACATCGAAGGCTTCGGTGAGCAGCTCATCGGAGATCGCCAGCGGGGGCAGGAAGCGCAGCACATTGCCGAAAGTACCCGCGGTCAGCACCAGCACACCGTTGTCGTGGCAGTGCTTGGCCAGGGCGGCCACCGCCTCCTTATGGGGTTCGCGGCTGCCCGGCTTGACCAGTTCGACCGCGATCATGGCGCCGCGGCCGCGGATCTCCCCGACGATGTCGGTGCTCGCGGCGATGCCGCGCAGTTCGCGGGTGATCAACTCGCCGATGGCGCGGGCCCGCCCGATCAGATCGTGCTGCGCGATCTCGTCGAACACGCCGAGCGCGGCCGCACATGCGACGGGGTTGCCCGCGTACGTGCCGCCGATGCCGCCGGAGTGCGCGCGGTCCATGATGTCGGCGCGGCCCGTCACCGCGGCCAGCGGCAATCCGCCGCCGAGGCCCTTGGCCGTGGTGATCAGGTCGGGCACCAGGCCTTCGTGCTCGGATGCGAACCACGCGCCGGTTCGGGCGATCCCGGTCTGCACCTCGTCGGCGACCAGCAGGATGCCCCGGTCCCGGCAGAAGTCGGCGACCGAGCGCAGGAAGCCCTCGGCGGGGACGATGAATCCGCCCTCACCCTGGATCGGTTCGACGACGACGCAGGCGACCTGGTCGGCCCCGAGTTGCGCGTCGATCAGGGTCTGGAAGTGACTGAAGGCCTCGGCAGCACAGTTCTGCGGGCCCGACGGCCAGCGGAACGGGTAGGCCATCGGCGCCCGGTACACCTCGGGCGCGAACGGACCGAAGCCGTGCTTGTAGGGCTGGTCCTTGGCGGTCATCGTCATCGTCAGCAGCGACCGGCCGTGGAACGCGTGGTCGAACACCACGACCGCGTCGCGCCCGGTGGCGATGCGGGCGTACTTGACGGCGTTCTCGACGGCCTCGGCGCCGGTGCTGAACAGCACCGTGCGTTTCTCGTGGTCACCCGGTGTCAGCGCGTTGAGCCGCTCGGCGACCTCGATGTACGGCTCGTAGGGGATGTTCAGGTAGCAGGTGTGCGTGTACCGGGCCAGCTGCTCGGCCGCACGGCCGACCACCGATGGCGCGGAGTTGCCCACCGTGGTGACGGCGATACCGCTGCCGAGGTCGATGAACGAGTTTCCGTCCACGTCGACCACGACGCCACCGCCCGCGGCGGCGAGGAACACGCCGGCGGCGCTGTTGAGCCCGGCGGGCAGGGCCGCGGCGCGGCGCTGCGCGAGCTCGACAGAGCGCGGGCCGGGGATCTCGGTGACTATGCGGCGGGTCTGCGCGAGCGCGGGACCGCCGACCAGGGAGGTCGTCATGGGAAAAGGGTATGGACGCCGGGCGCCGGCGCATATGTCCGATCGGGACAACGCGCGGGCTGATGGTGTACGCGATGGCGACGTCGTGGATCGTCCTGTCGTGGATTAAGCAGCCGCGGCGTGGATATCAATAGCCCATGAGTGAGACCGCCACGACTGAGACCGCGCTGCTTGTCATCGATATGTTCAACACCTACGACCATCCCGACGCCGAGCAACTCGCCACCAACGTCGCCGGCATCGTCGAGCCGGTCAGCGACCTGATCTCGCGTGCCTCCGCGCGCGACGATGTCGCGGTCGTCTACGTCAACGACAACTACGGCGACTTCGCCGCCGAACCGTCCGACATCGTCAAGGCCGCTGTCGAAGGCGCCCGCCCGGATCTGGTGCGGCCGGTCGTCCCGGGGCCCGACGCACGCTTCCTGACCAAGGTCCGGCACAGCGCGTTCTACGCGACGTCGCTGGACTATCTGCTCACCCGCCTGGAGACGCGGCGGATCATCCTGGTCGGCCAGGTCACCGAGCAGTGCATTCTCTACTCCGCGCTCGACGGCTACGTCCGCCATTACGACGTGGTGGTGCCGCCGGACGCGGTCGCGCACATCGACGCCGATCTCGGCAAGGCCGCGCTGGCGATGATGGAACGCAACATGAAGGCCGAGCTGTCGGCGTCCACCGACTGCCTGCCCTGAACCCGAAACGGGTAACCGTATCCAGCGGAGGCCGGTGTGCCGTCTCCAGCTCATCTGGCCTCCCGGGGGTGCGTCCGCCGGCCGCGGACGCGGGGAAGGAGTGACGAGATGACAACACGACAGATTTTCGGACTGGGCGCCGCGATCGCGCTTCCGGCAGCGGCACTGGTGGTCGCGGCCCCCGCAACGGCCCAGCCGTGCGTCGGGCCCAGCACCGTGATCGCCGGACACGGCGGCGGGCGCTGCGACAGCCCGCCGGGCCCGGACGGCTCGTTCACCCGGTGCGACACCATCTACGTGTTCGGCATCGGCAGCACCAACTGCTATCAGGTGCCCGCGGGCACGCCGCCGATCTGACACTGATCCGCGGTTTCCGGCCGCGGGTGTTGTAACCTCACGGCATGGAAGTACTACGGTCTGTAGTTGTCTTGCTGCACATCGTCGGCTTCGCCGTGATGTTCGGGGCTTGGGTCGCCGAGGCGGCCGCGCGGCGCTTCCGCATGACGCGGGTGATGGACTACGGGCTGCTGGTGTCACTGCTGACCGGTCTCGCGCTGGCGGCGCCCTGGCCGGCCGGCATCGAGCTCAACTACCCGAAGATCGGGATCAAGCTGGTGATCCTGGTCGTCATCGGTGCGTTGCTCGGCATGGGCAGCGCGCGGCAGAAGCGCACCGGCGAGGCGGTGCCGCGGCCGATGTTCGTCGCGGCCGGGGTGCTCGCGTTCACGGCGGCCGCGCTGGCCGTCATCTGGTAGTCAGTCCCCGCCGAGGCCCATCAGGTCGGTGACGTGGTGGTCGCGGCCTGCCGTGTAGCCGCCGTCCACCGCGATCGCCTGGCCGCTGACGAAACTCGCATCCGGAGAGACCAGGAACGCGGCGACCGCGGCCACCTCCTCGGGGCGGCCGAACCGGCGCAGCTTGTGCTCGTGGCGCAGCTCGCCGCGCGGACCCTCCATCCCGGGCAGGCCCATCACCGAATCGAACAGCGGCGTCTCGACGAAGCCGGGGCAGATCGCGTTGGCGCGGATTCCACTGGGGCCGTAGTCGATCGCGGCGTTCTTGGTCAACAGCACGACGCCGCCCTTGGATGCGTTGTAGGCGCTGCCGCCCGCGGTGCCCTCGAGTCCCTCGACGCTGGACAGCGTCACGATCGAACCGCGTTGCCCGTCGACCCGCTGCTGGTCGAGCATCTGGGTCAGCGCGGCCCGCATCACCACGAACGTGCCTTTGAGGTTGATGTCGACGACGCGGTCCCACTCGTCGTCGGGCACCAGGTGGATCGGCCCGCCGCCGCCGACCCCGGCCGAGTGCACGACACCGTCGAGGCGACCCGCCCGTTCGACGACAGCGGCGGCCGCACGCCCGACCGTCTCCGCGTCGAGCACATCGCCTTGCAGATAGGGGAATTCGCCGGGGGGTTCCGGCGCGAGGTCGAGGCCGACGACGGTGGCGCCCTCGTCGATCAGTCGGCGCGCGGTGGCCGCCCCGATCCCCGATGCCGCGCCGGTCACCAGAACGCCTCTGCCGGTCAGACCTTTCACGCGGTCAGTATGGCGGCAGTCGGCGGCGGCGAGTGCACGCCGGAGCACGCGACACGCCGCGCGGGCGGGTACAGACATGCGCGCTCGCGGAGTGGGGGGAGGGGCTTACCATCCGGGGGTGACCGAGACGATCGGGGCACCGGAGCCCTTCGTCGCCGACGGGTACGGCGGTGTGCGCATCGTCGCCGACCGGCGCGGCGATCCCGCGTCGCGTGCGGTGGTCTTCCTGCATGGCGGCGGACAGACCCGCCGGTCCTGGGACCGGGCCGCGGCGGCGGTGGCCCGGCGCGGGTGGCAGGCCGTCACCGTCGACCTGCGCGGCCACGGCGAATCCGACTGGTCGCCCGACGGCGACTACCGCGTCGCGAGCTTCGCCGCCGACGTCGGCGAGATCCTCGCGCACCTGCCACCGCGGCCGGTGCTCGTCGGCGCCTCGCTCGGCGGCATCACCGCGATGCTGCTCGCCGGGGAACTGGCCCGGGGGATCGCCGCGGCGGTGGTGCTCGTCGACATCGTGCCCGATATGGACCCGACGGGGGCCGAGCGCATCCACGCGTTCATGGCAGACAAGATGGCGGACGGATTCGCCTCCCTCGACGAGGTCGCCGACATGATCGCCGACTACAACCCGCACCGGCCGCGGCCGGCCGACCTGGACGGGTTACGAAAGAACCTGCGCCGCAGGGGGGATCGCTGGTACTGGCATTGGGATCCGCAGTTCATCGACGGTACCGCGACCAACCCGCCGCTGGAGGTCACCGACACCGAGCGGCTGCACGACGCGGTCGGCCGGATCGTCGCCGACGGCGTGCCGATGCTGCTGGTGCGCGGTCAGGTCAGCGATCTGGTCAGCCAGGATCGCGCGTCGCAGTTCCTGGCGCGTTTCCCGCAGGTCGGTTTCGTCGACGTCGAGGGCGCCGGCCACATGGTCGCGGGCGACCGCAACGACCTTTTCGCCGACGCGGTGCTCGACTTCCTTTCGCAACGCGAAGTCGCGAAACCCTGACCATCCACTGACCCGTCGGCGTATGGTCGGCCTGTGCCTCACCTGACCGGCGCGGATGTACGCAGTCCTGAGCTGATGCGGTTGACCGGACTTCCCTTCGACGATGGCGACGAGGTGCTGCGCGCGGCGATCGACGACGCCAGCGTGCCCGCGCTGCTGATGTCGATGGTGCACATGACCGGGGATCTGAGCATCCTCGACGAACTGCCGCGGCCGTTCCTGCTGATCGCGATGGACCTGCAGGGCGCGATGAGCGAACCCGACAAACAAACGGTGCGGGACAGGGCATTCCAGATCGCCCGGGATTATCGCGACCGCGGCTGCCCGCCGCCGTTCGTGCCCGACGAACACCAACTGCGGGTGATGCTCGACGTGATCTCCGCCGGCCAGGTCAGCGGCGATCTCGTCGACTACATCGCCGCCGACCTGCGGATCACCGGCGCCGACCAGGACGGGCCCGCGCTGTCCTCGACCCGCGAGCAACGCGCCGCGTTCCCCGTCGTCGTGATCGGCTGCGGTGAGGCCGGGATCCTGGCCGGGATCAAGCTCAAACAGGCCGGGGTGCCGTTCACCATCGTCGAACGCCAGTCCGGGGCCGGCGGCACCTGGCTGGCCAACCGCTACCCGGGCTGCCGCGTCGACATCGCCAGCCAGTACTACACGTACTCCTTCGAACCGACCGACCATTGGGAACACCACTACGCCACCCAGCCGGAGATCCTGACGTACCTGAACGACGTGATGGCACGGCACGGTATCGCCGAGCACACCCGCTTCGGCACCGAGGTGCTCGGCGCCGACTGGGACGATGCGGCCTGCCTGTGGCGGGTGCGGGTGCGGCCCGCCGGTGGCACCGCCGACGGACCGGTCGAGGAACTCAGCGCCCGCGGCCTGATCTGCGCGGTCGGCCAGTTCAGCACCCCGGTCATCCCGGACGTGCCCGGCGTCGACGACTTCCGCGGTCCGATGTGCCACACGGCGGATTGGGACGACACCCTCGACCTGACGGGCAAGCGGGTCGCGGTGATCGGTGCGGGCGCCAGCGGATTCCAGCTCGTCCCGGCGATCGCGGGCACCGCCGCGCACGTCGACGTCTATCAGCGCACCCCGCAGTGGATGGCGCCCAACATCCACTACCACGAGCGGGTCGGCGACGGCGCCCGCTGGGCGACCCGGCATCTGCCGTACTACGGCCGGTGGCTGCGCTTCGTGTCGTGGTGGCCGATCGCCGATGCGCTCGACGAGCAGATCACCATCGATCCGGAATGGGACACCGGCGGGTTGTCGGTCAGCGCGGGCAACCAGGGCATCCGCGACATGTTCACCGCGTGGATGCGCGCGTTCACCGACGACGAGGACCTGCTCGCGAAGGTCACGCCGAACTACCCGCCGATGGCCAAACGCACCCTGCAGGACGACGGGACCTGGCTGACCACTCTGCAACGTGACGACGTCGAACTGATCACCGGGGGCATCATCGCGATCACCGCCGACGGTGTCACCGGCGCCGACGGCGTGCACCGGCGCGCCGATGTGCTGGTGTGGGCCACCGGTTTCGACGTCAACCACCAGCTCGGGCCGATCGACATCCGCGGCGTCGGCGGTGCCGGCCTGAACGAAACCTGGGGTGACGCCGCGTACGCGTACCTCGGGGTGACGGTGTCCGACTTCCCGAACTTCTACTGCATGTTCGGTCCGGGCACCAATGCCGTCAACGGCGCCAGCCTCATCTACAACTCCGAGTGCCAGATGCGCTACATCCTCGGCTGCATCGACATGGTGCTCGCCTCCGGCGCCGGGGCCGCCGCGCCGCGGGCCGCGGTGTGCCGGGACTACGACCGGCGCAGCCAGGCCCGGTTGCAGACGATGGTGTACGCCCACCCGTCGGTCAGCAGCTACTACAAGAACTCGGCGGGCGAGCTGCCCACGCTGTTCGCGTGGCGGATCGCGGACTACTGGAAATGGACGCGCCGGCCCGATCCGGCCGACTACGACTTCACCCGGCCCTCCAGCGGGCCACGGCTGCAGGAGGATTCATGACGGGACGGCTGGCCGGCAAGGTCGCGCTGGTCAGCGGTGGCGCCAGGGGGATGGGCGCCTCGCATGCGAAAGCGATGGTCGCCCACGGCGCGACGGTGGTATGCGGTGACATCCTCGACGACGAGGGGCAGGCGGTGGCCGCCGAACTCGGCGACGCCGCGCGCTACGTCCGTCTCGACGTCACCCGCCCCGAGGACTGGCAGCACGCGGTGACCACCGCCGTCACCGAGTTCGGCGGTGTCGACATCCTGGTCAACAACGCGGGCATCCTGAACATCGGCACCGTCGAGGACTACGAGCTCTCCGAATGGCACCGCATCCTCGACATCAACCTGACCGGGGTGTTCCTCGGCATCCGGGCTGTCACACCGACGATGAAGGCCGCCGGGCACGGGTCGATCATCAACATCTCGTCGATCGAGGGCATGGCCGGCACCGTCGGCTGCCACGGCTACACCGCGACGAAGTTCGCCGTCCGGGGCCTGACCAAATCCACCGCACTGGAACTGGGCCCATTCGGGATCCGGGTCAACTCGGTGCATCCCGGCCTGGTGAAAACCCCGATGGCCGACTGGGTCCCCGAGGACATCTTCCAGTCCGCACTGGGCCGGATCGCCCAACCGCACGAGGTCAGCAACCTGGTGGTGTACCTGGCCAGTGACGAGTCGAGCTACTCGACCGGCGCCGAGTTCGTCGTCGACGGCGGAACCATCGCGGGATTGGCGCACAAGGACTTCTCGGCCGTCGACGTCGACCAGCAGCCGGACTGGATCACCTAGGGCCGGCCGGCCGGTCTATCCGCCTGCCCAGTTCGGCACGCGAGCTGATGCCGAGCTTGCGGTAGATCCTGGTCAGGTTGTGCTCGACGGTCTTGGCGCTGATGAACATCGCCGCGGCGATGTCCTTGTTGGTCGCCCCCGAGGCCGCCATCTCGGCGACGCGCTGCTCGGACGGGGTGAGCCCGCTGAGGCTGTCGGACGGGGTGATGACCGCGCGGGACAGTTCGGTGCGGGCGCGCTGCGCCCACAGCGGCACGCCCAGCCGCTCGAACGTCTCCAATGCCTCGGTCAGATTCGTTGCTGCCGTGGTCTTCTGACGTAACCGGCGTTGCAGCTGGCCCAGCAACAGCTGAGTTCTGGCCCGCTCGAACGGCATCGGGAGACGATCGTGCTCGGTCATCGCCCGATCCGCGGACGCCTTGGCCGCGGCGACATCGCCGTGCGCGGCCAGCAGCATCGCCCGGCAGCGCGCACCGACGGCCCGCATCCAGCGTCGGTCGTGTTCGGCACCGTTGCGTTCGAGGGCACCGGTCAGCATCTCGGCGTCGTCGACGCGTCCGACCCCGACCATCGCCTCGATCACATCGGGCAGATGCCAGGCGTGGATCAGCTCGGTCGGCGGAGCCTGGCCGGCCTCCAGAAACGATGTATCCAGGGCGTCGAGGGCTTCGCGATGGTTGCCCAGCGACTCCTCGAGAAAGCACAGGGTCATCCCCGGCCAGTCCGCGATGTGGGAGGCCTGCCGGTTCCTGATCGCCCCGAGCACCCAGCGGGCATCGGAGCGCGCTTCGTCGATGCGGCCCGCGTACGCGGCGATCGCGGCGCGAACCGTCATCGGCAGGATCAGGACGTCGTCGCCACCGAGTTGTTCTGCGCGCTCCACGGTTTCGGCGGCCTCTGCCTCGGCCTCGGCGATCTGGCCCCGCCACAGATGGTTGATCGCGAGGAAGCCGGCGACGGCCATCATGTCGCTCTCCGCGCCGCGTTCGACGCACACGGTGCGCACCGCGGTGAGTTCGCGGTGCGCCTGCTCCAGCCGGCCGGTCCACGACAACGTGAGCGCGTGCACGAACGGTGCGCGGAAGATGATCGGCACGTCGAGGGTGCTGTCGTAGAGCTTCATCGCCCGCGCCAGCGCATCCTCGTCGACACCGCGCCCGCACTGGAAATTGATGTTCACCGACCAGGCCAGCGCGGCGCTGATGACGCCGGGCACACCGAACTCCTCGGACAGCTTCACCGCGTCCCGGGCGTGCCTGCGGGCATCGTCGAGCTCGCCACTGTTGTTCAGCGCGAACGACAGCCGCAGCAGCACCTGGATCTGCACGGGAACATTGCCCGCGGCGTCGTCGAGTGCGCTGCGCAAGAGTTCCACCGCGCGGATGTGCTCGTTGTCGTACATCAGCACGGTCGCGAGCAGGATCGCGGCCATCGCACGCAGGATCGCCGGTTCGATCGTGTCGATGGCGCCGAGTGCCGCCGCCGCCTTCGCCGTGTCCCCGGCCAGGAAATGGTTCTCGGCGGTCTTCATCCGCCGCCACGGATCGTTGCCGCCGAGGGAGATCGCCAGATCCAGCAGTTCGGCGGCGGCCGCCGGAGCGCCACGGGCCCGCGCGGAGTCCGCGGCCCGGTCCAATGCGGTGAAGATCTCGTCGTCACCGCCGGCCGACGCCAGCGCCAGGTGTCGCGCCCGCAGCTCGGGCTGGGTTTCCAGCGCCGCCATGGTGCGGTGCATCGCGCGTCGTGCGGTGGGCGTCGCGTCGGTGTAGACACCCCCGGCCAACAGGGGATGGGCGAACCGGACGTGGTTGCCGTCGATGGTGAGAATGCCCGCGCCGTCAAGGTGTTCGAGGCGCGCCATCAGGGCTTCGGCGTCCACCACGTGGGCAGCGGCCAGCAGGTCCACCGAAGGGTCGGCCACGCAGGCGATGCTCAGCAGCAGCGTGCGGTCCGGTTCGTCGAGCGAGCCGATCCGGCGGCGCACGACGTCGGTGAGGGTGGCGGGCAGCGGCGAACCGGTGCCCGAGCCGCCGTCGAGGTGGGCGCGGGCCAGCTCGAGTGCGAAAAACGGGTTACCGCCGGAGATCTCGGAGATGCGTAACACGGTGGGCCGGGGCAGCTTTCGCCCCAGCCGGTCCGCGATCAGCGTATGTAGCCGGCCGGAGTCCATCGGTGCGACGCTGACCCGGTCGAACCCGTCCGGCCGGGTAGGCCTCAGCCATTGCGCCGCGGTCCCCGCGCCGGGGGCGCACCGCTCGGTCGCGAGCACTCCGAACCGGCCCCGGAGCCGGCGCACGGCGAACTCGATCGCGGTGCGACTCGACGTGTCGAGCCACTGCGCGTCGTCGACGGCAAGCAGCACCGGCGCCGCCTTCTCGAGTGCCTGCAGCACCGCCACGAACGCGGCGGCCACCGCACGCTGGTCGGTGGCCGGACCGCCGTCGCCGGCGCGCAACAACACCCGGTCCAGCGCGAGGCGCTGCAGGTCGGGCAGGGACGCGAAATGTTCGTCTCCGATGTCACCGAGCAGGTCGGCCAGCGCGGCGAACGCCATCACCGATTCGGCCTGCCCGACGCGTGCCGTCAAGACCTCGAACCCGGCGTCGCGCGCACGCTGGAGCTGGGACAGCCACAACGTGGTCTTGCCGATGCCGGCCTCGCCCTCGATGACGAGCACGGTGGGTTCGGCGGCTGCCGCGGGCAGGAAACCGGCGATCCGCGCATCGGCGGTGGCATCCCGGCTGGCCCTCGGCACGCGCTACATCATCGCAGCGGGCAAACTGTCCTGCAGTACTTCCGGCGTTCCCGGTCCGAAAAACGACAGTTTTGCTCGTTCAGCGGATCGCGACGACCACCTTGCCCCGCGCCGACCTGTCCTCCAGCGAAGCGATCGCCTCGGCGGCGCGTTCCAGCGGGTAGACGACCGGTTCAGGGGCCGCGACCTTACCCGTGGCCAGCAGCGGCTCCAGTTCGGCCCATTGCTGCTGCAGATAGCCGGGGTGGGTCATCGTCCAGGCGCCCCAGCCGACGCCGACGGCGTCGACGTTGTTCAACAGCAACCGGTTGACTTTCACCGTCGGGATATCGCCACCGGTGAAGCCGACGACGAGCAATCGCCCGCCGGGTGCCAGTGATCGCAGCGAGTCGGTGAACCGGTCTCCACCGACCGGGTCGACGACGATGTCCACGCCGCGCCCACCCGTGAGCTCCTTGACCGCGTCCTTGAAACCGTCGGCGAGCACCACGTCGGTCGCCCCGGCCGCGCGGGCCACGTCGGCCTTGTCCTCGGTGCTGACCACCGCGATCGTCCGGCCGGCGCCGAAGGCGGGCGCCAGCCGCAACGTGGAGGTTCCGATGCCGCCCGCGGCGCCGTGCACCAGCACGGTCTCGCCCGGTGCGAGCCGGCCCCGTTCGCACAACGCGAACTGCACCGTGAGGTCGTTGAACAGGATCCCCGCGCCCGCCTCGAACGACACCGAGTCGGGTAGCGGGAAAACCCGCTCCGGTTGCAGCGCAACCACTTCGGCCATCGCGCCGCACAGCATCGTCAGCCCCGCCACCCGGTCGCCGGGCCGTACGTGCGCGCCGTCGGGTGCCGAGCGCACCACGCCGGCGACCTCGGCGCCCGGGGTGTAGGGCATCTCGGGCTTGTACTGATAGAGCCCGCGGGACTGCAGCGCATCGGGGAAGGCGACACCCGCGGCGTGGACCTCGACGAGCACCGAGTTCCCGTCCGCCGCGGGTTCGTCGATCTCGACGAGCTTCGCTGCCCGGGGACCGTCGAGCTCGGCTATCTGGATCGCACGCATATGTCGCCTCGCTAAGTCGATGGAGTGGTCGCCCACCCATTCAACCCTCCGGCGGATCCGGGATCCGGCGGTGGTGGCCGGCGAGTACAGTCACGTACCCGGCGACGTTGCCGACCCCGAGGAGCGCTCACGATGGCACGAGGCACCTACACCAGAACTCGCGGCAGTGGATTTGCCCCGGCGCGTGCCCTGCCTCCGGGACGGGTGGTCGACGTCCGATCCCGCGACGGTGTGCGGCTGCACGCCGAGGTGTTCGGGCCCGAGGACGGCTACCCGGTCGTGCTGGCGCACGGCATCACCTGCGCGGTCAGGGTGTGGGCCCACCAGATCGCCGACCTGTCCCGCGACTACCGGGTGATCGCCTACGACCACCGTGGCCACGGCCGCAGCGCGGTACCCCCGCTGCGCGGCGGATACAGCCTCGACTACCTCGCCGCCGACCTCGACGCGGTGCTGGACGCGACACTGGCGCCGGGGGAGCGGGCGGTCATCGCCGGCCACTCGATGGGCGGCATCGCGATCTCGTCCTGGTCGGAGCGCCTGCCGCACCGGGTGCCGCAGCGTGCCGCGGCGGTCGCGCTGATCAACACCACCACCGGGGACCTGCTGCGCAACGTGAACCTGCTGCCCGTGCCGGCCCGACTGGCCGACGCCCGGGTGCGCGCGGCGGGCGGGGTGATCCGGCGCTTCGGCGGGGCGCCGCTGGTGCGCGCCGCGGACGCGCCGAGCCGGCGGTTCGTGAAATTGATCGCGGTCGGCCGCGACGCCGATCCGGAGATCACCGACTTCGTGTTCGAGCTGTTCAACGCCACCCCGCCGGCGGGGCGCGGCGGTTGGGCGCGGGTGCTCGTCGACAACATGGGGCCGCGCCACATCAGTTTGGACAACCTGACCGTGCCGGCGCTGGTGATCGGCAGCACCCACGACCGGCTGCTGCCGATGACCTCGGCGCGGCGGATCGCGTCGACGGCGCCCAACCTGGCGCGGTTCGTCGAACTCGCCGGCGGACACTGCGCGATCCTGGAGCGGCCCGATGAGGTCAACCAGCAGCTGCGCTGGCTCATCGAGACGTCCCGCTCGACCGGGGGCTATGCCCGCCGGGAGAGCTCCTGATGGACCTGCTCGGCCGCACGCAGACCTGAGCGCACCGCGCCGTCGAGGAAGCCGGTCCAGCGGTCGGCGGTCTCGGTGCCTGCCCAGAAGATGCCGTCCACCGGTGCGCGCAGCCACCGGCCGTGCGTCGTCCACGCCCCCGGTGGCACCGCGGCTGTCGGGCCGCCCGGAGCGAATGTCTCGGCGCCCCAACGGTGGTCGACGTAGTCCAGCGGCCGCGCCGCGGCCGGGCCGAACAGCGCGGTGAATCCGTTCAGCGCGACCTCGCGTCGCCGCGCGGCGGGCAGCGGATCGAACGTGCGCGCATCGGTGAACCCGAGCAGCACCCCCGGGCCGCCGTCACCCGGGCTGCAGTCGAACGTGATGAACACCGGACCCTCGTCCGACAGCGCCTCGCCGGAGTAGCCGTCGGCGCGCCAGAACGGGGATTCGTAGGCGGCGTAGGCCTTGCTCAGGTGTCCCTGCGGCCAATGCCGGTTCAGCTCACCGTATTCCGGCGGTAGCGGGGGATCGAACTCGATCGCCTCGCGGTGCTCGGGCGGCACCGCCACGATCACCGCGGCGGCGGTGTGGTTCGCGCCGGCGGTGGACACGGTCAGCGTCCGGTCCGGCTGCCTGCTGATGCGCCGCACCGGGCTCCCCAGGACCACCCGATCGCCGAGTTCGGCCGCCATCCGGACGGCGATCTCCTGGGTCCCGGTCAGGAAGCGGTCCTGCTGCGCTCCGCCCTCGACGTCGAGCATGCGGTTCAGCCCGCCCGCCGCGTTGACGTAGCGGACCGCGTGCAGCATCGAGACCGCATCCGGTTCGGCGCCCCAGGTCACCCGCGCCATGATCGCCATCAGATCGCGGGTGGACGCGCCGGCGTGCACCGAGCGCAGCCACCCGTCGAGGGAGATCGCGTCGAGGTCGTCGGCGATCGGCGCGGTCCACGGCTGGTCTATCGGTACGCGCCGGGTCAGCCGGTCGAACCGCCACTGGATCCGGGACACGTCGAGCAGCTCGATGATCGACAGCCGCGGGACGGTGCTGCGGTAGGAACGCACCCGTCCGCGCCACCGGATCAGGTTCTTGCCGCGCCCGTAGGTCGGTGTCGAGTCGACCCCGAGCTCGGCGGCCAGCGCCAGCACCGCGTCCTGGGTCGGCCCGACGAACGTCGCGCCGAAGTCGACCGGCACCCCGGCCACCGCGCCGGTGTACGCGCGCCCGCCGACCCGGTCGCGGCCCTCGACGACGAGGACGTCGTGCCCGAGCTCGGTCAACTCTCGTGCCGCCGCCAGCCCGGCGAAACCCGCTCCCACGACAACGACGTCGGCCATGTTGCGATTCTGGCGCGAAAACGTGCGGATAGCGACGATTATCCCGCGGCAATCGCATTAGGCTCACCCCTCGTGCAGGTGATGACAGCGCTGTTCAGTCCCGTGGACGCCGTCGATCGGGCGCGCGCGCTGCGCGACGCCGGTGCCGATGGTGTGTTCACCTTCGAAGGCCCCCACGACGTGTTCACACCGTTGACGCTGGCGACCACCGTCGGCGGGCTGGACCTGATGACCAACGTCGCGATCGCGTTTCCACGCAACCCGATTCACCTGGCACACCAGGCCGTGGACCATCAGCTGCTGTCCGGAGGGCGGTTCACCCTCGGGTTGGGCACCCAGATCCGCACGCAGATCGAGAAACGGTTCGGCGCGGACTTCGACCAGCCGGTGGCGCGGATGCGCGAGCTGGTCGGCGCGCTGCGGGCGATCTTCCAGACGTGGAGCACCGGCGAGCGGCTGAATTTCCAGGGCGACTTCTACCGGCACACGTTGATGACGCCGACGTTCCGCCCGCGCGCCCCGTTCGACCCGATCCCGATCTACGTCGGGGCGCTGGGCCCGAAGCTGACGCGGATGACCGCCGAGGTCGCCGACGGACTGCTGGTGATGCCGTTCGGTTCGAAACGCTTTCTCGACGAGGTCACGCTGCCGAATGTCGCCGCCGGGCTGGCCGCCGCGGGGCGCACCCGGGATCAGCTGGCCATCGTGCCGGAGATCATCGTGTCGGTCGCCGACGAGGACCCCGGCCACCTGTCGGCGCGCCGGTTGCTCGCGTTCTACGGGTCCACACCGGCCTACCGGCCGGTGCTGGAGGTGCACGGCTGGGGTGATCTGCAGCCGGAGCTCAACGCACTGTCCAAGCAGGGCCGCTGGGAGGAGATGGGCCGGCTCATCGACGACGACGTGCTGCACACCATCGCAGCCTGTGGCACCCCCGCCGATATCGCCAAACACATCCGGGACCGGGTCGAGGGCGTCTCGGACCGGGTCTGCCTGTACCAGCCGGGGCCGATCGCGGTGAACTCGCTGGCCGAGATCGTCGACGCGCTGAGGGGCTGAGTCTAGGGTGGTACGTACGCGGACCAAAGGAGGTTGCGAGTGGAGCAGCCCTATCCGGAGACGGCGTTCTCCGACGTACTGATCATCGGCGCGGGGATCTCGGGGATCGGGGCCGCCTACCGCATCCAGGAGCGCAACCCGCAGCTCAAATACACGGTGCTGGAGCGCCGCTCGCGCATCGGCGGGACGTGGGATCTGCACCGATACCCCGGAATCCGTTCCGACAGCGACATCTTCACGCTGTCGTTTCCGTGGGAGCCGTGGGACCGCCCGGAGAACGTCGCCGACGGCGAGGACATCCGCACCTACCTGACCGAGACCGCGCGCAAGCACGGCATCGACCGGCACATCGTGTTCGACACCCGGGTGGCGTCCGCGGACTGGGATTCGGGCACCGACACCTGGACGGTGAGGGCCGAACACAACGGCACGCCGCGCACCTATCGAGCCCGGTTCCTGTTCTTCGGCACCGGCTACTACGACTACGACCACCCGTACCGTCCCGAGTTCCCCGGCCTGGACACCTTCGACGGCCCGGTGGTGCACCCGCAGCACTGGCCCGAGGACCTGGACTACACCGGCAAGAGAGTCGTGGTCATCGGTAGCGGCGCCACCGCGATCAGCATGATCCCGGCACTGTCGCGCGACGCCGGGCACGTCACGATGCTGCAGCGCTCACCGACCTACCTGCTGTCGGGACAGCGCATCAACCCGGTGGTGAACCTGCTGCGCCGGGTGCCGCCGCGCAAGCTCGGCTACCGGCTGGCGTGGCTCTACAACGTGTTGTTCATCGTGACCGCCTACGCGGTGGCCCGCAAAGCGCCGCGGTTGAGCCGCAAGCTCATCCGCGCGGTCGCCAAGGGCTACCTGCCCAAGGGCTATCCGGTGGACACCCATTTCAAGCCGCGGTACGACCCGTGGGATCAGCGGCTGTGCCTGATCCTGTCCGGTGATTTCTACGAGGCGATCGCCCAGGGTCGCGCCGAGGTGGTGACCGACGAGATCGACCACGTCGACGCCCGCGGTGTCGTGCTCAAGTCGGGCAACAGAATCGACGCCGACGTGCTGGTCACCGCGACCGGACTGCAGTTGCAGGCGCTGGGCGGCATCGCGATCAGTGTCGACGGTCAACAGGTGCGCCCGGCCGACCGGTTCGTGTACAAGGAGCACCTGCTCGAGGACGTGCCGAATCTGGCCTGGTGCGTCGGATACATCAATGCGTCGTGGACGCTGCGGGCCGACCTGACTGCGCGTGCAGTCGCGAAGTTGTTGGCGTACATGGATTCTCACGGCTACACCCATGCCTACCCGCATCTGGGTGGGGCGCCGATGGAAGAGAAGCCGGCCTGGAACATCAACGCCGGGTACGTGCACCGTTCCCCGCATGTGCTGCCGAAGTCCGGCACACACCGACCGTGGAACGTGCGCCACAACTACGTCCTCGACGCGATCGACGCCCGGCTGGACCGCATCGACGAGTCCATGGTGTTCGGGCGGGTCGCGCCGCGGCCCCAGGTCGCCACCGAGGCCGCGGGCGCCCCGCTGCTTGAACGCAACGTCGGGAGCTGACCCTCTACAGGCCCGCGGCGATGTGGTGGTAGACGTCGTTCCACCGCAACGCGTTCCGGAACTGGCGCACCGTGGTGTCCTCGTCGATGACGAGCAGCTCGGTGCCCGTCATCTCCGCGAAGTCGTCGATCGTGTCGACACCGACCGCGGTGGTCATCACCGTGTGATGGGGTGCGCCGGCCATCAGCCACGCCTCGGTGGAGGTGGCCCATGACGGCATGGGCTCCCAAACCGCGCAGGCCACCGGAAGGTTCGGCAGCGGGGCGGTCGGCTCGACGACGCGTACCGCGTTGGCGACCAGCCGAAACCGCGAACCCATGTCGCTGATGCCGAGGATCACCGCGTCGGCCGGGGCGGCGGTGAACCGCAGGCGCACCGGGTCGTCGCGGTCGCCGATGGCCAGCGGATGCACCTCCAGCGACGGCGTCTCGGCAGCGATGCTGGGACACACCTCCAGCATGTGTGCGCCGAGGATCCGTTCCCGCCCGGGCGTCAGATCGTAGGTGTAGTCCTCCATGAACGACGTGCCGCCCGGCAGCCCGTCGGCCATCACCTTGACCGCGCGCAACATCACCGCCGTCTTCCAGTCGCCCTCGGCGCCGAACCCGTAACCGTCGGCCATCAGGCGCTGGACGGCCAGCCCCGGCAGCTGGCGCAGCCGGCCCAGATCCTCGAAGTTCGTGGTGAAGGCGTGGAAGCCACCGTCCTGCAGGAACTTACGCAGTCCGAGCTCGATCTGGGCGCCGTGTCGCAGCGACATATGCCGGGTCGCGCCCGGGTGCAATTCGGGTGCGACGGAGTAGGTGTTCAGGTATTCCTGGATCAGTTTGTCGACGTCGGCGGGCTGGACCCGCTCGACGGCGTCCACCAGGTCGTTGACCCCGTAGGTGTTCACCGCGGCGCCGAAGTGTGCCTCGGCCTCCACCTTGTCGCCCTCGGTGACCGCCACCCCGCGCATGTTGTCGCCGAACCGGGCCACCTTCAACGTCGACAGCTCGGCGCGCCCGAGCGCGGCCCGCACCCAGGACCCGATGCGCCTGCGGGTCTCCGGCTCACCGGTGTGTCCGGCGACCGTCTTGCGCGGCGTCGACAGCCGCGACTGGATGTAGCCGAACTCGCGGTCGCCGTGCGCGGCCTGGTTGAGGTTCATGTAGTCCATGTCGATGCTGTGCCACGGCAGCTCCACGTCGAACTGGGTGTGCAGGTGCAGCAACGGCTTTCGCAGGTTCTTCAGGCCTCGGATCCACATCTTCGCCGGCGAGAACGTGTGCATCCAGGCGATGACACCGACGCATTCGTCGCTGGTGTTCGCCTCGCTGAGGACTCGGGCCACCGCGTCGGCGTCGGTCACCACCGGCAGGCAGCGCACCTCCACCGGGATCTCGCTGCTGCGGTCGAGACGTTCGGCGATCTGGCGGGAATGGTCGACGACCTGATCGAGGATGTCCTGGCCGTACAGCGACTGGCTGCCGGTGATCAGCCACACCTGGCTGGTGACGAGGCGGGACGCGATCATCGATGAATCTCCTCGGAGGTCTCGGCGTGCGGGCCGGACTGGCCGTACACGTTCTGGTAGCGCTCGAACAGAGCGGCCACGTCGGCCGCGTCCAATTGAGGGGGGACGCCGAGTTGGCGCGCGATGTGGACGGTGCGCGCGACGTCCTCGACCATCACCGCCGCCTTGACGGCGTCGCGGGCTGTGCGCCCGATGGTGAACGGACCGTGGTTGCGCATCAGCACCGCGGGGGATCGGCTCTCCCGCAGCACCTCGACGATGCCGCGGCCGATGGAGTCGTCGCCGATGAGCGCGAACGGGCCGACGGGGATGTCGCCGCCGAACTCGTCGGCGATCATGGTCAGCACACACGGTATCGGTTCACCGCGAGCGGCCCACGCCGTCGCATAGGTCGAGTGGGTGTGCACCACTCCGCCGACCTCGGGCATGTGGCGGTACACGTAGGCGTGCGCGGCGGTGTCCGACGACGGGCTGAGCTCACCGTCGACGAGGTTGCCGTGCAGGTCACACACCACCATCTCGTCGGCGGTCATCGTCGCGTAGTCGGCCCCGGACGGTTTGATCACCATCAGATCGCGTCCCGGGACCCGCGCGGACACATTGCCGGCGGTCCAGATCACCAGCTCGTAGCGGGTCAGGTGGGCGTGCAACTCACAGACCTGCGCACGTAGATCGGTGATCACACGGTTGAGGTCGGAGGTGATCGTCATGCGGGAACTCCCAGTCGCTGCCCGGCCGCGATGTGGCGCAGCCGGTGCATCATGTCCTCGGTCCGCCCGAACCAGTCGTGGGCGGTGACGTACTCGCGGTAGAGCTCGTCGTACACCTCGACGTTCTCCGGAATCGGGCGGTAGGCGTTGCGCTTTCGGCCACCCATCTGTTTGGCGGCGGCCTCGACGTCGGTGAACACGCCTGCGGCCGCGGCGGCGTGGATGGCCGCGCCCAGTGCGGGCGCCTGCGTCGACGGCACCACCGACAGCGGCAGTCCCACCGCGTCGGCGTAGATCTGCATCAGCAGCGAGTTCTTCAACAGGCCGCCTGCGACGACGATCTCGTCGACCGGGACCCCGCTGTCGACGAACGTCTGCACGATCATCCGGGTGCCGAATGCCGTCGCCTCCAGCAATGCCCGGTACATGTCCACACACGTGGTGTGCAGGGTCTGGCCGATCATCACCCCGGACAGCTCGTGATCGACGAGCACCGACCGGTTTCCGCTGTGCCAGTCCAGTGCGATCAGGCCGTGCTGGCCGACGCGCTGGCCGGCCGCCAGCTCCGACAGGTGCTCGTGCAGGGTCTGACCGCGGCGGCGCGCCTCGACGTGGTAGCCCTCCGGGACGCAGTTGTCGACGAACCAGCCGAAGATGTCCCCGACGCCGGACTGGCCCGCCTCGTATCCCCAGCTGCCGTCGGAGATCCCGCCGTCGACGACGCCGCACATTCCCGGAACTTCGCGCAGCACATCGGAATTCATCACATGGCAGGTCGAGGTACCCATGATCGCGACGAGCTGTCCCGGCGCGAGCGCGTCGGCAGCCGCCACGGTCACGTGGGCGTCGACGTTGCCCACGGCGACCGGGATGCCCGGCGGCAGCCCGATCCACTGCGCGGCACGATCGGTCAGGACTCCGGCGGCGTCGCCGAGCCGGCCGATCGGGTGGTCGAGCTTGTCGGTGACGAATCCCTCGAATCCCGGCCGCACGTCGGCGAGGAACTCGCGCGACGGGTAACGGCCGTCCTGCAGGATGCCCTTGTACCCGGCGCTGCACGCGTTCCTGACATAGGTTCCGCAGAGCTGCCAGACGATCCAGTCGGCGGCCTCCACGAACTTGTCGATCGCCCCGTACACCTCGGGGTCCTCGTCGAGAATCTCCAGCGCCTTGGCGAACTCCCACTCACTGGAGATCAACCCGCCGTACCGGGGTAACCACGATTCTCCGCGCCGGGCCGCGACCGCGTTGATGCGGTCGGCCTGCCGCTGCGGGGAATGGTGGCGCCACAGCTTCGCGTACGCGTGCGGGCGGTCGGCGAACTCGGCCAACTCGCACAGCGGGGTGCCATCGGCGCGCACCGGCACCATCGTGCAGGAGGTGAAATCCGTACCGATCCCGACGATGTCGGCCGGGTCGACCCCTGAGGCGGCGACGGCGGCGGGAACCGTGTGACGCAGCGCATCGACGTAGTCGGCGGGTACCTGAAGCGCCCACAGTGCGGGCAGCTCGATGTCCGTGCCGGGCAGCGTGTCGGTGACGACGCGGTGTTCGTAGGCATGCTCGGCGGCGGCCATCTCGTGCCCGTCGGACACCCGCACCACCAGTGCGCGGGCCGACAGGGTCCCGAAGTCGACTCCGACGGTGTACTTCTCGTTGCTCATCAACGCTCCTCGCGTCTGGCGGTACTGTCCCGGACGATCAATTCCGGTGCGATCAAAGGGATGTCGGTGGCGGACCCGTCGAGCGCAGCGGCGACCAGCTCGATGGCCTGCCTGCCGACGGCGTGGAAATCCTGACGGACCGTGGTCAGCGCCGGGATCAGGTAGCGGGCCTCGGGGATGTCGTCGAACCCGACGACGCTGAGGTCGCGCGGAACCGACAGCCCCGCCTCGGCGACCGCGTGCAGGAAGCCGATGGCCATCTGGTCGTTGGCGACGAACACCGCGGTGGTGGTGCCGCGACGCACGATCTCGCGCCCGATGTCGTAGCCGCGGGCCGGGGTCCAGTCACCCTGCCACGGATCGCGCGGGGTGAGGCCCGCGGCACGCATCGCCTCCTCGTAGCCCGTCTGGCGACCTTTGGCTTCGGTCCACGTGGTGGGGCCGGCGATGTGGTCGATCGCGCGGTGGCCCAGGTCGATCAGATGCGTGGTGGCCTGGCGTGCCCCGGCGATCTGGTCCACCCCCACGCTGAGGCCGCTGCCGGACAGGTCCCCTTCGACGACGATCATCGGCACACCCGTCTCCGCGGCGTGCGCGACGGCGAGCGCGTCCTCCTGGGCGGCGATCATCACGATCGCCTCGACGGATTGCCGGGTGAGGTGCTCCAGCGCGTCGCGCAGCGCGTCAGGGGTGACGTCGGGCAGCGGCACCATGCTGGTGAAGTAGCCCGCGGCGCGCGCGGCTTCCTGCACCGAGCGCTGCACGCTGGAGGGCCCGAACAGCGCGCTGCTGGTGCCGATGATCCCGATGATCCCGGACCGGCGGGTCACCAGCGCCCGGGCGGCGGTGTTGGGCCGGTAGCCGAGCTCCTCGATCGCCTGCTGCACACGGGCCTTGGTCGCGGGCCGGATGCTGGGGGAGCCGTTGATCACCCGCGACACGGTCTGGTGGCTGACGCCGGCCAGCCGCGCGACATCGGCCATCACCGGTTTGGCTGTGCTGGTGGGTGTTACGCGGCTGTTCATCGGGGCTTCCTCACCACTAGTCGCTGGACGAGAACGAAGACCAGTAGCAGGACACCGGTCATGATGCGGGTCCAGTACGAGTCGAGGTTCTCGGCGGTGACGAACGTCTGGATGGTGCCGAGCACCAGGACGCCGATCACCGAACCGAACACGAAACCTGTTCCTCCGGACAGTAGTACGCCCCCGATCACCGCGGCGGCGATGGCGTCGAGCTCCATGCCGATGCCGTTGAGGCTGTAGCCCGACAGCTTCTGTACCGCCAGCAGCAGTCCGGCCAGGGCCGCGCAGAAACCGCTGACCGCGTACACCGACACCCGGGCGCGGGCCGCGGCCAGCCCCATCAGCTGAGCCGACTGCCGGTTGCCGCCGACCGCGTACACGGTTCGGCCGTACCGGGTCTGGTGCAGGGTGAACGCGGCGATCACGACGACGGCGACCGCGATCACCACCGTCCACCGGATGAACTTGTCCTCGTAGAGGTACACGTAGTTCAGCCCGATCCGGCGCAGCACCGGATCCTTGATCGGCAACGTGTCGACGCTGATCACGTAACACAGCCCGCGGGCCAGGAACATCCCGGCCAGGGTCACGATGAAGGGCTGCACATCGAAGTACTCGATCACCAGGCCCATCAGCCATCCCAGCAGCGGGCCGACCACCAGCACGGTGCCGACCGCCAGCGGCATCGGCCAACCCTGCTGCAGCGCGGTGGCGACGATGACCGTCGCCAGCGCCACCGTCGACCCGACGGACAGATCGATTCCGCCGCTGAGGATCACGAAGGTCATCCCGACGGCCAGCACGATCAGGTAGGCGTTGTCGACGAACAGATTCAGGAACACCTGGGCGGGACTGGCGAAGTCGTAGCGCACCACGATCGCGCCGAACATCAGCGCGAGCAGCCCCAGCGAGGCCAGAGGGGACAGGTAGCGGCCGCGGACACGGGCCAGCACCTCGCCGGTGAGCGCCTGCCACCGGTCCTGGCGCGGGGCGCCGAGCGCCGGCGTCGTCGCGCTCACAGCCGGCTCATCTCGTCGACCTCGGCGGTACCCACCACGGTGTCCGGGACCTGCGGTGCCGCGGTGGCGGCAACGGATTTCGGCGCATGCCGGCGGGGCCGGAAGGCTCCCCGCGCCAGCGCGCGGAATTTCGGGGCCTGCAGCAGACACACCGCGATCACGACGAGCGCCTTGAACACCAGCGTGGTCTCGGGCGTGATCCCCGCGGTGTAGACGGTGGTCGTCAGCGTCTGGATGATCAGCGCGCCCAGGATCGTGCCGGTCAGGCTGAACCGCCCGCCCAGCAGCGACGTGCCGCCGATCACCACGGCCAGGATCGCGTCCATCTCGATCCACAGGCCGGCGTTGTTGGCGTCGGCGGCCGAGATGTTGGAGGCGATCATCAGGCCGGCGACCCCGGCGCACACCGCGCTGAACACGTAGACGGCGAGCACGATCGACCGGTGCCGGACCCCGGCCAGCCGGCTCGCCTCGGGGTTGACACCGACCGACTCCAGCAGCATGCCGAGCGCGGTGCGGCGCACCACGAGCCCGACGACGACGAACATCGCCAGGCTCACCAGGATCGCCACCGGCAGCCCGAACAGGTATCCGGCACCGAGTTCGCGGAACGCGGGGCTGCCGACGGTGACGATCTGCCCGTCGGTGATGAACAGCGCCACGCCGCGGCCCGCGGTCATCAGGACCAGCGTCGCGATGATCGGCTGCACCCCGAACACCGACACCAGCACGCCGTTCCACAGGCCGAGGCCCACGGCCACCCCGAGGGCGATGCCCATCGCGGTGATCACGGTGCCCGCCGAGGTCGGGTCGGCGGATGCGGCGATGTGCGCGCAGGCCAGTGCACCGCTGACCGCGACCACGGCACCGACCGACAGGTCGATGCCCCGCGAGGCGATCACCAGCGTCATCCCGAGCGCGACCAGCATCGTCGGGGCGCCGTTGCGCAGGATGTCGATCACGCTGCCGAACAGGTGTCCGTCCTGGACCCGGATGCTCAGAAACCCCGGTGTCAGCATCACGTTGACGGCCAGCAGCGCGGCCAGTGACAACACCGGCCACAGCAGCGGGGAGTTGACCAGCCTGTTGGTGTTCACTGGACACCCCCGGCGATCAGCGCCGTGAGTTCGCTTACGGTGCAATCCGATCCGACCTGGGCGATGCAGTGCCCGTCGCGCAGCACCGCGATCCGGTCGCTGATGCGGGCCACCTCGTCGAGTTCGGCGGAGATGAAGAGCACGCCCATCCCGTCGGTGGCCAGGTCCGTGATCAGCTTCTGGATCTGCGTCTTGGCGCCGACGTCGATGCCCCGGGTCGGCTCGTCGAGGATGAACAGCTGTGGCTCGGTGATCAGCCAGCGGGCCAGCAGCACCTTCTGCTGGTTGCCGCCGCTGAGGTTCTTCACCAGCGTGTCCGGGTTCGGCGGGCGGATGTCCAGCGCGCGGATGTAGCGGTCGACGAGGTCGGCCTTGGCCTTGGCCGACAGTGGCCGCGCGAACCCCCGTTTGGCCTGCAGGGCCAGCACGAGGTTGTCGCGCACCGTCAGGTCCCCGATGATGCCCTCGGCCTTGCGGTCCTCCGAGCTGAACGCGAACCTGTTCGCGATCGCCGCGCGCGGCGACCGCACACCGGTCGGCTTGCCGCCGACCATGATCCGGCCGCTGGTGGCCCGGTCGGCACCGAAGAGCAGGCGGGCCAGTTCCGTTCGCCCCGAACCCAACAGCCCGGCCAGGCCGACGACCTCGCCGCGGCGGACGTCGATGTCGGTGGGGTGCACACGGGGGAGGCGTCCGAGATCGCGCGCGCTGACCACGGTGTCGCGCTCCGCGCGGTGATCCGTGGCGGTCTCGGCGATCTCCTCCAGCAGGTCGAGTTCGTGGCCGAGCATCTCGGCGACCAGCCGGACCCGGTCGAGTTCACAGGTGCGGTGTTCGGCGACGCGACGACCGTTGCGCAGCACCGTGATCCGATCCGACACCGCATAGACCTGGTCGAGGAAATGCGTCACGAACAGGATCGCGGTACCGCCGTCGCGCAGCCGGCGCATGACCCGGAACAGCTCGGTCACCTCGTCGGCGTCCAGACTCGACGTCGGCTCGTCGAGGATCAGCACCTGCGCCGACACCGCCGTCGCACGCGCGATAGCCACCAGCTGCTGCAGGGCGATCGGATGGGAGCCGAGCATCGAGCGGGGATCGACGGACAGGTCGAGATCGCCGAGCAGCTCTGCCGCTCGTCGGTTCATCGCCCGGTAGTCGATGCGGCCGAGCCTGCGGGGCTCCCGGCCGAGCAGGATGTTCTCCGCCACGGTCAGGTTCGTGCAGAGGTTGACCTCCTGATACACGGTGCTGATGCCGGCATCCTGGGCGTGCCGAGGGCTGGTGAACCGCCGGGGCGCGCCTGCCACGCAGATCTCGCCCGCGTCGATGTCGTAGACCCCGGTGAGCGCCTTGATCAAGGTGGACTTCCCGGCGCCGTTCTCGCCCATCAGCGCGTGGATCTCACCGGGCAGCAGCCGGAAGTCGACCCCGTCCAGCGCCCGTACGCCGGGGAAATCGATCGTGGCCCCGCGTATTTCGACCACGGGTGCGGCTGGGTCCGCGGCCGGGGTCTCGGAGACCGGCCCGGAGACGGGGGAGGTCATCAGTACTTGCGCTCGGGCAGGATCGCGGCGGCCTGCTGCTGATCGAACGTCTGGTCCTCGGTGACCACACGCGCCGGCACCGATTCACCGGCGACGACCTTCTTCGCCAGGTCCATCAGCTCGGGACCCAGCAGAGGATTGCATTCGACCAGATAGTTGAACTTGCCGTCGGCCAGTGCCTGCATCCCGTCGCGGGTGGCGTCGATCGCGACGATCTTGATGTCCTGTCCCGGTTTCTTGCCCGCTGCTTCGATGGCCTCCACAGCGCCGAGTGCCATATCGTCGTTCTGGGCGAACACCAGGTCGATCTTCGGGTGTGCCTTGAGGAACGCCTCCATCACCTGCTTGCCTCCGGAGCGGGTGAAATCCCCTGTCTGCGAGGCGATCACGGTGAGCTTCGGATCGGCGGCGATGGCCTCGGCGAAGCCCGTCGTGCGCTCCAGCGCGGGGTCGGACCCCGTGGTTCCCTCCAATTGGACGATGTTCACCGGCGCCGGGGCCGCGGCGAACTCCTTGACGGCCCATTCGCCTGCCCACTGACCTTCCCGGACGAAGTCGGCGCCGAGGAAGGTCTTGTAGACGTCGGGTTCCTCGGTGTCGACGGCGCGGTCGGTCAGGATCACCGGGATGCCCGCGTTCTTGGCTTCCAGCAGCACCGCGTCCCACCCGGTGCGCACCACCGGGCTGAACGCGATCACGTCGACTCCCTGTTGCACGAAGGACCGGATCGCGGCGATCTGGTTCTCCTGCTCGCCGTTGGCGTCGGAGAACTTGAGGTCGACGTCGGCGGCCTTGGCCGCGTCCTGGATGGAGACGGTGTTGGCGGTACGCCATCCGCTTTCCGCGCCGACCTGGGAGAAGCCCATGGTGATCGCGCCGCCTGTCGAACCGCCCGCGGGTCCGACGTCCTGGGCCGGCCCGCTGCCGCACGCGGCCAGCACGCCTGCCGACGCGACGCTCAGCAGCGTGGTGAGCAAACTCTTCATGACAACTCCTCGGTGTGGATGCTGTTTGTCCAGCTCAGGGTGGATTCGAGAGGGAAGAGCGGTCCGCGTCGAACGTGACCGGCGTTACATTCTGACGGGATGTTAACGCTCACATCGAGCGGCCGTCAATACTTTCGGACGGTCAATGTGAGCGTTCACATTCTCAGGTTCGAAGCCTTGACAAAGCGTGAGCCCCGTCACAAGATCAGCGTGTGAACGCTCACATCGTGGGCGCCGGACTGCCCGGCCCCGGTGTTGAGCACGGCCAATCGAAGGACTTCCCATGCGTAAAAATGTTGTTCGCATGGTGGGCGCGCTCGCCGCGGTCACCATGTTCGCGAGTGTCGGTTGCGGTCGGTCCACGACGAGCGACGACAGCGCCGGCGGCGGCGAGGGGGCCGGCACCGTCGGCATCGCGATGCCGACGAAATCCTCGGAACGGTGGGTTGCCGACGGGAACAACATGGCCGAGCAGTTCCAGTCGCTCGGCTACGACACCGATCTGCAGTACGGCGACGACGTCGTGCAGAACCAGGTGTCGCAGATCGAGAACATGATCACCAAGGGGGTCAAGGTTCTGGTCATCGCACCGATCGACGGTTCGTCGCTGACCGACATCCTGCAGCGCGCCGCCGACGCCGACATCCCCGTCGTCAGCTACGACCGGCTGATCCGCGGATCCGAAAACGTGGACTACTACGCGACATTCGACAATTTCAAGGTCGGTGTGCAGCAGGCCACGTACATCGTCGACAAACTCGGCGTGGAGCAGAACGCCGGCCCGTACAACATCGAACTGTTCGCCGGCTCGCCCGACGACAACAACGCCACCTTCTTCTTCGACGGCGCGATGAGCGTGCTGCAGCCCTACATCGACAGCGGCAAGCTGATCGTCCGTAGCGGGCAGACCTCGTTCGACCAGGTGGCCACCCTGCGCTGGGACGGCGGGCTCGCTCAGTCCCGGATGGACAACCTGCTCAGCCGGGCCTACACCAGCGGGCGCGTCGACGCGGTGCTCTCGCCGTATGACGGAATGTCGCTGGGCATCATCTCCGCGCTCAAGAGCGCCGGCTACGGCACACCGGTCAACCCGCTGCCGATCGTCACCGGTCAGGACGCCGAGCTCGCGTCGGTCAAGTCGATCATCGCCGGCGAGCAGACCCAGACCGTGTTCAAGGACACCCGCGAACTGGCGAAATCCGCGGTGCAGATGGCGGATTCGCTGCTGACCGGCGGCGAGCCCGAGGTCAACGACACCAGCACCTACGACAACGGTGTCAAGGTCGTGCCCGCGTACCTGCTCGAGCCGGTCAGTGTCGACAAGAGCAACTACCAGCAGGCGCTCATCGACTCCGGCTACTACACCTCCGCGCAGCTGGCCTGATGACGGGCCGCCCCGCGCCGTTGCTCGAGATGCGCGACATCACCAAGCGATTCGGGCCCGTCACGGCGCTCCACCAGGTCAACCTGACGGTGTACCCCGGCGAGATCCATGCGATCTGCGGGGAGAACGGCGCGGGCAAGTCGACCCTGATGAAGGTCCTCAGCGGCATCTATCCGCACGGGACGTATTCCGGTGAGATCACCTTCGACGGGCGCCCCGGCGATTTCAAGGACATCAGGTCCAGCGAACGCCGCGGCATCGCGATCATCCACCAGGAGCTCGCGCTGGTGCCCGTGTTGTCCATCGCCGAGAACATCTTCCTGGGCAACGAGCATGCGTCCGCCGGGGTGATCAGCTGGCACGAGACCACCCGGCACGCCCAGCGGCTCCTCGATCGCGTCGGACTGCGGGAGAGCCCCGGCACCCGGATCTCCGACATCGGGGTCGGGAAACAGCAGCTTGTCGAGATCGCGAAAGCGCTGTCGAAGAAGGTGAAGCTGCTGATCCTCGACGAGCCGACCGCCGCGCTCAACGACGAGGACAGCCGCCACCTGCTCGACCTCATCGGTGAGCTCAGGGCGCAGGGGCTGACGTGCATCATCATCTCGCACAAGCTCAACGAGGTGATGCGGGTGGCCGACAACATCACCATCCTGCGCGACGGGCAGACCATCGAGACGCTCGCGGTCGACGACACCGTCACCGAGGAACACATCATCCGCGGCATGGTCGGCCGCGACATGGTCGACCGATTCCCCGCCAGGCAACCGCATCCCATCGGCGACGTGACCTTCGAGATCGAGGGCTGGACCGTCTACCACCCGCTGGATCAGCACCGCAAGGTCGTCGACGATGTGTCGCTGCACGTGCGCCGCGGCGAAGTCGTGGGCCTGGCCGGGCTCATGGGCGCCGGACGCACCGAACTGGCGATGAGCGTGTTCGGCCGCAGCTACGGCAAGAAGGCGGGCGGGCGGGTCATCAAGGACGGCAAGGAGATCCAGACGCGAACCGTGGCCGAGGCGATCGCCCACAAGATCGCGTACGCCACCGAGGACCGCAAGCACTACGGGCTGAACCTGATGGACGACATCGCCAGGAGCGTGACGCTGGCATCGCTGCCGAAGGTCAGCAAGATGTCGGTGATCAACGAACACCTGGAATCGGTGGTCGGCGAACGCTTCCGCAAGGACATGCACATCAAGGCCCAGTCGGTGAAGGCCACCACCGGCAACCTGTCCGGCGGCAACCAGCAGAAGGTGGTGCTGAGCAAGTGGATCTTCGCCGATCCCGACGTGCTGATCCTCGACGAACCCACCAGAGGCATCGACGTCGGTGCCAAGTACGAGATCTACACGATCATCAACTCGCTTGCCGCCCAGGGCAAAGCGGTGATCGTGATCTCCTCCGAGCTTCCCGAGCTGATCGGGTTGTGCGACCGCATCTACACGCTGAACGAGGGGCGGCTGACCGGTGAGGTCGCGCGTGAGAACGCCGCGCAGGAGACGTTGATGCGCTACATGATGAAGGGACGAACCGAATGACTGCCTCTCCCACGGTGGACACGACGCCGGACGCGTCGCCGCCCTCGCCACCGGACACCCCGACAGGCCGGCTGAAGGCACTGGTGCGGGGCAACTTCCGGCAGTACGGCATGGTGGTCGCCCTGGTGCTGATCGTCGTGCTGTTCCAGTTGCTCACCGACGGGATCCTGCTCAAACCCCTCAACGTCACCAACATCGTCCAGCAGAACGGCTACATCCTGATCCTGGCCATCGGCATGGTCATCGTGATCATCTCCGGCCACATCGACCTGTCGGTCGGATCCATCGCCGGGTTCATCGGGGCGATGTCCGCGGTGCTGATGATCTCCCACTCGATGCCGTGGCCGATCGCGGTGACGGTGTGTCTCGTGCTGGGCGCGGCGATCGGTGCGTGGCAGGGCTTCTGGATCGCCTACGTCGGGATCCCGTCGTTCATCGTGACGCTGGCCGGCATGCTGGTGTTCCGCGGCGCCACCCAGTACCTGCTGGAGGGCCAGTCCATCGCACCGTTCCCGCGCACCTTCAGTCAGGTCAGCAGCGGGTTCCTGCCCGAGATCGGCGAAGGCGCGATCTACCACTGGCCCACCATCATCCTCGGTGCGCTGGTCATGGTCGCCGCCGTCTGGCAGCAACTGCGGCAGCGACGAGCCCAGGCGCAGTACGGGTTCGACGTGCTTCCGACCGGCTGGTTCGTCGCCAAGTGCGCCGCGATCGTCGCGGCCCTGGCGGCGTTCACCCTGCTGCTGGCCAGCTACCGCGGCGTCCCCGTCGTCGGCATCATCCTGGCGCTGGCGTTCGTGGTGTACGCGTTCGTGATGCGCTCCACCGTGATCGGCAGGCAGGTCTACGCGGTCGGCGGCAACGGGGCGGCGGCCCGGCTTTCCGGGGTGAAGACCAAGCGGGTCACGTTCCTGGTGTTCGTCAACATGGGGCTGTTGTCCGCGCTGGCCGGCCTGCTGTTCGCCGCGCGGCTCAACTCCGCGACGCCGCAGGCCGGTATCGGCATGGAGCTCGAAGCGATCGCCGCGGCATTCATCGGCGGCGCGTCGGCCAACGGCGGTGTCGGCACCGTGTTCGGTGCGATCATCGGGGGATTCGTGCTCGGCGTGCTCAACAACGGCATGTCGTTGATCGGCATCGGCAGCGACGTCCAGCAGCTGATCAAGGGGCTGGTACTGCTGGCGGCCGTGGGCTTCGACGTCTACAACAAGAAGAAGGGCGGCTCCTGATGCCCGAGGGCGAGATGGCGGACCGGTTCGCGCACGACATCGTCGCGTTCATGCGCAGTTGGGCCCCGTACGGCGGGCCACCGGACGACGAGGTGCTCCCGGAGTTCGGGATGACCCGGGACCAGTTGATCCAGCGCTACCGCCAGATCATCGATGCCGAGATCGCCCAGCGTGAATACGAGCGGCGCCATCCGTGGCTGGCGTTGCGCCGCAGCGCATCCGCCCAGTGATACCGACGACGACCCCCACCCGCTGGCAGCTCGCCGACGGACGCGAGATGTTGTTCTTCGACCTCCCGGGGCGCCACAGCGAACCTGTCACCGACCGGCGGGCGTTGACACCGGACGCCCAGCCGCCGTCGCAGCTGCGTTTCGACCACACCACCGGGGAGTGGGTCATCATCGCCCCCGCCCGCCAGGAGCGCACCTACAAACCGCCGGCCGACCGGTGCCCGCTGTGCCCCGGACCGAGCGGGCAGACCAGCGAGATCCCGGCGTCCGCCTACGACGTCGTGGTCTTCGAGAACCGGTTCGCCAGCCTGTCCGGTGCCGGAACGCCCGCGCCGGCCGACGAGGTCGCCACGGAATTCGTGTCGGCGCCGGGCCGGGGCCGCTGTGAGGTCGTCTGCTTCACCAGCGACCACAGCGGATCCTTCGCGGCGCTCCCGCCGGCCCACGCCCGCCTGGTCGTCGACGTCTGGCGGCATCGCACACGGGATCTGCTCGCCCAGGACGCCATCGAGCAGGTGTTCTGTTTCGAGAACCGCGGCGAGGAGATCGGGGTGACCCTGACCCATCCGCACGGCCAGATCTACGGCTATCCGTTCACGACACCGCGCACCACGACGATGCTGCGGCAGGCCGACACGTATCGCGCGAAGACCGGCACCAACATGTTCGGCGACATCCTGGGTCACGAGATCCGCGACGGAAGCCGTATCGTCGCCCGCACCGGCGCTTTCACCGCGTTGGTGCCGTTCGCGGCGCGCTGGCCGGTGGAAGTGCACATCTATCCGAACCGGTTCGTGCACAGCCTCGCCGACCTCGACGACGCCGAGCTGGACGACTTCGCCGACCTGTACCGGGACGTCCTGGGACGGCTCGACCGCATGTACGACGCGCCGCTGCCGTACATGGCGGCGTTGCATCAGTACGCCGACACCGACGCGCAGCGGGAAGGATATTTCCACGCGCAGGTGATCTCGACCCGGCGCAGCGCGGCGAAGACGAAGTACCTGGCGAGTTCGGAATCGGTGATGGGCGCGTTCATCAACGACGTCAGCCCGGAGGCCCTCGCCGCGACACTCAGGCGGCTGTGACGGTGACCGTGACCGCGAACATCGTCCGCTACTCGGCGCCGGGGCGGATCAACCTGATCGGCGAACACACCGACTACAACGCCGGATTCGCGCTGCCGATCGCCCTGCCCGAGCGCACCATCGTGGTGTTCCATCCGGCCGGCGGCGACACGCTGGTGGTGCGCAGCGACCGCGCCGAGAACTCCGTGTCCTTCCCCGTCACGACGCAACCCGGGGACCTCACCGGGTGGGCCGCCTACGTCGCCGGGGTGGTGTGGGCGCTGCGCACCGCCGGCCATCCGGTGCCCGGCGGAACGCTGCTGATCTCCGGCGGCGTCGAGATGGGCTCGGGGCTGGCGTCCTCGGCCGCGCTGGAGTGCGCGGTCCTCGGAGCGATCCTCGGCGCGGGCGGCCCGCCACTGGACCGGATGGAACAGGCGCACCTGGCCCGGCGCGCGGAGAACGAATACGTCGGTGCCCCAACCGGTCTGCTCGATCAACTGGCGATCCTGTTCGCCGAACCGGGATGCGCGCAGCTGATCGATTTCCGGCATCTGAGCACCGCGCCGGTGGTGTTCGACCCGGACGCGCACGGTGCGGCGCTGCTGCTGATCAACTCACACGCCCCGCACCGCCACGCCGGCGGCGAGTACGCGGCGCGGCGCGCGTCGTGCGAACGGGCTGCCGCCGCGCTCGGGGTGTCCTCCCTGCGCGACGTGCAGGGCCCCGAGGTCGCCGTGCTCGACGCCGTGCCGGATGCCACGGACCGGCGGCGCGCCCGGCACATCCTCACCGAGAACCGACGGGTGCTCGACACCGTGCGCGCGCTCGAACGGTCCCGGCTGGACGACGTCGGCGCGCTGTTGAGCGAATCGCATGCGTCGATGCGCGACGATTTCGAGATCACCACAGAACATCTCGACCTGATCGCCGACACCGCGGTGCGGGCCGGTGCGCTGGGTGCGCGCATGACCGGCGGCGGATTCGGTGGCTGTGTGATCGCCCTCGTCGACGCCGTCGACGTCGACACGGTCACCGACGCCGTCCGCACCGCGACGCGGCGCGCCGGTCATCCCGAGCCGTCGATCTCGCGCACCTACCCGGGCCGGGGTGCCGGCGGATGACGACGAAACTGAGCGGCGACGTCGACCACGACCTGGTCCTGCAGACCGCAGACCGGTCGGTGCGCGCGGTGATCGGGCGCGTCGGGGCCGCACTGCGCGGCCTCTCGGTGGGCGGTGTCTCCGTCACGCCCGCACCGCTCGCCGGTGCGGCACCGTACTTCTGCGGAAAGGTGTTGGTGCCGTGGCCCAACCGGGTCGCCGACGGGCGGTGGTCCCTCGACGGGCGTACGCAGCGGCTACCGATCACCGACCCCGTCCACCACACCGCGCTGCACGGCCTGCTGTGCACCACCGCCTACGGGACCGCGCAGCGGTCCTCGTCGTCGATAACCCTTGCCGCGCCGGTAACTCCGTGCGACGGCTACCCGTTCTCGCTCGACACCTCGGTCACCTACCGGCTGACCCGCGACGGCCTGCACACCACGCACGCGGTCCGCAACACGGGGGAGCGGCACGCGCCGGTGGGGATCGGCGCACACCCGTTCCTGACCGTCGGCGACGTCCCGGCCGAGCGCCTGATCCTCACGGTCGAGGGCGAACAGCACGTCGACGTCGACGACCGGCTGATCCCGGTCGGCACGAGCGCGGTGGACGGCACCCGGTGGGACCTGCGCGCCGGCCGGCCCGTCGCCGACCTCGACCTCGATGACTGCTGGGTGGTTCGGCCGGGCCCCGACGGCAGCACGCATACGCTGCGCGCCGGCGACGGACGGTCCGTATCGCTGTGGGCCGATCCGCGATTCGCGTACGCGCACGTGTTCGTCACCCGGGCATTCCCGACCGCCGACGGTGACGTGACCGCCGTCGCGCTCGAACCCATGACCGCCGAGGCGAACGCGCTCAACAGCGGGCACGGGCTACGGTGGCTGGCCCCCGGCGAGGTCTTCTCGGCGTCGTGGGCGATCCGTTACCGCGACGGATCGTGAGGCGCGCCGGAGCTCACGGCGCGACGGTCAACCAGTCGGCGAAACCGGACGGGTCGTGACGGCCCAGCGCCCCGTGCTCGAACAGGCCCCATCCCTCGCGCTCGGTGCCGTCCGCATCGCGGCACACGGCACGGCCGACGTGGTCGATGACGCCGAAGCCGGCGCGGCCGGTGATCGCGGGATCGGTCATGTCGTAGGTGAGGCGTTCGGTGAAGTTCTCGCCCTTCCACACCCCGTGCAGCCAGTCCGTGTCACCGCCGTATCCGCCGCCGACGTGAATCGGGACGGGCAGCTTGGATTCCACGTCGAACCTGACCGGGCTACCGTCCAGCGCCGTCGCCTCGATCGTCGCGCCGGTCGGGATGCGCGTGCCCGAGCGGTAGTGGATCTTGACCCGCGGCCAACCCAACTGCTCGACGCGGCCGTCCTTCCAGATCCGGGTGCAGTCGTTGAGGGAGCGGAATCCCTGCGGGTCCTCCTGGATGATGATCACGATGCCGAAATCGTCGAAGGCCATCGGCACGTAGAGCCACCACATGCCCTCGAACGGCGGATCGTCGGGCCGCCCGGCCGGTTCGGCCTCACCGATCGGCCGGATACCCCACGACCGGTCGCGGGTGCCGATCCAGCGGTCGGGGTCGACGGCGATGTCGGTGCCGTCGATGGACAACTGGCCGCTCCACGAGCCGACCTGTGCGAAGCGCTGTGCGTCCAGGGTCACCCGGGTGCCGCGCCGCATGATGTGCGGCTGCTCCTGGACGGCATCGAAGAGCCCCTCCCAGGTGAGATCTGCTGCGATGCCCTCGGTTTCGTCGAGCACGATGCGCAGCTTGCGCAGCGGCTCGATGACCTCCACGCGGTAGTTGCCGATGTGCTGGTTGAGCCGGTCCTGGTCGATCGCGTCGGACAGGTGCACCGCGGTCTGCGTGTCACCGCTTCCGCCGAATCTACCGCTGCCGCGGCGGGAGACCAGGAAGAAGGCGTCCTTCACACCGAGGTTCGGGTAGTAGCCGAGGCCGGTGATGACAAAGATGTCGCCCGTGCGGTCGTGGGCGTTGAAGTACGACCTGTCGTAGAAGTTGCGATCCGAGGAACCGGGCCACGCGATCGGCTGCGGGATTTGGTGTACCGGGTATTCGTCCATCGGTCCGAGCATCAGTCGGCCTCTCCGATCAGTCGTTTGAGCAGTGACGCGTGGTAGAACAGCGTTTCGATGTCGGCGGGCTTCTCGATCTCGCCGAAGTGCACGCGGCGCGCCCCGGTGCGCATGAACACGCAGCACCACACCACCGCCGAATACACATAGAACCACTTCAGATCGCCGATTTCGACGCCGGTCAGCTCCCGGTAGGTGGCGCGGACGTCGTCCTCCCGCAGGAAGTCCGGCATACCGGGCAGGCCGGCCAGCTTCGTCAGTTCCTGGAAAACCATGTGGGCGAAGATGATCCACGACACGTCGAACTCACGCGGGCCGACCGTCGCCATCTCCCAGTCCAGCACGGCGACCGGGGTGAAGTCTTGGTAGATGACGTTGCCGATGCGCGAATCACCCCACACCAGCACGGGTTCGGTGGCCGCGACGTCGTCGGGGAAGTGGTCCTCGAGCCAGGCCAGGGCACGTTCGACGAGCGGCGAGGCACCGATGCCGGGGACGCAGAACGCGTACCAGCCCTTGAGCCAGCCGAAGTGGCGGTGCAGCGCGGTCTCGCCGGGCGGGTCGATGTCCTGCAGGAAGCCGAAGGTGCGCGCCGCATCCGGGATCGAGTGCAGCGCGGCCAGCACCTCGAGGGTGCGGTCCTGCAGCAGGCGCTGCTGATCGGCGGTCGCGTCGAAGAGCCAGTTGTCGCCGAAGGTGTAGGGCATCACGTCGGGCGGGACCAAGCCGTCCACGCGGTCCATCAGGAAGAAGGGCCGGCCCAGCACGTCGCCGGAGGTTTCCAGCCAGCGCACCGGTGGTACCGCGATATCGGTCTGCTCGGCGACCTTGCGCATCACCTCGTGCTGGTGGTCGAGACGGTAGTGTTCGAATACGGGGATGTCCGCCACGGTGGGCGCCACCCGGGCGACCCATCGGTGCTCGACGGCTTCGCCGCCCTGCGCCCAGCGCCCGTTCAACAGGATCGTTTCGGAGGACATTCCGTTGGCGTCGATACCACTTTCGACAGTGATGTCCGGGGTGACGTCCGGGATCAGCGTCGACAGCCACCGCGACAGCGTCGCGGGCACGTCGGTCAGGTCCCGGCTGGAGCGCTGCAGTCGCTCCACGTTGTCGACAGCTGGTTCGCTGGTCACCGCACTGGTCCTTCCGGTCGAGATTCGGACCCCACAGCCCGCTAATACGATACCGTGAGTAGCGATATGAAAACAGACCCGTCCACGGGTGTAAAGGCCACGGGCGCCGGGCGCCCGCGGGACCCGCGCATCGACGCTGCCATATTGGCGGCGACGGCGGATCTACTTGTCGAAATCGGCTATTCGAATGTGACGATGGCGGCCGTCGCCGAGCGCGCCGGGACGACCAAGACGGCGTTGTACCGGCGATGGTCGAGCAAGGCCGAACTGGTCCACGAGGCCGCGTTCCCGGCGACGCCGACGGTGATGCAGTTGCCGCCGGGGGACATCGCCGCCGATCTGCGGGCGATGATCGAGGTGACCCGCGAGGTGTTCCTGAGTCCAGTCGTGCGCGCCGCGTTGCCCGGCCTGATCTCCGACATGTCGGCCAATGCCGAACTCACCGGCCGGATCGGGGCCAGGTTCACCGATCTGTTCGCCGCCGTGCGGGCCCGGCTGCACGACGCGGTCGAACGCGGCGAGGTCCGGGAGGGCGTCGATCCCGACCGGCTGGTCAGCCTGGTCGGCGGCGCGACGCTGCTGGCCCTGCTGCAGACCCCCGGCGCGCTGGAGAACCCGTCGTGGGTGGACACGACGACCGACATCCTGCTGCACGGCGTCGCGACGTGACACCTGCACCGCGAGCGCGCGTGTCTGCCCGGCGACACACCGCCTGCCGTGGGCGTCTACGCGCGTTCGGCGATGACGAGCGCGCGGTGGCTGCCGTGCTGTGCGGCGTGTCGGCGTGCAGAACCGCGCGCTCGGCAGGCCGACTCAGCCCCGGGCGATCTGATCCTTGTTGCGCTGCGACACCTCACTGAACCGGTCGCCGAGGGCGTCGAGGTCACGGTGCGCGGCGAACGCGATCGTCTCCTCGGCGGCCAGCGCCGGGTCGACGACCGCCGCCGCGCCGGTCGTGTAGATCTCCTTCAGGCCGCGCATCGTCGCGCGCGGCACCTCGGCGATCTGGCGAGCCAGCTCGATCGCCCGCTCCACCAACCGCTCGTGGGCCACCACCTCGGTCACCAGCCCGATGCGTTCGGCGCGGGCGGCGTCGACCACTTCACCGGTCATCGACAGCCGCCGAGCCATCGCGGCGCCGACGAGCTGTGGCAGCCGCGCTGTCATCCCGCCACCCGGCAGGATGCCCACCCGCGCATGCGTGTCGGCGAACACCGCACGCTCCGATGCGATCATGAAGTCGCAGCCGAGCGCCATCTCCAGCCCGCCGGTGAAGGTGGCGCCGTTGATCGCGCCGACCACCGGGGTGCGCATGTTCGCCACCGCGGTGATGCAGCTCTGCGAGCGGAACTCCTCGAAGTACGACAGCCCGTCGCGGGCAGCCTCTTTCAGGTCGACGCCGGCACAGAACGCCGGATCGGCGCCGGTGAGCACGACGGCGCGCACCGACTCGTCGGAGTCGGCGGCGGTCAGTGCCGCGTACGTGGCCCTGATCAGGTCGCGGCCGAGCGCATTGCGGGCCGACGGCCGGTTCAGCGTGATCACCCGGACGTCGTCGTGATCGGCGGTCAACACCGGCTCTGCGGACATGGCTATCTTGCTATCAGAAGAACCGGTCGGCCGAGTCGGCCAGGTCCAGCAACGGCTGCGGCAGCGCACCGAGCGCGAACGTGACCGCCGCGGTGACGGTGACCACGGCCGTCGTCAGCGCGCTGGGCACCACGACCGTCGGCGCGTCGTCGGGCCGGTCGGTGAAGAACATCAACACGATCACCCGCACGTAGAAGTACGCCGCGATCGCGCTGGCGATGACACCGACCACGACCAGCGGGATCGCCCCGCCCTCGCCGGCGGCCTTGAACACCGCGAACTTGCTGACGAAACCGCTCGTCAGCGGAATTCCGGCGAATGCGAGCAGGAACAGCGAGAACACGATGCCGGTCAACGGATACCGCCTGCCCAACCCGGCCCAGCGCGCCAGCGTGCTGTCCTCGTGCCCGTCGGCGTCGCGCACCATCCCGACCACCGCGAACGCGCCGACGGTGGAGAAGCCATAGGCGAACAGATAGAACAGCGTCGACGACACGCCCGCGTCGTTGCCGGCGATCACGCCGGTCAGGATGAACCCGCTGTGGGCCACCGCCGAGTATCCGAGCATGCGTTTGACGTCGTTCTGGGTCACCGCCGTCACGGTGCCGACGATCATCGTCAGGATCGCGATCGCCCACAGCACCGGCCGCCAGTCGTCGCGCAGTTCCGGCAGCGCGACGTAGAACAGGCGCAGCATCGCGCCGAACGCGGCGATCTTGGTGGCGGCCGCCATGAACGCGGTGATCGGCGTAGGAGCGCCCTGATAGACGTCCGGGATCCACGAATGGAACGGCACCGCACCGACTTTGAACAGCACACCGACGAGCAGAAGCGCGATCCCGATCAGCGCCAGCGATGAGCGCCCCTCGCCCGCCGCGATCGCGTCGGCGATGCCCTGCAGCTTCAGCGTCCCCGCGTACCCGTACATCATGGCCGCGCCGTACAGGAAGAACGCCGACGAGAACGCACCCAGCAGAAAGTATTTCAGCGACGACTCCTGCGACAGCAACCGGCGCCGCCGGGCCAGCCCGCACAACAGGTACAGCGGCAGCGACAGCACCTCCAGCGCGATGAACATCGTCAGCAGATCGTCGGCGGCCGGGAACAGCAACATCCCGGCGACGGCGAACATGGTCAGCGGGAACACCTCGGTCTGGACGACACCCATTCTGGTGGCGACCTTCTCGGCGACGCTGCCGGCCACCGCGGACGCTTGCGGGGTGAATGCGTCCAGCCCCCGGATGCCGTCGGCCTCGACGTCGGCGGTGGGCTGGCGCTCGCCGATCAACAGCACGCCAAGCACGCCGACCACCAGGATGGTGCCCTGGAGGAGCAGTGCGGGGCCGTCGACGGCGACCGCCCCCATCACCGCCGACACCCCCGCCCCGCCGCGCAGATCGCGGCCCACCAGCACGACGGCGACCAGTGCGGCGACCAACGCGACCAGGCTCAGCCAGACCTGTGCGCCGTAGCGGCGATTGCGTGGCAGGAACGCCTCGACGAGTACCCCGAGGACCGCGGCGCCCAGCACGATGAGCATCGGGGACAGGAAGAAGTACTCGACCGACGGCGTCGGTAACGAAAGGTTCATCGGGCCGGGCCTTCCGCCATCCGGGGTGCGGGGTCGCTCTGGTCGACGGTGGTCAATGTGTGGGTGACCGCCGGGTTGATGATGTCGAGAGCCGGTTTCGGATAGATGCCGAGCACCAGCAGCAGTGCGATCAGCGGGACGACGACCGCGAGTTCTCGGGGCAGCAGATCACGGATCTTGTGCTCGCCGTGCTCCAGCGCCGCCGGGACGGGTCCGGTCATCATCCGCTGGTACATCCACAGGATGTAGATCGCCGACAGCACCAGGGCGCTTGCCGCGAGCACCGCCAGCACCGGGTAGCGGGTGAATGTGCCGATCAGGACCAGGAATTCACTGATGAACGGTGCCAGCCCGGGCAGCGAAAGCGTGGCCAGGCCGGCGACCAGGAAGGTTCCGGCCAGTATCGGCGCGACCTTCTGCACACCGCCGTAGGCGCTGATGAGCCGGGATCCGCGCTGAGACACCAGGAAGCCGGCGATCAGGAACAGCGCCGCGGTCGAGATGCCGTGGTTGACCATGTAAAGCGTGGATCCGGACTGGCCCTGGGTGGTCATCACGAAGATGCCCAGGATGATGAACCCGAAATGCGAGATCGAGGTGTAGGCGATCAACCGCATCACATCGGTCTGGCCGATCGCGACGACGGCGCCGTACACGATGCCGATCACGGCCAGCGTGATGATCGCCGGGCTGAACCAGACCGCCGAATCCGGGAACAGCGGAAGGCAGTAGCGGATCATGCCGAACGTGCCCACCTTGTCCATGATCGCCATCATCAGCACCGCACTGGCCGGGGTGGCCTCGACCGCCGCGTCGGGCAGCCAGCGATGGAACGGCCACAATGGCGCCTTCACCGCGAACGCGAACATGAAGCCCCCGAACAGCAGGTGCATCACCGCGGGATTGACGACGAACTCGCCGGAGGTGACCGCGGCGACGATGGCGCGGAAGTCGAACGTGCCCGCGGTGAACGCGTCGCTGGTGGCGGTCGCGACGTAGAGCCCGACCACCGCGGCCAGCATGATCAGACCGCCGAAAAGGTTGTACAGCAGGAACTTCACCGCGGCTCTGCTGCGGTGCTCACCGCCGAAGCCGCCGATCAGGAAGTACATCGGGATCAGCATCGCCTCGAAGAACACGTAGAACAGCAGGATGTCGAGCGACACCAGCGAGATCAGCACCATGCCCTCGACGGCCAGCGTCAGCGCGAAATAGATGTGGGTGGACCGGCCACCCCAGCTGACCCGGTCACGGGCGTCGTTCCACCCGGCGACGATCAGCAGCGGCAGCAGCACCGCGGTCAGCACCACCAACGCCAGCGCGATCCCGTCGACACCCAGGATGTATCCGGTGCCGAAAGACGGTATCCACCGGTAGTTCTCGACGAACTGGAACTGTTCGCCGCCCGGATCGAAGTTCACCGCGATGACAGCGGCCACCACCAGCACGGCCAGGGACACCGCCAGCGCCACCCATTTCGCGAGGTGGCGCGCCGCGGCGGGCAGCACCAGCACCAGGACCGCGCCGAGCATCGGGATCGCCCACAGTACGGTCAGCACCGGTATCGAGGTCACCACAGGTTCACCGCCAGGATCATCGCGACGACGGCCGCCGCGCCCGCCAGCATGGACAGTGCGTACGAGCGGGCGAACCCGGTCTGCATCCGCCGCAACCCTTCCGAAAGACGCGACACCGCGGCCGCGAGCCCACCGGCCGCTCCGTCGACCGCGTCGTCGTCGATCTCGACCAGACCTCGGGTGAATGCCAGACCCGGCCGCATCAGCACCCTTTCGTTGAACGCGTCACCGTAGAGGTCCCGCCGCGCGGCGACGGTCAGCGCCGATCCGTCCGGCACGTCCTCGGGCACCGCGCGACTGCCGTACATGCGGTACGCGACGGCGATACCGACCGCGACGACGGACAACACGATGACGGTCACCACCCACACCGGCAGCACGTGGTGGATCTCGTGGGCGCCGACCACCGGTTCGAGCCAGTGCTCCAGCGTGCCGCCGATGGCCAGCGCGCCGCCTGCGGTGACCGAGCCGATCGCGAGCAGGATCATCGGCCACGTCATCACCGCGGGCGCCTCATGGGGATGCGCGCCTGAATTTTCCCCCGTCGCTTCGCTCGCCCCGGAAGCCCAGCGCTTCTCGCCGAAGAACGTCATCAGCATCACCCGCGTCATGTAGAACGCGGTGATCCCGGCGCCGAGAATCGTTGCGCCGCCGAGCACCACACCTTTGAGCCCGCCGGCGCCCAGCGCGGCCTCGATGATGCCGTCCTTGGAGAAGAACCCGGCCAGCGGCGGAATGCCGATGATCGCCAGGTAACCGAGGCCGAACGTGACGAACGTGACGGGCAGCGCGCGACGCAGGCCGCCGTAGCGGCGCATGTTCACCTCGTCGTCCATCGCGTGCATCACAGACCCGGCCCCGAGGAACAGCCCCGCCTTGAAGAAGCCGTGGGTGAGCAGGTGCATGATCGCGAACGCGTATCCGGCCGGTCCGAGACCGGCGGCGAGCACCATGTAGCCGATCTGGCTCATCGTCGATGCGGCCAATGCCTTCTTGATGTCGTCTTTCGCGCATCCGATCACGGCGCCGAACAGCAGCGTGACGGCGCCGACCACCACGACGGCGGTCTGCGCGTGCGGGGCCAGATCGAACACCGGGCCCGACCGCACGATCAGGTAGACCCCGGCGGTGACCATCGTCGCGGCGTGGATGAGTGCCGACACCGGGGTCGGGCCCTCCATCGCGTCACCGAGCCAGGACTGCAGTGGCACCTGCGCGGACTTCCCGCACGCGGCCAGCAGCAGTGCGAGCCCGATGGCGGTCAGCGTGCCCTCGCCGAGCTGTGGTGCGGCGCTGAACATGTCGCCGAATCCGACCGCCCCGACTGCGGCGAACATCACCATCAGCGCGACCGCCAACCCGATGTCGCCGACCCGGTTGACCACGAACGCCTTCTTGGCCGCCGTCGCCGCCGACGGCTTGTACGACCAGAAACCGATCAGCAGATACGACGCCAGACCCACGCCCTCCCAACCCATGTAAAGGCCGAGGTAGTTGTCGGCGAGCACCAGCAGCAGCATCGCCGCCAGGAACAGGTTGAGGTAACCGAAGAACCGCCGCCGATCGGGATCGTGCGCCATGTACCCGATCGAGTAGATGTGGATCAGCGATCCGACACCGGTGATCAGCAACACGAAACACATGGACAGCTGGTCGAGTTGCAGGCCGAAGTCGACGCGCAGTTCGCCGACCGGAACCCAGCTGAACAGCGTCTCGCCGATGGCCCGGTGCTCGGCGTCGCGGCCGGTCATGTCCACGAACAGCACCGCCGCGCAGGCGAAGGAGGCCAGCGCCGCCAACGTCCCGACCAGGTGACCCCACCGGTCGGTGCGCCGGCCCGCCAGCAGCAGGACCGCCGCGCCCGCCAGTGGGAGCGCGATCAAGAGCCACACCGGTAGTGTCATGAAACCCCTAGTGTTTCAGCAGGCTTGCCGCGTCGACGCTCGCCGAGCGCCGGGTCCGGAACACCGTCATGATGATGGCCAGGCCGATCACCACTTCGCAGGCGGCGACGACCATCGTGAAGAACGCGACCATCTGGCCGTCCAGGTTGCCCTGGATGCGGGAGAACGCGACGAACGCCAGGTTCGCCGCGTTGAGCATCAGCTCGACACACATGAACATCACGATCGCGTTGCGCCGCAGCAGAACTCCGGCGGCTCCGATGGTGAACAGCAGCGCCGACAGGTAGAGGTAGTTATCGGGGTTCATGCTCACCCCCGTCAGCACCTTCCGGCATGGTGCGGACCTGCAGGATCGCGCTGACCGACAGCTCCGAGGCCGACCCGTCGGGCAGCCGGGCCGGCACGTCGACGGCGTTGTGCCGGGCATACACGCCGGGGTTGGGCAGAGTCGTCGCGTGCATCCCGGGGGCGAACCGTTCCACGGCGAGTTCGCGCTGGGTCTTGCGGCGCTGGAAACGCTCTCGGTGCGCGAGCACCATCGCCCCGAGCGCCGCGGTGATCAGCAGCGCGCCGGTCAGCTCGAACGCCCACAGATACCGGGTGAAGATCAGCGCGGCCAGTCCCTCGACGTTGCCGCCGGCGTTGGCCTGCTCGATCCCGGTGAAACCGTGCACCGACACCGTGCCGATTCCGGCGATCAGCAGGACGCCGAACCCGATACCGACGGCGATCGCCGCGACCCGTTGCCCGCGAAGGGTTTCCACCAGGGACTCCGACGAGTCGACGCCGATCAGCATCAGCACGAACAGGAACAGCATCATCACCGCGCCGGTGTAGACCACGATCTGCACCACCCCCAGGAACGGGGCACCCTGGGCGATGTAGAGCACGGCCAGCGAGATCATCGTGGTCGCCAACGCCATCGCCGAGTAGACGGCCTTCGGTGCGGCGACCACCCCGAGCGCGCCGGCGACCGCGATCACCGCCATGACCCAGAACAGGATGGTCTCCGTCATTTGATGCCGCCCAGCACATTCCCGAGGTAGTAGTCTTCGTCGGTGCTGCCGGGCGCCATCGCGTGCGGGGGTGGTTGCATCCCGGGCTGCAGCGGGGCCAGCAGTTTGTCCTTGTCGTAGATCAGATCGGCGCGGTTGTCGTCGGCCATCTCGTAGTCGTTGGTCATGGTCAGTGCCCGCGTCGGGCACGCCTCGATGCACAGACCGCAGCCGATGCAGCGCAGATAGTTGATCTGATACACCCGTCCGTACCGCTCACCCGGCGAGTAGCGCTCGGCTTCGGTGTTGTCGGCGCCCTCGACGTAGATCGCGTCGGCCGGGCACGCCCAGGCGCACAGTTCGCACCCGATGCACTTCTCCAGCCCGTCGGCGTACCGGTTGAGCTGGTGGCGGCCGTGATAGCGCTTGGCGACCGGGCCGGGCTTCTCCGGATACTGCTCGGTCACCGGCTTTTTGAACATCGACCCGAACGTGACGCCGAATCCCGCGATGGCGTCCAGGAACCTAGACATCGGCATGCTCCTTCACCGGTAGTGGCGGCACCGGGAACGCTCCGTCGCCCGCGGGCGGTGTGGGTGGTGGCGGCGTTGTCCGGCGAGTGTTCCTGCTGCGCAACCGTCGCCACATCAGCAGTGCGGCCAGCACGACCGCCGCGATCAACAACCCGAGCGTCGCGGTCGCCCACGCCTGCAGGCCCCGCTCCTGCAGCGAGTGCGTCACCGCGACGATCGCGATCCAGCCCAGCGACACCGGGATCAGGATCTTCCAGCCCAGCGCCATGAACTGGTCGTAGCGCATCCGCGGCAGGGTGGCGCGCAGCCACATGAAGACGAACAGGAACATCCACACCTTGGCGGTGAACCACAGAAGCGGCCACCACCCGCTGTTGGCGCCCTCCCACAGCGAGATCGGCCACGGGGCGTGCCAGCCGCCGAGGAACAGCGTCGTCGCCAGCGCCGATACGGTCGTCATGTTCACGTACTCGGCGAGCATGAACATCGCGAACTTCAGCGACGAGTACTCGGTGTGGAAACCACCGACCAGTTCGCCTTCGGCCTCGGGCAGATCGAAAGGCGCCCGGTTGGTTTCGCCGACCATCGAGGTCACGTACACCAGGAACGACGGCAGCAGCAGGAAGATGTACCAGACGTCGTTCTGCGCGGCGACGATGGCGGAGGTGGACATCGTGCCCGCGTAGATGAACACCGCCACGAACGACAAGGCCATCGCGATCTCGTACGAGATCACCTGCGCCGACGATCGCAGACCACCGAGCAGCGGGTACACCGACCCCGACGCCCAACCGGCCAGCACGATGCCGTACACTCCGATCGAGGTGACCGCCAGGATGTAGAGCACCGCGACCGGAAGGTCGGTCAACTGCAGCGCGGTGCGGTGCCCGAACACCGAGACCTCGCCGCCGAGTGGAATCACCGCGAACGCCATGAACGCCGGGATCACCGAGATCACCGGTGCGGCCAGGTAGATCCACTTGTCCACCCCGGCCGGCACCAGTCCCTCCTTGAGTGCGAGCTTGATGCCGTCGGCCAGCGACTGCAGCAGGCCGCGCGGCCCGACGCGGTTGGGACCGAACCGCAACTGCATGCGGCCCAGGATCTTTCGTTCGAGCAGGATCGCGGTGAGCACCGTCAGCACGAGGAACCCGAAGACCCCGACGGCCTTCGCGATGATCAGCCACAGCGGATCGTGACCGAACAGGGTCGGGTCGGGATAGGTCATGCCGGCACCCCCTGCTCGGGTTCGATCGACACCAGGGCCCCGGCGGTCACACCGAGGCTCTGATGGACGTGGCACCCGGGGGAGTTCAGCGGCAACCACGCCACCCGGTCGGCCATCGCGGTGACGGTCAGCGGCAGCGTCAGCGCGCCCCGCGCACTGCGCACGGTGACCGGGTCCCCGTCGCGGGCGCCGATCTCGGCCGCGGTGGCCGCGGAGAGCCGCAGGGTCGGCGTCTTGGCCGTCCCGGCGAGATACGGTTCGCCGTCCTGGAGGCGGCCCGCGTCCAGGAGCATGCGCCAGCCGGCCAGCACCGCCTGTCCCGCTTCCAGGGCGGGCGGGTCGGCGTCGATCCCCGGAGCCGCGGTGCGGCCGCCGGACCACAATCCGAGCCGGCCGCGCTCGTCGGCGGCCGCCGGGACCGACGGCAACCCCAGATCGACGCCGATCTCGTCGGCCAGCATCGTCAACACGCGCAGATCGGTGACGGCGTTGGTGCGCAGCGACGGCTCGAAGGGCCGGCCGCGGCCCTCCCAGTTCAGGTATGAGCCACCCTTTTCCACCACCGGCGCGACCGGGAACACCACATCGGCCCGCTCGGTCACGGCGCTGTGCCGGATCTCCAGGCTGACGACGAACGGTGCCGCCTCGATCGCGGCCACGGCTGCGTCGGGGTCCGGCAGGTCGGCGGGGTCGACGCCGCCGATCAGCAGCGCGCCGAGGGCGCCGCTACGCGCCGCGTCGAGGATGCCGTCGGTGTCGCGCCCCGCGATATCGGGCAGTTCGTCGACGTGCCAGTCGCGCGCGGTCTGGGTCCGGGCCGCGTCGTCGCCGACCGGCCGCCCGCCCGGCAACAGATTCGGCAGGGCACCGGCCTCCACCGCGCCGCGGTCCCCGGCCCGGCGCGGGATCCACGCCAGCCGCGCACCCGTAACCTCGGCGAGCCGGCCCGCGGCCGACAACGCCCCCGGCGACGTCGCGAGCCGCTCGCCGACGAGGATCAACGCCCCCGGCATGGTCAACAGGTCGTCGCCGGCGAGGTCGTCCAGCGCGGCTGCCTCGCCACCCGGCGCGGTGTTGATCAGCCGGCCGGACAGTTTGTCGAGCCCGCGGGACGCCAGCGGCGCGACCGCGCGCACCTGCAGGCCCCGCTTGCGGACCGCCTTGCGCAGGCGAAGGAAGACGATCGGTGATTCCTCTTCGGGTTCCAGCCCCGCCAGCAACACGGCGGGCGCGTTCTCCAGATCGGAGTACGTCACGTGCATCGGCCGCCCCGCGACGTGCGCGGCGAGGAAGTCGGCCTCTTCGCGGCTGTGCGGCCGGGACCGGAAGTCGACGTCGTTGGTGGACAGCACGATCCGGGCGAACTTCGCGTATGCGTAGGCCTCCTCGACGGTCGACCGGCCCCCGACCAGCACACCGGCCCGTCCGACCGCGCCTGCCAGGCCGGCTGCCGCGACGGTGAGTGCCTCCGACCACGACGCCGGCCGCAACGCGTCGCCGTCACGGACCAGCGGGGTGGTGATCCGGTCGCCGACCGTCGCATAGGTGAACGCCCAGCGCCCCTTGTCGCAGTTCCACTCCTCGTTGACCTCGGGGTCGTCACCGGCCAGGCGGCGCATCACCTTTCCGCGCCGGTGGTCGGTGCGCTGGGCGCATCCCGACGCGCAGTGCTCACACACGCTGGGACTGGACACCAGGTCGAAGGGCCGGGCCCGGAACCGGTAGGCCGTCCCGGTCAACGCCCCGACCGGGCAGATCTGCACGGTGTTGCCCGAGAAGTACGACTGGAACGGCTCTCCCGGGGCGATGCCGACCTGCTGGCGCGCACCGCGTTCCAGCAGGTCGATGAACCGGTCACCGGCGATCTGGTCGGAGAACCGGGTGCAGCGCGCGCACAGCACACACCGCTCGCGGTCCAGCAGCACCTGAGACGAGATGTGGATCGGCTTCGGGAACGTGCGCTTGACGTCCTCGAACCGGGTTTCGGTGCGGCCGTGGGACATCGCCTGGTTCTGCAGCGGGCATTCGCCGCCCTTGTCGCAGATCGGGCAGTCCAGCGGGTGGTTGATCAGCAGCAGTTCCATCACCCCGTGCTGGGCCTTGTCGGCCGACGCGGACGTGTGCTGGGTCCGCACCACCATGTCGGCGGCCACCGTGGTGGTGCACGACGCCAGCGGTTTGCGCTGACCCTCGACCTCGACCAGGCACTGCCTGCAGGCGCCGACCGGGTCGAGCAGCGGGTGATCGCAGAAGCGGGGGATCTGCACACCCATCAATTCGGCCGCCCGGATCACCAGAGTGCCCTTCGGCACTGTGATCTGGTGGTCGTCGATGGTCAGCGTCACCATCTCGACCGGCGGCGCGTCCTGTCCGCGTTCGGCAAGCGTCATGCCCCCACTCCTTCCGGTGCGGCCAGCATCGAGGCGTACGGGTCGAACGGGCACGGACCGGCCAGGTGGGCCTCGTACTCGTCGCGGAAGTACTTGAGCGAGGACACGATCGGGCTGGCCGCGCCGTCGCCGAGCGCACAGAACGACTTTCCGAAGATGTTGTCGGAGATGTCGAGCAGCTTGTCGAGGTCAGCTTCGGTACCCGCGCCGGTCTCCAGCCGCGCATAGATCTGCGCCAGCCAGTACGTGCCCTCCCGGCACGGCGTGCACTTACCGCAGGATTCGTGGGCGTAGAACTGCGTCCAACGCCGCACCGCGCGCACCACGCACGTGGTCTCGTCGAAGATCTGCAGCGCCTTGGTGCCCAGCATCGACCCGACCCCGGCCATGCCCTCGTAATCCAGTGGCACGTCGAGATGTTCGGCGGTCAGCAGTGGGGTCGACGAGCCGCCGGGGGTCCAGAACTTCAGTTCGTGCCCGGCGCGCACCCCGCCGGCGTAGTCGAGGAGTTCGCGCAGCGTGATGCCCAGCGGCGCCTCGTACTGCCCGGGGGTGGTGACGTGACCCGACAGCGAGTACAGCGTGAAGCCCGGCGATTTCTCCGAACCCATCGAGCGGAACCAGTCCACACCGTGGAGCAGGACCGGCGGCACGCTGGCGATCGACTCGACGTTGTTGACCACCGTCGGGCAGGCATACAGGCCGGCGACCGCGGGAAACGGCGGCCGCAGCCGGGGCTGGCCCCGCCTGCCCTCCAGCGAATCCAGCAGCGCGGTCTCCTCGCCGCAGATGTAGGCGCCCGCACCGGCGTGCACGATGAGCTCCAGATCGAATCCGGTGCCGTGGATGTCCGTGCCGAGATGCCCGGCCGCATAGGCCTCGGCAACCGCGGCCTGCAGCCTCCTCAGCACCGGCACCACCTCGCCGCGGACGTAGATGAACGCGTGGTGGGCCCGGATCGCGTACGCCGCGATGATCGCGCCTTCGACCAGGAAGTGCGGCGTGGTCAGCATCAGCGGAATGTCTTTGCACGTCCCGGGTTCGGACTCGTCGGCGTTGATGACCAGGTAGTGCGGTTTGGCCGCCGCGCCCTCGTCGCCCTGCGGGATGAACGACCACTTGGTGCCCGTCGGGAAGCCGGCGCCGCCGCGACCGCGCAGCCCGGAGTCCTTGACGGTGGCGATCACGTCGTCCGGGCTCATCGCCAAAGCCCGCTCCAGCGCCTGGTAACCGCCGTGCCGGACGTAGGTGTCCAGCGTCCATGGCTGCGGGTTGTCCCAGAACCGGCTGAGCACGGGGGCCAGTGCGGTCATGACTCGTCCGCCGTGTCCGGGTCGGTCGCTCTCGGATCGGTCTCGGTTGTCGACGACCGCGTCGGCACATGTGCTTCCGGAGCCGGGGCCGGTTCGTCTTTGACCGATTCCGCGGCGACGGCCTGCTCCGGTGTCTCACCTGACGTGGAGTCGGTCGGCGCGCCGGGTCGCGGGGCGGCCATGTCGTGTTCGTGGGCGAACCGCAGCCCGGCGAGGGTGGCAGGACCCACCGGGCCCGCGCCGGGGGAGTCCGGGTCCGGCAGTCCGGCAAGCGTTCTCGCGGTCTGCCTGAACGTGCACAGAGCGCCGCTGCGCGACGGGGTCGGCGGCGCGCCGGAGCGCAGCGCGTCGACGAGGTCACGCGCCGACGTCGGCGTCTGGTTGTCGAAGAAGTCCCAGTTGACCATCACCACCGGGGCGTAATCGCAGGCGGCATTGCATTCGACGTGTTCCAGGGTGATCGCGCCGTCGGCGGTCGTCTGTCCGGGTGCGATGTCGAGGTGGGCTTGCAGGCTCTCCAGGATCGCGTCGCCGCCCATGATCGCGCACAGCGTGTTGGTGCACACGCCGACCAGATAGTCCCCGGTCGGGCTGCGCCGGTACATCGAGTAGAACGTCGCGACAGCGGTGACCTCGGCATCGGTGAGATCCAATTGCCGTGCACAGAAGCCGATTCCGGCGGGGGTCAGGCAGCCGTCCTCGGCCTGCACGAGGTGCAGCAGCGGAAGCAATGCCGACCTGGACTGCGGGTAGCGGGCGATGATCGTCGCGGCGTCGGCGGCCAACCGCTCGACGACATCGTCGGGATAGGTCGCGGGTCCGTGGATCGGTGGCCCCGGTTCGTCCGGTCGCTGCCCGAGATCCAAGAAAACAGTCATAGTGCTCTGTTCTTCGCGCAAGCGCTCATCACCTGTCCACCCCGCCCATCACCGGATCGATCGACGCCACCGCGGTGATCGCGTCGGCGACCATGCCGCCCTCGCACATCGCGGCCACCGCTTGCAGATTCGTGAACGACGGGTCCCGGTAGTGCACCCGGTACGGGCGGGTGCCGCCGTCGGAGACCATGTGCACCCCGAGCTCGCCGCGCGGCGACTCGACCGCGACGTAGACCTGACCCGGGGGGACCCGGATCCCCTCGGTCACGAGCTTGAAGTGGTGGATCAGCCCTTCCATCGAATGGCCCATGATCTTGGCGATGTGCTCGGGGGAGTTGCCCAGCCCGTCGGGCCCGACCTTCAGATCGGCGGGCCAGGCCAGCTTCTTGTCGGTGATCATCACCGGCTCGCCGGTGCTGCGCTCCAGCCTCTCCACGCACTGTTCGACGATCCTGATCGATTCGCGCATCTCCTTGACCCGGATCAGATACCTGCCGTACGAATCGCACTGGTCGTCGGTGATGACGTCGAAATCGTATGTCTCGTAACCGCAGTACGGCTGCGCCTTGCGCAGGTCGTGCGGTAGGCCGGTGGAGCGCAGCACGGGGCCGGTGATCCCCAGCGCCATGCACCCGGTGAGGTCCAGATACCCGACGCCTTCGGTGCGGGCCTTCCAGATGTAGTTTTCGTTGAGCAGATTCTCCAAGTCGCGCAGCCGGTTCGGAAGCAGTGTGAGCAGGTCGCGCACCTGCGGCAGGCCTTCCTCGGGGAGGTCGGCGGCCACCCCGCCGGGCCGGATGTAGGCGTTGTTCATCCGCAGCCCGGTGATGGTCTCGAAGACCGACAGGATCAGCTCGCGTTCCCGGAAACCGAGGAACATGGCCGTCATCGCCCCCAGTTCCATACCACCGGTGGCCAACGCCACCAGATGGCTGGAGATCCGGTTGAGCTCCATCATCATCACCCGGATCACCGATGCCCGCTCCGGGATGTCGTCGGTGACGCCGAGCAGCTTCTCGACCCCGAGGCAGTACACCGTCTCGTTGAAAAACGGTGACAGGTAGTCCATCCGGGTCACGAACGTCACGCCCTGAGTCCAGGTGCGGTACTCGAGGTTCTTCTCGATGCCGGTGTGCAGATAGCCGATCCCGCATCGGGCCTCCACGATGGTCTCGCCCTCGATCTCGAGGATGAGCCGGAGCACGCCGTGGGTGGACGGATGCTGCGGGCCCATGTTGACCACGATGCGTTCGCCTGCGTGCTCGGCGGCATTCTCCCGCGCCGCACTGACCACCTGGTCCCAATCCTGGCCGCCGACGACGACCACCCGCTCGGGGCGTTCCTGCGATGCGGTCATCAGTTGTACGCCCTCCGCTGGTCAGGCGGCGGGATCTCTGCTCCGTGGTACTCGACGGGGATCCCGCCCAGGGGATAGTCCTTGCGCTGCGGATGCCCGACCCAGTCGTCGGGCATCTCGATACGCGTCAGCGCCGGGTGTCCGTCGAAGATGATGCCGAAGAAGTCGTAGGTCTCGCGTTCGTGCCAGTCGGTGGTCGGATAGACGCCGAACAGTGACGGGATGTGCGGATCACCGTCCGGGACGGCCACTTCCACGCGGATGCGGCGGTTGTGGGTGATCGACATCAGTGGATACACGGCGTGCAATTCACGGCCGGTGTCCTCGGGGTAGTGCACGCCGCTGACCCCGAGGCACAGCTCGAATCGCAGGTCCGCGCCGTTGCGCAGCGTGAGCGCGACGTCGACCAGCCGGTCGCGGTGCACTTCCAGCGTGAGTTCGTCGCGGTAGACCACCACCCGCTCGATCGACTCGGCGTACCCGTCCTCGCCGAGCGCAGCGGACAATGCGGCGACGACGTCGTCGAAATACCCACCGTAGGGCGGCGGGGTGCCGCCGGGCAGCGTGACGGGCCGTACCAGCCGTCCGTAGCCGGAGGTGTCGCCAGAGCCCTTGGCGCCGAACATGCCCCGGCGTACCCCGATGACGTCGGGGGCCGCATCGGCCGCGTCGTCTGTGGTCACCGCAGCAGCCCCTTCAGCTCGATCGTCGGGGTTGCCGCGAGTGCGGCCTGCTCGGCTTCACGGATGGCTTCCTCGCGATTCACCCCGAGCGGCATTTGCTGAATCTTGTCGTGCAGTTTCAGGATTGCGTGCAGCAGCATCTCCGGACGGGGTGGGCAGCCGGGCAGATAGATGTCGACCGGCACGACGTGATCGACGCCTTGCACCACCGCGTAGTTGTTGAACATGCCGCCCGAGGATGCACAAACCCCCATCGCCAGAACCCACTTCGGTTCGGCCATCTGGTCGTAGATCTGGCGCAGCACCGGCGCCATTTTCTGGCTGACCCGGCCGGCGACGATCATCAGGTCCGCCTGGCGCGGGGTCGCCGAGAAACGCTCCATACCGAACCGCGAGATGTCGAAACGCGGCCCGGCCGTGGCCATCATCTCGATCGCGCAGCACGCCAGGCCGAACGTCGCCGGCCACAGGGAGCCCTTACGGACGTATCCGGCGACCTTCTCGACCGTCGACAGCAGGATGCCGCCGGGCAGCTTCTCCTCTAGTCCCATTGCAGGCCTCCCCGGCGCCACACGTAGGTGTAGGCCACGAACACGACGACCATGAACAGCAGCATCTCGACCAGCGCGAACAGGCCGAGGCTGTCGAACGCGACCGCCCACGGATAGAGGAAGACGATCTCGATGTCGAAGACGATGAACAACATCGCCGTCAGGTAGTACCGAATCGGGAACCGCTGGCCGGTGGCCGCGACCGCCGGATCGGCCGGGTCCATCGGCTCGATCCCGCACTCGTAGGCCTCGAGCTTGGCGCGGTTGTACCGGCGGGGGCCGATCAGGAGGGCGATGCCGACCGATCCGACGGCGAATACAGCAGCTATCGCACCGAGCACCAGAATTGGCGTGTACAGATTCATTCTGCGCAGTAGCTCCTCGGGGCTGTCGATGTGAGCTATCCCACAGCGTAGCCCTGTTTTGGATGTGCGCCACACATTTTGGTTAGTATCGCTACTGGCGCCGTCCGGCGATGCCCCGCTGCCTCAGGCAGGGCTCAACAGCCAAGCGCAGCAGTGTTTTTCGGGTCCGATAGGCGCTAGGCGCCGGGGCGCAACAGCGACACGACCGCGTCGGCGAGTCGGATCGGGTCGATCGGGTGCGGCACGGCGGCCTCGGCGCGTGACCAGCTCGCCAACCACGCGTCGTCCGGGCGCCCGGTCAGGACCAGGATCGGCGGACAGTCGGCGATCTCATCCTTGAGCTGCTTGGCGATTCCCATTCCGCCGACCGGGGCGGCCTCACCGTCGAGGATCACCAGATCGAACCCGCCCTCGTCCATCCGGCGGATCACCATCGCTCCGGTGGCGACCTCGTCATATGTCAGCTCGGGCAGCTCGGGATGGATTCGCCGGCCCAGCGCCAGCTGCACCTGCTCCCTGGTTCGCGGGTCGTCGCTGTACACCAGGATCCGCAGCGCCGCGCGCGACTCAGGGGACGGCACAGCCATGGGCGCGATGGTAGCGGGGAGCCGTTGATGTGTCCTTCGGTCACCGGAATTTGTTGCGGTGAGGCCGAACTCGGTGGCCTAGCCGCCGGCCAGCAGCGGCTGCATCTCCGCCGGGTCGAAGTACTCGTCGATACGGGTGATCAGGCCGTCCGCTCCGACGACGATCACGATGCACACCCGCATCGCGATCGTCTCCCCGGCGCGGGCGCGCGCATGCAGGACGTGTTGCTGGACGAAGCCGCCGTCGAAGAACCGCCGGTCCAGCACCTCGTACCTGCGCTCGACCGTGGCAGCGATGAACCAGTCGATGATCTTCACGGCGCGGCGGTGGTCGCTGTCGCGGGAGTCGCCGCTGTGCCACACCGCGACCCCGGGGCTGAACATCGGCGACACCGCATCGATGTCGCCGCGGGTGATCGCGTCGAACAGCCGGTCGGCGGCCGCGGCCAGTGCGTCAGGCATCTCTTGACCTCAACTCGGGTTCAGGTTGAACACTGGTTGCATGGATACCACCCCCGCACTGTCCCTGTTCGAGGAGTTCTACAACAACGAGAACGAGAACCCGCCCTGGGTGATCGGCGAACCGCAGCCGGCGGTGGTCGAACTGGAACGCGCCGGGCTCATCTCCGGCCGGGTCCTCGACATCGGCTGCGGTGCCGGCGAGCACACCCTGCTGCTGGCCGCCGCGGGATACGACGTGCTCGGCGTCGACGGGGCGCCGACCGCGGTCGAGCAGGCCCGGCAGACCGCTGAGGCGCGGGGCGTAGCCGCCCGGTTCGAGGTCGCCGACGCACTGGCGCTCGGGGAGGACACCTACGACACGATCATCGACAGCGCGCTGTTCCACATCTTCGCCGACGATGACCGCGCCCGCTACGTGCGCAGTCTGCACGGCGCCACCCACCCCGGATCGGTCGTGCACCTGCTGGCGCTCTCCGATGCCGGACGTGGATTCGGCCCGCAGGTCAGCGAGCAGACGATCCGCGGCGCGTTCAGGCAGGGATGGGACATCGAGGTCCTGACCACCACCATCTACCGCGGCATCGTCCTGGAAGCGCAGGCGCAGGCCATGGGGGTCGACGCCGGGACGGTCGTCGACGAGCCGGCGTGGCTCGCGCGGATCCGGCGGCTCTGAGGTCAGTAGCGGGCGAGCCGGACCACAGCGCCGCTCTCGGCGGCCACCCAGACCGCGCCGTCGGCGGCGACGGCGATCCCGTGCGGTTCGGCGACCGAGCCGGGCAGGTCGTACTCGGTGATGGTGCCGTCCCGGGTGATGTGCCCGACCCTGTCGGCCGCCCACTCGGTGAACCAGCAGCCGTCAGGGCCTGCGGCGATGGCGTGCGGGCGGCAGGAGGGGTCCGGTAACGGGTACTCGGTGATCCGGCCGTCGCCGGACAGCCGGGCCACCTTTCCGGCGCCGATCTCGACCAGCCAGACCGCGTCGGCGCCGGAGGTGATCCCGACCGGGGCCGATCCCGCGGACAGCTCGACGATCGTGAGCTCGCCGCCGGAACCGACCCGAGCCACCGCATCGGCCCGATTCAGCGTGGCCCAGACCGTGCCGTCCGGGTCGCAGGTGAGCGCGGCCGGGAAACAGCCGGAAGGCAAGGGCACATGGCTGATGCCGCCGCCGCGATCGAGGCGTCCGATCCGGTCCGCGCTGGATTCGGTGAACCACACCGCGCCGTCGCCACCGACACAGATGCCGTACGGTCCGCTGCCGGTTTCCAGCTCGAGGGTCCGCATCGTGCCGTGGCGGTCGATCGCGGTGACGCCGTCGTCCCCGGTGCGGGTGAACCAGGCCGTGGCACCGTCGGCGGCCAGCACCGAGGGCCGGCAGTCGTCCCGTCCGACGGGGTGGTGATCGCGCCTGCCGTCGGGGCCCAGCCGCACCACCGCGCCGCTGTGCACCAGCGTCACCCATACCGCGCCGTCGGATGTCGCGGCGACGCCGTACGGATCGGGTTGCTCGGTGAGGTCGAACGTCGTGGTCGAGGTGACGGTCATGGACCGTCGGCATAACCCGGGTGATCGATGGCCAAACGGTGACGAACCAGCGTGCGCAGCGACGCCATCACTTCGTCCGGCCGGTCGTCGAGGCGGCCGTCCCGGATCCCTCGGGCGAGCGCATCCTCATCGGAGCACCCGAGGCCATCCAGCGCGTCACGCACCGCGGCGGGGGTGTCGTCGAGCAGTTCGCGTTCGACGATCCGCAACACGTTGGTGGCGACCCGGGCGTGAAACCCGACCTGCCCGCCGACGGTGCGTACGTCGTTGTCCAGGAAATCGGCGACCGCGGCGACCAGTTCGGCGGCGGTGGGTCGTGCACTCATTGGTGTCCTCGGCTCTTCGCGCAAGCGCTCATCGCGGTCCCTTCCCGGACAGCAGGTCCAACAGATCCCACTCCGTCTCGCTGACGCGGCGTCCGATGGCGGCGAGTTCGACCGACGGGTTCTCACCCGACAGGTGCCGCTCGGCCTGATACCGGCAGATCACTCCCCAGCGCAGCGTCGCCACCGTCAGCCACCACCGGAACGCCGCCCGGTCCAACGGGGTGCCCGCGGCCTGTTCGTACGCCTGCAGGAACGTCTCCACACTGCCGAGGCCTCCGGCGCCGAGTGCTTCGGGCGCGCCGAAGCGCCAAGCCCGGATACAGAACCAGGCCAGATCTTCGTAGACCTCCCCGATATGGGTCAGCTCCCAGTCCAACACGGCCGCCAGCCCGGAATCGTCGACGATCAGATTGCCCATCCGGAAGTCGCCGTGGATCAGCCGCATCGGAGACGGGTCGGGTCGCTGATCGGCGAGCCGTCGAAAGGTCCACTCGAACGTCGGTGTGGTGTCCCCGATTTCGTCGAGGCGGGCCCGCCACTCCGCCAGATCGTCCGGGGCGGTGAGCCCGACGCCGTCGGGATCGGCGCGGTGGATCGCGGCCAGCGCCTCCGCGCACTGCTGCAGCAAACGGGCGCGCCCCGCGTCGTCGAGCCCCCGGAAGATACGCCGCACAATGGTCTCACCCGCGATCTCATCGCAGATCAGATACGGATTGCCCACGGCCTCAGGCGAATTGTCGGCCGCCAGGATGTGCGGCACCGGGGCGCCAGCGGCAGCGGCGCGCTGCTGCACCGCGGCTTCGAGTTCCATGCTCGCGTGGACGTCGTCGCGGGCGCCGGTGCGCAGGATCAGCTTGCGCGCACGCCCGTCGTCGGTCGCGGTGAACGCCCAGGTGGTGCGGCTCGCGCCGCCGGTCAACCGTTGCAGATCCTCGACCGTGGTGTCACCGAGAACTGGGCGCAGCACCTCCTCCAGCGCGTGCGCGAGGTCGGCGCTCACTTGCGCTGCTTTCTGCTCTTCGCGCAAGCGCTCATGCGCTTTCTGCTCTTCGCGCAAGCGCTCATCGCCGCCCGAACCCGAACAGCCGCTGCGCAACCCTTCTGATCTGGATCTCCTCGGCGCCCTCGGTGATGCGGTACCGACGGTGGTGCCGGTAGATGTGCTCGAACGGCTCGTGCCTGCTGTACCCGACGCCGCCGAACACCTGCATCGCGCGGTCGGCCGCCTCGCACACCAGCCGGTTGGCGCGGTAGTTGGCCATCGACACCTTGTCCGAAACCTCCATGTGGTGGTTGCGGTCCAGTTCGGATGCCGCGTAGCGCACCAGCAGCCGCACCATCTGGGCTTCGGTCTGCAGTTCCACCAGCGGCCACTGCACAGCCTGATGAGTGGCCAGCGGCTTGCCGAACACCTTGCGCTCGTTGGCGTAGACGACGGCCCGGTCGATGCAGTACTGCGCCGCGCCGAGACTGCTGGCCGCCTGCCGAATCCTGTTCTCGTGCAGGAAGGTCTGGCCCACCTCCAGGCCGCGGTCGATCTCGCCGAGGATGGCCTCGGACGGCACGCGGACGTTCTCCAACAGGACCTCGCCGTGGTCGGTGGGCATGTTGAACGTCCACCAGTAGTACGGGACCGTGAACCCGGGCGCGTCGCAGGGCACCAGGAACGCGGTGATGCCGCGGGCCTGACCTGCCTCGCCGGAGGTCCGGGCGAACACCAGGTCGTGCGTGGCGCGGTGCACGCCGGTGTTGAAGCGCTTGGCGCCGTTGATGACCCACTCGTCGCCGTCCTGGACTGCGGTGGTCTCCAACCAGGTGGCATCCGAGCCGTGGTTGGGTTCGGTCAGCCCGAACGCCATCGAGCGCTTCCCGGTGATCAGCGCGTCGGTCCACTCCCGCTTCTGCTCTTCGGTGCCGAACCGGTCCATCATGATCACCTGCGGGAAGTTGCCGACGATGGACGACTCGTCCTGCAGGTCGTTGTGCAGCCCCAGACCCTTGGCCGCCAGGTGCTCGCGGATCACCGCCATGTCCAGGTTGGTGCCGTCCCGGCCGCCGAACTGGGACGGCAGGCCGTAGCGCAGCCACCCCGCCGCATCCGCGCGCCTGCGCATCTCGTCGAGCAGTTCCTCCCACTCGCGCCGCGGGACGCCGCCGTTGTCCCAGTCGGTGCGTGCGTGCTCACGCCGGTGGTCGAAGTACTGAATGTTCTCCCGCTCCAGTGGCTTGATCTCCGCCTCGATGAACGCGTCCATCTCGGCGAGCAGACCCGGCAGGTGGTCGGGCAGGGTGAAATCCACGTGTTCTCCTTTGAACGATCAGTACCCGTACAGCGTTTTCTTCCAGATCCGCGACAGTGTCGCAATCGCGTCCTGGTCGGTCATCTGCACCCCGAGGCTCGACGACCCGACGAACACGGTGGTGAAGTTCTCGAACAGCAGCGCGATCGCCGCCGCGGTGTGCTCCGGGTTCAGCTCGGTGCCGAACCCCTGTTCCTGGGCCCGGCGCACCGATGCTGCCACGATGTCCATGCCGAAGCGACGGAATTCGTTCTGCACGAGCGCAAATCGTGGCTGGGTGGCGGCGAGCTGCGCCACCGCGATCATGATGCCGATGTTCTGTTTGAACATCGTCCAGTAGCCGGTGACCACCGAGGTGAAGAACGCGTCGTCGTCGGGGGATTCCGGCAGCGGCACGCTGAGCCCGGACGGAGCGACGACCTCGTGCAGGAAGGACTCGGCCAGCGCGGCCAGCAGGTCCTCTTTGTCGGTGAAGTACCGGTAGAACGCCGCCGGTGATTTTCCCGCGGCTGCGGTGATGTCACCGAGGGTGGTGCCGTGGAATCCGCGCTCGGCGAACAGTTTCCGGGCCGCCTGGGCGAGGGCGTCACGGGTTTGACGGCCCTTGGCGCTCAGTGTCTCCGACGGTCCGGGGGGCACGGTCGGCTACCCCAGGATCCGGTCGCCGGCGCGCAGCAGGGAGCTGGGGAGTTCGTGTCCCACCGCGTCCTGGGCCACCCGTGCCGCCGCGATGGCTGCCGCGAGATCGACGTCGGTATGAACGCCGCTGTCGCGCAACAGGTACACCAGGTCCTCGGTGGCGATGTTGCCGCTGGCGCCGGGGGCGAACGGGCATCCGCCGAGCCCGCCGACCGATGCGTCCAGACGTGTCACCCCGGCGCTGACCGCGGCGTACGCGCTGGCCAGTCCGGCGCCGCGGGTGTTGTGGAAGTGAGCCCCCAGCGGCGTGTCGCCGATCAGCGGACGGACCGCCGCGATCAGGTCGGTCACGCGCCGCGGGGTGGTGGTGCCGATGGTGTCGGCGATGGCAAGCCTGTCGACGCCGGCATCGATTGCCGCAGTGGCGATGTCGAGCACACGCTGCGGATCGGTGGGTCCGTCGAACGGGCAGTCCCACGCGGTCGCGATGATGACTTCGACGGTGACGTCGCTGTCGTGGGCGATGGCGACGATCTCGGGGATCAGCGTCGTCGACTCGGCCGAGGACCGGCCCACGTTGGCCCGGCTATGGCTGTCGGCGGCCGACACCACGTATTCGATCGAGTGCAGACCGGCCGCGATGGCGCGCTTCGCCCCGTTCGGACTGGCGATCAGCGCCGAGAACTCGATGTCTGCAAAGTTGTGCAGTTCTGCGGCGAGTTCGGCGGCGTCGGCAAGCGCGGGGACCTTCGACGGCGATACGAACGCCGTCGCCTCCATCTCGCGGACACCGGTCGCGGCGATGGCGGCGAGTAGATCGAGCTTGGCCGACAACGGGATCGGATCCTCGATCTGCAGTCCGTCGCGCAACGTGACGTCCCGGATGTCCACGTGGGTCGGCAGTTCGGTCACAGCACACCCTCCGCGCGTAACTCATCGAGTTCGGCAGCGCTGCGCCCGAGCAGCTCACCGTAGATCTCGTCGTTGTGTTGTCCGGGCCGCGCGGACCCGGCGCTGCGGATGGTGCCGGGCGTCTCGGAGAGCACCGGAACCACGCCGGGGCCCTTGACATTGCGGCCGATCCGCTCATCCCAGTGGTCGGCGATCATCCCGCGAGCCTGCAGCTGGGCATCCTCGACCACCTCGGCGACGGTGTTGATCGGACCGCTGATCACCCCCGCCTCCGACAGGGTTTCGATGATGTCGGCGGGCTGACGCTGTGCCGCCCAGTCGCCGATGATCTTGTCCAGCTCATCCTGGTTGCGTCCGCGGGCACGATGATCGACGAATCTCTCGTCGGTGGCCAGCTCGGGCTGTCCCATCGCGGCGCACAATCGGCGGAACACCGTGTCCTGGTTGGCCGCGATCACCACCCAGCTGCCGTCGGCGGTCGGGTAGATGTTCGACGGCGCGATGCCTTCCAGACGCGTGCCGGACGGGCCACGCACCACCCCGCCGATGTCGTAGTCGGGAATGGTGGATTCCTGCACCGCCAGGCAGGACTCGGTGAGTGCGGCATCGACGATCTGCCCCTCACCGGTGACGGTGCGCCGATACAACGCCGCGAGGGCTCCCTGGGCGGCGAACATGCCCGCCAGGCTGTCGCCGAGGGAGAGCGCCAGCCGCGGGGGAGGTCCGCCGGGGAAGCCGTTCATGTGCCGAAGCCCGCTGGCGGCCTCGGCGACCGACGCGTAGCCGGCCTTGTGCGCCTCGGGCCCGGTCTGGCCGTATCCGGAGACGCGCACCAGAATGATGCCCCGGTTGCGTTCGCGCAGAACGTCATAACCGAGGTTCCACTTCTCCAGCGTGCCGGGCCGGAAGTTCTCGACGATGATGTCGCTGCGTTCGACGAGGTCGAGGAACAGTTCGCGGCCCTGGGGCACCCGCAGGTTCAGCGTCACCGCCTTCTTGTTGCGCGCGTGCACGGTCCAGAAGAAGTGGTGGCCGTCGAGTTCGGCCTGCCCCCACGTGCGCAGCGGATCCGGGGCGCCCGGCGGTTCGATCTTGACGACCTCGGCGCCCATGTCGCCGAGCAGGCGGCCGGCGAACGGGCCCGAGATCAGCGTGCCGACCTCGATGACCCGGATTCCGTCGAGCGGACCGGTGGTCACAGCGCGCCCGCGAAGTCGTGGCGCTGCAGCCAGTCGGTCACGATGCCGACCGCTTGCCGCAGCTTGTCGCGCTGATCCGGTCCCGCGTAGTAGTGGTTCGCCCCGGCGATCTCGTGCATCTCCTTATCTTCGTACCCGATGGCCTCGAAGATACGGCGGGTGTGGCTCGGTGTGCACGCATCGTCGGCGAGGTTGCCGATCACCAGCGCGGGGATCGCGATGTCCGGTCCGGCCTTGACGGCGTCACCGTTGGCGTCGTCGTAGCTCCACTGCGACAGCCAGCTGCGCAGCGTGCAGAACCGGGCGAGACCGACCGGGCTCATGTTCACGACCTGGGGGTCGCCCAGGTAGCACGTGCCCGGGGTGCGTTCGTTCGGATCGACTGTCGGATCGAGCCAGCGCGGGTCGGCCATGGTGCCGTGGACGACGAACGCGAACTCGTCCTCGGGGCGGCCCGCGGCCTTCAGCTCGGCCAGCTTGTCCTTGACCCACTTGGTGATCCGCCGGTTCCGGGCGATCTGCGCCTGGTGGTAGCGCTCCAGGAACTCCGGTGTGTACGGCGGCTGATTCGGATTGTCCGGGTTGTACAGATCCAGTTCCGGGTCGCGTTTGGTCGGGTCGGACTCATCGAGGATCGACGCGTCCATCCACTCGGTCATGGTGCCGTGCCTGCTGATGTGGGCGGCGAGCAGCATGATGCCGTCGGCGGGGATCAGGTCCAGCTTGGTCAGGTCGGGGCCGTCGCCGGACGGGCTGGCCGTGACCGTCGGCCTCTGGGCCTGCTGTTGGTAGAACACCGACAGTGAGCCGCCACCGCTCCATCCGGCGAGGACGACCTTCTGGTAGCCGAGTCGGTTCTTCGCGTCCTTGATGCACTCGCCGAGATCCTCGACGACCTTCTCCATCAGCAGCGCCGAGTCGGTACCGCGGAAGCGGCTGTTGCAGTAGATGACGTGGTGGCCGGCGCGGGCCAGCGCGTTGATCATCGGCAGGTAGGCGCCGCCGCCGATCGGGTGCATGAACACCAGCACGGTATCGGATTCGACGGCCTTGGGCTTGAGCAGGTAGCTCTCCAGCACGACGAGCTCGGCGACGCCGCCGTAGACGTCGCGGACGGCCGAGTTGTTCTGGTAGGCAACCAGATACGGGATGCGGTCGTACTCGTACTTGGTCAACTTAGTGCTGCCCCAGATCGTTGGCCAGAATTTCGGGAGACGGGATGAGCCGCTTGCGGGTGTCGACGGCGATCACCGACCAGTCCACCCGGTCGTACTCGTCGAACTTGCGCCGGGCCCGCTCGCGCGCTTTCTCCGGCGCGCCGTGGTGCACACCCTGCGGTGCGTGCGACACCAATCCCGGCGGCATCGGGATTCCGTAGAGCGAGCCGCCGTGGAAGAACGCGATCTCGTCGTAGTCGACGTTGCGGTGGTACCACGGGGTGCGTTCGGTGCCCGGGACCGATTCGGCGGGCTTGGGCAGGAAGTTCATGATGTAGACGCCGGTCGCCTGCATGAACAGGTGCACGGTCGGGGGCAGGTGGACGCTGTCCGAGGTGATCACCGTGTAGTCGTCGATGTTGAACGTGAACGGGAAGTTGTCGCCGCGCCAGCCTTCGACGTCGAGCGGATGGTGTTGGTAGAACAGCGACGTCGACCCGACTCCGGCTATCTCGCGGTGGATCAGCCGGACCTCGTACTCGCCGTCGACCTGCGGACCCTCGCCGGTGTCGATGGGCAGTGGCTCCGGGATCACGGCCTGCGACGGGTCGAACGGGAAATGCCGGCCCAGGGTGCCTGCGGGCGGGACGCGGAACTCGTCGGTGGCCTGGACCATCAGCAGCGTCGTGGTCCCGTCGGGGCCAGGATCGGGGATTTGCCGCCAGGTGCAGGCCTTCGGGATGTAGATCCAGTCGCCCTGGCGGTAGTTCAGCGGGCCGAGTTCGGTTTCCAGCGAACCGGATCCACGATGCACGAACGACAGCAGGTCGCCGTCGACGTAGCGGACGAAGAACGGCATCTCCTCGCTGCGTCGCGACAGCAGCACCTGGCAGTCGTCGTTGTGGAACATCAACAGGGGACCGCCGCGGGCGTCGGTGGCGTCACCGGGTTTGAGTTCGGAGCTCAGCACGTCGGTGGGACGCAGCGGCCCGACGGTGCGGAAGGCCGTCGGATCGTTGCGTCGGTACATGTTCGCGGTGCGTCCGACGAAACCGCCCCGGCCCAGTTCGTCGTCCTTGAGTCCGTCAAGGTCAGCGTGAATCCGCTTCGGGGTCTTGCCTTTTCGCAGATGGACGAAAGACTCCACTGTCATCTCCTCAGTCAGAAGTGAAACTGACATTACTTTTAGTTCTGGGGGCGGTCAATGGTCTGTCGGCGGTTTGAGGACAGGCATACTCGGACAGACTGGGGACGCCCGAATGCACGCCTTCTGCGTCGATTCGCGCGAAAACGCGTCAGAGAGCGTGCACTCGGGGCCGGTCGGCAGCCTGGCGGTGCGGCTCAGTCGATCAGATCGACCCGGATCGTCAGCAGGTTGGTGCCGAAGGTGCGCACGCCGACGTTGTTGTAGCGCGGCAGCATGCGCATCCGCGCCTGGGCGTCGTCGTCGGGCAAAAGGTGCGCGACACCTCGATGCCAGCGCCCGTGCAACCGCAGCCGGACGTTCGGGTCGGCCATGATGTTGCGGACGTACTGAGACCTGTCGCCGAACTCGGACACGAACCAGAACTCGTCACCGACGCGGCGGCCGCCCAGGGGAGTGGTGCGTGGCTGACCGGACTTCCGTCCTGTCGTCTCCAGCAGCGTCTGAAACGGCAGCTGTCGCGTGACCCGGTTCGCGATGTTCTTCTGGAAGAACTTCGTGAGCCGGTCGCGTGCGGTGTCAGCCATCATCGTCCTTCCGGGTTCACACCATGGCGGTGCGCGGGATCTTCGCCCCTATTGTCAGCGCCCCGGCAACTTCCCGTCCGGTGTCGTAGTCGAAGACGACGTGCCCGACGATCACGTCGACGTCGCGCTTGAGCCGCTGCAGCGGATTGTCGAGGAAGTGGGCGCTGGCCCCCGAGGCGCCGAGGAGGTCGCCGATCACCGCGCGCGACTCGTGCACGATGTGCGCCGCGGCCAGACGCGCGCGGGCGCGCACCGGACGCTCGACGGGATCGCCGGCGGCGATGATGCCCTCGATCTCCCCGACCGTGTCGGCGAGCAGACCGCTGAGCGCGCGCAGCCGCACCGATGCGCCGCCCAGGTGGATCGACGCGGCCGGCTTGTCCTTCTGCATCACTCCCTCGTAGGCGAGGAACCGCTGCGACAGCCGTTCGGTGAAGATCTCGGTGGCGCGTTCGGCGGCGCCGAGCGCCGGCATCGCGGCCAGCAGCGCGAGTGCGGGAACCATCGGCCAGCGGTAGGTGTCCGCATCGTGCAGCGCCGAACCGGGCGCGGTGCCGGTATAGATGTCAGCGACCTCGACCAGTCGGTGTGCCGGGACGAACGCATCCTCGATGACGACGTCGTTGGAACCCGTGGCCCGCATCCCGTCGGTGTGCCAGACGTCCTCGACACGCACGTCGCCGATCGGCAGCAGCGCCAGCAGAGGGTAGATCGAACTCGGATCGCCCGGCGTGCGCTCACAGAGCGCCCCGACCATGATCCAGTTGCCGTGCATGACACCGGTGGCCCAGGACCAGCGCCCCGTCAGCCGGATCCCGCCGTCGCAGTTCACGCCGTGGCCGGTCGGGGCCAGCGGGGCGGGGGCCAAGAACGGCCGGTCCGCGAAGCCCTCAGCCTGTGCCTGTTCGCTGAACAGCGCGAGCATCCAGTTGTGAAGGATGTAGAAACCCAGCGTCCAGGCGCTCGAGGGGCATCCGTGGGCCATCTGCCGCACCGGATCGAGCAGAGCCGGAAACGGCGCCTGCTGCCCGCCGTAGCGGCTCGGCACGAGCAGGTCGAACAACCCCGCCGCGGTCGCGTCGGTGAGGGTGTCCTCCGGGAGCCGGCGCAGATGTTCGGCTTCGGCGGCCCGCTCGGCCAGGCGGCGGACGAACTCGGGGGTGACGGAGGACGGCGATGTCGAGGTCACGGTCATGGCCGGAAATTACCATACCTTTTGGTATGGAAAGGTCAGTGCGCGAGCATCAGCTCGAGGAATCGCTCTCGCTGGGCCGTCAACCGTGCGTCGGGCGGGCCGTCGGACAGATGCAGAAAGCCGATGCCGGCAGCGAAGGTGGCATTGGCGCGGACCTCGGCGTCGTCCTCGTCGAACCCGGCGGCCAGAAACGCTTCGCGCACCGCGCGCAACACCAGCAGATCGGCCGCGTGCACGCTTGCGGCCACCGCCGGATCGGTGCGCGCCCATTCACGCATTGCACGTTCCAGCGTCCATTGTTTTTCCCCGAGCAAAGAAGACATCATTCGCGCCAATCGGTCCCGTGGCGGCAAATGATCCAACACACCGAAATCGCGGCGATCCCGATCGCGAAGTTCACCCCAGGCCTGCACCAGGGCGGCGCGATAACCGGCCATATCGCGGAAATGCCAGTAGAAGCTGCCTTTCGTCACGCCCAACCGGGCGCACAGTCGGTCGAGCTTGAGGGCCTCCAGGCCGTCGTCGGCCAGGATCGCGTAACCAGCCTGAATCCAGTCGTCCACCGACAGCCGACCTGCGCTCGCGCGCCCCTTCGCCATTCGCGGAGCCTACTGAACCGGAGGTGGACGTGACCCCCGTCACCGCGTCCGGTGCGCCCCCGGACCGGGCTCGAAGGCCCTGTTCTTTCGCCAGATCGCGGCGTTGTTCGTCGGGATCGTCAAATTAACTTCTCGGTACGAAAACGCACTTTCTGGCGTGGCCGGGCTTTCTCAGGACGTGGTCGCGTGCTTTACTGCAACCGCTACAACTGAAGTTTCTCGGGCCTCTCCGTACCTATATGACAGATTCGGAGTGGTGAGACAGCGCGGTGAAGACATCGCTGTGATGTCGTGGCGTGGATGTCGCCCCGGGGAGCTCGCAGGGACAAGCCGCGCCAGGCGGTACCGGAAGATGGATGGATTGACGGTATGAGACTTCTTGACAGGATTCGCGGGCCTTGGGCGCGCCGACTCGGCATCGCCGCCTTCGCCGCGGTGCTGCTGCCAGGTCTGGTCGGCCTCACCGGAGGAACGGTCACCGCCGGAGCATTCTCGCGGCCGGGCCTGCCGGTCGAGTACCTGATGGTCCCGTCCCCGTCGATGGGGCGCGACATCAAGGTGCAGTTCCAGAGCGGCGGCCCGAACTCGCCGGCGCTGTACCTGCTCGACGGCCTGCGCGCGCAGGACGACTTCAACGGCTGGGACATCAACACCCAGGCCTTCGAGTGGTACCTCGACTCCGGCATCTCGGTGGTCATGCCGGTCGGCGGTCAGTCCAGCTTCTACTCGAACTGGTACAAGCCCGCCTGCGGCAAGAACGGCTGCCTCACCTACAACTGGGAGACCTTCCTGACCCAGGAGCTGCCCGGGTGGCTGGCGGCCAACCGTGAGGTCCGCTCCACCAACAACGCCGCCGTCGGCCTGTCGATGGCCGGTGGCTCCGCGCTCGTGCTCGCTGCCCACCACCCCGGCCAGTTCACCTACGCCGGTTCGATGTCGGGCTTCCTGAACCCGTCCGAAGGCTGGTGGCCCGGCCTGATCAACATCTCCATGGGTGACGCCGGCGGCTACAAGGCCAACGACATGTGGGGCCCGGCCGAGACCGACCCGGCCTGGCAGTACAACGACCCGATGGTGCAGATCCCGAACCTGGTCGCCAACAACAGCCGGATCTGGGTCTACTGCGGTAACGGCACGCCCAACGAGCTCGGTGGCGGCGACCTGCCCGCGACCTTCCTCGAAGGCCTGACGATCCGCACCAACCGGACCTTCCAGGACAACTACATCGCCGCCGGTGGCCGCAACGGTGTGTTCAACTTCCCCAACAACGGTACGCACAACTGGGCGTACTGGGGCCGGGAGCTGCAGGCCATGAAGCCTGACCTGCAGGCGCACCTGCTCGGCTGACACAGCTGAACCAACGAAGCCCCCGGCCGAATCGGTCGGGGGCTTTGTTGTGTCTTGTTCAGGGTCGTGTCCTGGTCAGGGTTGTGTCCTGTGCAGGCGGCCACCGCGGGCGCTTCGGATCGCTACTGTGGCCGTCATGACGCAATTCAATGCGATGGTGGCCCACGAGGACGCCGAGGGCGGCATCGTGCTGCGCCACGAAGTCCTCGACGAATCCGCGCTGCCCGACGGTGACGTCGAGATCCACGTCGAGTACTCCAGCGTGAACTACAAAGACGCGCTGGCGGTCACCCCGAAGGGCGGCGTGGCACGGTCATATCCGCTGATTCCCGGGATCGACGTGGCCGGCACGGTGACGGCGAGCTCCTCACCGGATTTCACGGTCGGTGACCGTGTCGTGGCGCACGGGCAGGACATCGGCACCGGCCGGGCCGGCGGGTACGCGCAGACCGCCCGATATCCGGCGGACTATCTCGTCAAGCTCTCGACCCTGAGCACGGCCGACGCCGCCGCGATCGGCACCGCCGGATTCACCGCGGCGATGAGCGTCAACGCGCTGCGGACCCACGACGTCACGCCGTCAGATGGCCCGGTGCTGGTGACTGGGGCGACCGGCGGAGTCGGCTCCATCAGCGTGGACCTGCTCGCCGCGCTGGGCTACGAGGTCGTCGCGTCCACCGGCAAGTCGCAGGAGCGTGACCTGCTCCGTGAGCTCGGTGCCGCCGAGGTGATCGACCGGGTGCCCGATCCCGACGACAAGCTGCGTCCGCTCGGTAAGGCGCACTGGGCCGGTGTCGTGGACTGCGTCGGCGGCAAGACCCTCGCCTATGCGCTGAGCACGCTGAAATACGGTGGCGTCGCGGCCATTTCCGGACTGGCCGGTTCGCCGGACCTGCCGACGACCGTCATGCCGTTCATCCTGCGCGGCGTCACGCTGGCCGGCATCGACTCGGTTCTGCTGCCGATCGGTGCGCGCCGGGAGACCTGGGCGCAGATCGAAACCGAGCTGCTGCCGAAGCATCTGGCGCGGATCACCCGCGACGTGTCGGTGCGCGAGGTCGACGACGTACTGGGCACCATCCTCGGCGGCGGGGTCACCGGGCGGACCCGGGTGGTTGTGCACGACGGCTTCTGAGGCGGCACGGGACACCGTTGACCACCTGGGTGTTGCTCGGAACATCGATCAACTCAGCGGGATTGAGCAGGTTGCTGTTAACCCCGGGGTGGGCGTTGGCGACGTCGAGCCGAGTGCCTGCGACCCCGTGCCCCCATCCGTGAGGTAGCGAGACGACACCGGGCATCATCTCGTCGCTCACCTCGGCCGTGACGACGAGCGACCCCTCGCTGGTGCTGACCTCCACCGGTTGGCCGTCGGCGACGTCGAGACGCTCGGCGTCGCCGGGATGGATCAGCAATGTGCAACGGTCTTTTCCCCGCATCAGCGACGACACGTTGTGCAGCCAGGAGTTGTTGGAGCGCAGATGGCGGCGGCTGGTCAACACCAGATCGTCGCTGCCACGGTCGATCCGGGCTGCCAGCCGCGGGATGTCGGCGGCGAGCAGAGAGTGCATCAACTCGATGCGTCCCGACGGCGTGGTCAGCGCCTCGGCGAGCCGGCCCGGTTCGAGTTCGCCGAGCCGCAGCCCGTCGGGGTGACGGCGCACGCCTTCGAGTGTCAGCCCGTCAGGCTTGGTGCCGAGGTCGTCGCCCCACGGTCCGACCCGGATACCCAGATCGATCAACCGTTCGGGCCCAACACCTTTCAGTGATCCGAACACCTCGGCGGGGTCGCGGCCGAACAGCGGGGTGTCGGCGGCCTGACACGCGGTGTAGATGATGCCCTGGGTGTACAGGTCATCCATCGCGGCGACGTCCACGACCGGCACCGGGGTGCCGAGCATCGCACCGGCCAGGCGCAGCATCAGCTCCCACTCGGCGGGCCGATCCGGTGCTGGGGGCAGCACCGGATCCGACCACTTCACGCACGACGCAAGGGAATACATCCAGTACAGGTCGTCGCAGTGCGGGCGTTCCAACGGGGACAGGCCCGGCAGGATCACGTGGGCGTGCCGGGTCGTCTCGTTGAGCCAGTTGTCCACGGAGACCATCGCGTCCAGCCCGCCGAGCGCCGCGTCGAGGCGGCCGGCACCGGGTGCCGAGACCGCCGGGTTGCCCGCGACGGTGATCAGGCCACGGATCTGCCCGTCGCCTGGGGTGTCGATCTCCTCGGCCAGCGCGCTGATCGGGAACTGGCCCAACACCTCGGGCGCCTGGCGCACCCGGCTGTGGAAGCGGCCGAACCGCCAGCCGGGCCCGTCCTGGTCCGGCGGTTTCATGAACATCGGCGACCACACCGCGGCTTTCGGGAACAATGCGCCGCCGGGGGCGTCCACGCTGCCCAGTGCCACGTTGAGGACGAAGACCAGCCAGGTGGCCAGCGTGCCGAATTCCTGCGTGCACGCGCCGATCCGGCTGTACACCACGGGACGCTCGGCCGCGGACAGGTCCGCCGCCAGCCGCCGGATCGTCGGCGCGGGGATCCCGGTGGTGTCCGCGACACGCTCGGGGGAGAACTCCGCCGCGAACGCGATCACGTCGTCGAGACCGTCGACCATGCCCCGCAGGTGTGGCGGGCGGCGGATATCACCGCGCTCGGCCAGCGTGTGCAGGATCGCGAACAACAGCAGCGCGTCGGTGCCGGGGCGCACCGGAACCCATTCCGAGGCGCGTCGTGCGGTCTGGGTCCGGCGCGGGTCGACGACGACCACCCGGCCGCCGCGCGCACCGATCGCGGCCAGGCGTCCCATGATGTCGGGTGCCGAGAGCATCGATCCCTGCGACGCAGATGGATTGGCGCCCAGCATCATCAGGTGGTCGGTACGGTCCAGGTCGGGAACCGGCGAATTCCACATCCCGCCGAACAGCAGCGCGCTCACCACGTTCAGCGGCCACTGGTCGACGGTGCCCGGCGTGTAGTAGGCCGGCATCCCGGCAGCGTCGGCCATGCCGATCAGCGCGCCGACATAGGTCTCCAATGCGAGGTTGTGCGCGACCGGGTTGCCGATGTACACCGTGACCGCACGGGCGCCGTATCGGTTGAGGACAGGACGCAGCACCCGCTCGGTCTCGGCGAATGCGTCCTCCCACGACACCGGCACGTGCTCGCCGGAGGCGGTACGCACCAACGGCTGCCGGAGCCGGTTCGGATCGTGGTGGATCTGTTGCAGGGACGCGCCTTTGGGGCACAGGTGTCCGCGTGACCACACGTCGTCGGCGTTACCTCGGACGGACGTCGCGATGCCGTGCTCGACTGTGACCCGAAGGCCGCACATCGCCTCACACAGGGGGCACGTGATGCGATGCTCCACGAGCGCACCGTAACAAGCGCTGCCCGGGTTTTTGGTCCGTTCGGCGCTGTCAGCCTGCCGCGGGCAACCAGGTCCGCGCCGCGGTCACCAGCGCTCCCACCCCGACCGGGAGGGTCTGCGGCAGATCGGGCGCGTACTTGGGTGAGTGGTTCGACGGAACGCGGAGCAACGCCGGGTCGCTCAGGTCGCCGGTGGTGAACAGGGCCGGGTCGGCGCCACCGAGAAGCCAGAACGACAGCGGCGCACCGGAACTGGTGGCCAGCACGCCGACGTCCTCACTGCCCGCCCCCGCGCCGGGATCCAGGATGTTGTCCCTGCCCAGCCACAGCGCGAAGGCGTCGAGAGTCCGGTGCAACGCCTCGGGGCTGTTGGTGACGATGGGGAAGTGTTCGGTCGACGTGATCTCGGGGTCCTCGGGTGCCCCTGCGGCGGCGGCTTCGGCGCGCACGATGCGGTGGACGGCGTCGAGGATGCGCTGCCGCACCGCGGTGTCGTAGCTGCGAATGTTGAGTTGGATCTCGGCGTGCCCGGGAATCACGTTGGCGGCATCGCCGGCGTGGATCGACCCGACCGTGAGCACGGCGACCGCGATGCTGGGAACCTCTCGGGAGATCACCGTCTGCAGGCGCATCACCGCCGCCGACGCCATCACGACCGGGTCCACCGAGGCCTCGGGCATCGAACCGTGCGCCCCGCGGCCGATGAACCGCACCCGCAACGAGTCCGACGCCGCGTACGCCGGACCGGGGTGGCCGGCGATCTTGCCGGCCGGAAGCGGGGCGACGTGCTGGCCCAGGATCACGTCGGGCCGTCCGAACCGGTCGAACAGTCCGTCGTCGACCATGGCCTGGGCGCCGGCACCCAGCTCCTCGGCGGGCTGGAACACCAGCAGGGCGGTGCCCGACCAGCGCGACCGGTCGGCGGCCAGAGCTGTCGCGGCGCCGAGAAGGCAGGTGGTGTGCATGTCGTGGCCGCACGCGTGTGCCACCGGCACCGTCGCGCCGTCGGCTGTGGTGGCCGTGGCGGTGCTGGCGTAGTCGAGGCCGGTCTGCTCCCTGATCGGCAGTGCATCCATGTCCGCCCGCAACAGCGCCGTCGGGCCGTCCCCGTTCTTGAGGACACCCACGACACCGGTGCCGCCGACACCGGTGGTCACCTCGGCGCCGGCCGCCTGCAGCCGATCCGCCACGATCGCCGCGGTCCGGTGCTCGCCGAATCCGAGTTCGGGATGCCGGTGCAGGTCCTTGTACAGATCGCTCAGCGCGGGATCGACGGCGAATCCGCTGGGTCCGGCCATGGTGCCCCCTCGACCACGTCTGAGGCGGGCGGGCGTTCATTCGTCCAGCGGCACCGCCTCACACGTCGGCGTCCGGCGATCCTCCCACATCGGTGCGGGCGACGGGGCGACGCGGGTCTATTTCAGTTCGGCCGAGGACAGGCCAAGCAGTCGCCGCGCGACGACCAGCTGCTGGATCTGCTGGGTGCCCTCGAAGATGTCGAGGATCTTCGAGTCGCGCGCCCACTTCTCCAACAGTGTCTGCTCCGAATAACCGGTGGTTCCGGCCATTTCGACGGCTTTCAACGTGATGTCGCTGCCGACCCGGGCGGCCTTGGCCTTGCCCATCGACGCTTCCTTGGAGTTCGGGATGCGGTTGTCGGCCTGCCACGCCGAGCGCACGGTCAGCAGGTAACCGGCCTCCCAGTCGGCTTCCATCCGGAGGAACTCGGCGGCGGCGGCGCTCTGGGCGTGTGCCGGCTTGTCGTAGTCGATCTCGATGCCGGCGTCGGTGAGGATCTTGCGGAGCTCCTCGAGCGCTGCCCGGGCCACTCCGACGGCCATCGCGGCGACCACCGGACGGGTCGCGTCGAACGTCTCCATGACCCCGGCGAAGCCCTTCTCCACCTCGATGTCCGGGCTGCCCAGCAGGTTGTCCTTCGGGATGCGCGCGTTGTCGAACCGGATCACCGCGGTGTCGGAGGCCTTGATGCCGAGCTTGTGCTCGAGGCGCTCGACGGTGACGCCGGGATGCTCCCGCGGGACGATGAACGACTTGATCGCCGCGCGTCCCTTCGACTTGTCCAGCGTCGCCCACACCACGATATGGCTGGCCCGCGAACCGGCGGTGACGAAGATCTTCTCGCCGTTGATGACGTACTCGTCGCCGTCGAGGGTCGCGGTGGTCGACACCGCCGCCGAGTCGGAGCCGAAGCTGGGCTCAGTGATGGCCATCGCCGCCCACACCTTGCCGAGCCGCTCGAGCTGTTCCTCGGTGGCGACCCCGGACATCGCCGCGTTGCCCAGCCCCTGATACGGCACCGACAGCAGCAGGGCGACGTCACCCCAGCTGACCTCCAGTGCGTTCAGCAGCGCGGACATGTTGGCGCCGTTGACGTTCTCCTTCGGGCCGTCGCCGGCGCGGAACGCGTCGGTGCCGGCGAACGAGATCGTCTTGGCGTCCGTGATGCCCTCGAACAGCGCGGCCAGCGTGTCGAGTTCGACCGGGTAGGCGTGCTCGGCGAGGTCGTACTTGCGCGAGATCGGCCGCAGCATCTCTGCGGCACCCTGGTGGCCCTTCTCGATGACCGCCTGCAGCTTCTTGGGCATTTCCAAGTTGATAGCCATGTCCGAAAGACCTTCCTAGAGAACGACGACACCCTCGGCGACGCCGATGGCCCGCAGATCGCGGTACCAGCGCTCGACCGGGTGTTCCTTGGTGTAGCCGTGGCCGCCGAGCAACTGCACGCCGTCGAGACCGATCTGCATGCCCTTGTCGGTGCCCAGCTTCTTGGCCAGCGCGGCCTCGCGGGCGAACGACAGCCCCTGCTCGGCGCGGGCGGCGCCGCGCCAGGTGATCAACCGCAGGCCGTCGAGTTCGATGGCCATGTTGGCGGCCATGAACGCCACCGACTGCCGGTGCGCGATGGGTTCGCCGAACGCGGTGCGCTCCTTGATGTACGGGATGACGTAGTCGAGCATCGCGTGCGAGGTGCCCACCGCCAGCGCGGCCCAGCCGAGCCGGGACAGTGCGATGGCCTCCGAATAGGTCTGGGCGTGCTCGGCTTCGGAAACGTCCTCGCCGAGCCGTGCGCTCAGCGGGACGGTGACGTTGTGGAGTTCGACCTTGCCCAGCGCGGCCGCACGGATGCCCATGCTGGGGTCCGCCGTGATCGTCACGCCGGAGGTCGACGCCTCGACGACGAACAGTGTGGGCCTGCCGTTGAGCTGCGCGCCGACGATGAACATCTCGGCATCGGCAGCCGCGGGCACCAGCGACTTCACTCCGTCGAGGCGGTACCCGCTGGGGGTGCGGACCGCGGTCGTCTTGAGCATCGTCGGATCGAACAGCGGATGCGGTTCGGCGATCGCGACGCTGGCCTGCGGGACGTGTTCGCCGGCGAACTCACTCAGATAGGTCGCCTGCTGGTCGGCGCTGCCCCAGTGCGTCAGCGCCGACGCGACGCCGGCGGGCGCGAGGATGGGCAGCGCCAGACCCATGTCGCCGTACGCCAGCGCCTCGGCGACGAGTGCGTTCGTGACGGTGGCGCGATGCTCGGCGATGCCCTCGAAGTCCTCGGGGACGTTGATCGCGGTGATGCCGAGTTCGGCGGCCTTGGCGATGAGGTCCGCCGGATAGGTCGCGGCGGCGTCGGCGTCGTGGGCGGCGGGCCGCAGCACCTCCTCGGCGAACTCGCTGACCGTCTCGACGATCATCTTCTGGTCGTCGTCGGGGGTCAGGTCGAAGTAGTCGGCGCCGCTGGACTTGAGCCGGACCGGGGCCTTGCCGAGACCCTGGACCCGCTTGAACTGGCGCGTCGCGGCCCCAGCCGCGGAGAACGCGTGCTTGACGCCGTACTTGATGCCGCGGTTGAGCGGATCGCGCAGGTTGTGCTTGTCCAGAAACTCCTGCCCGACGAGCGGGGTGAGCAGCGCGATCCCGATGTCGACCGCGGTCCGGCGGTGCTTGTGGAGGCCGACGGCGCTCTCGCGGTCGGTCCGTTTGGACGGACTGGTGTTCGTCATTGTCAACGGCCCTCGTGTGAGTCGGTGATGCGCGATCGCGCAACTGACTCCAGAGTAAGGTAAGCGAACTGACTGATGAGTAAGGTAGGCCGTTCTGTTACCGAACTCACAAGGCCGCGGGCAACAGCCTCAGTCCGCCAGCGCGGCGAGCACCGCGTCGTGCAGCAATCCGTTGGTGGCCACCGCGCTTCCGCCGTGCGGGCCCACGTTGTTCGACAGATCCGTGAACCGGCCACCGGCCTCGCGGACCAGGATGTCGAGCGGCGCGAGGTCCCAGAGCTTCACCTCCGGCTCCACCGCCACGTCCACCGCGCCTTCGGCGACCAGGCAGTAGGACCAGAAGTCGCCGTAGCCCCGGACTCGCCACACCGTGTCGAGCAACTCAACGAACCGAGGCCGTTTGTCGTCCCAGCCGGTTGTCAGATCCGAGTACGACAGGCTCGCCGAGTCGAGATCGCCGACTCCGGACACCGAGATCTGCCGCGTGCTGTCGCCGAACGACGTGAACGCGCCCTGCCCGTGTCCGGCCCACCATCGCCGCCCGAGCGCCGGGGCGCTGACCACGCCGACCACCGGCACGCCATCGTCGAGCAGCGCGATCAGCGTCGACCACACCGGCACGCCGCGGACGAAGTTCTTGGTGCCGTCGATCGGATCGAGGACCCACTGCCTGCCGGTGAACTCCTTGGTGCCGCCGAACTCCTCGCCGAAGACCGAATCCGCGGGACGGTGATCGGACAGCTGCGCGCGCAGCAGTTTCTCGGTGTCCAGATCGGCGTCGGTGGCCGGCGTCAGGTCCGGTTTCGTCTCGACCCGAAGGTCGACCGCGCCGAAGCGGTTCATGGTCAACGTGTCGGCCTGATCGGCCAGTCGGAGCGCGAGGGCGACGTCGTCGGCGATGGTGCTCATAGGCGCATGCCTACCATGGCCGTGTGTTCGAACTCGCAATGATCCTGCTGCTCGTCGGCGCGCTGGTGCTCCTGGCGCGGCCGCTGCTGCGACGAGGACGGGGCGCCGGCGCCGACTGGGCGCCCGGCACGCTGCTGGTCACCGGGGTCAGCCCGCGCCCCGACGGGGTCAGCGGCGAGCAGTTCGTCACCATCACCGGCGTGATCAACGGACCGACCGTCAACGAGTACACCGTCTACGCGCGGCTCGCCGTCGACGTGAACGCCTGGCCGACGATGGGTCAGCTCATCGACGTGATGTACAACCCGCGCAACCCGGAGAAGTGGGCGTTCGGTTCGCGACCCGAGCCGATGCCGCCGGCCGATCCGCCGCCGCCCGCGCCGTACAGCTGACGGGCTCGTCCCTCGCCCGCTTCGTCGTCAGGCGTGCTCGATCGTCAGCCGTGCTGGATGGGCCGACTCCTCACGGGCTCGTCCCTCGCCCGCTTCGTCGTCAGCCGTGCCCGATCCGGAGCAGGTCCGCCACGCTCGTCAACTTCACCCGCGGCCGGCCCGATCCCTGACCGGTCGTGCGTTCGTGCTCGTCGATCAGCTTCCAGTGCTCGGTCGTCACCAGCTTGGGCTGGCGCTCCAGTAGCCAACGCTCCACCTGCTCCAGGTGTCCGTCACCGAGCTCGGCGACCTCGCCGGCGCTGAGGTCGGCCAGCAGCGTCTCGACCGTGTCCGCCGAGTCCTTCTTGTTGCTGCCGATCACACCGGTGGGGCCGCGCTTGATCCAGCCCACGACGTACTCGTTGCGGCTGCCCTCGACCCGGCCGTCGGTGTGCGGGATCGTCCCGGAGCGCTCGTCGAACGGCAGCCCGGGCGTCGGCAGGCCGCGGTAGCCGACGGCGCGCACCACCAGCTGCGCCGGCACCTCCTCGCGCTCGCCGGTGTCCTTGGCGCTGACCCGCCCGTCGGCATCCCGGACCAGCTCGTTGCGGCCCAGCACGATCGATTCGACCTTGCCGTCGCCCTTGATCTCGATCGGGGAGGTGCAGAACCGGAACACGATCCGCCGGCGTGCTCCCTTCGGGGTGGTCTCGGCGTACCCGCGTAACACCTTGATGTTGTTGCGGACCGTCTTGCCCGCCGCCTCCAGATCCTCCTCGGTGATGTCGGCGAAGTCCGCCGGGTCGACGATCACGTCGACGTCGCCGAGCGCCTCCAGATCACCGAGCTCACGCAGTTCCAGGGTGGTGAACGGCGCCTGCAGCGGACCGCGCCTGCCGATGAGCAGCACTTCCTCCACACCACGGGTCTGCAGCGACTCCAGCGCATGGTCGGAGATGTCGGTCTCGCCGAGGATGTCCGGATCGCTGACCAGAATGCGCGCCACATCGATGGCGACGTTGCCGTTGCCGACCACCACCGCGCGGCCGCCGGAGACGTCCGGCGACATCTCCTGGAAGTGCGGATGCGCGTTGTACCACCCGACGAAGTCGACGGCGGCCACGCTGCCCGGCAGATCCTCGCCCGGGATGCCGAGCGCGCGGTCGGACTGCGCGCCGATCGCGTAGACCACCGCGTCGTAGCGTTCGGCCAGCTCGGCCGGGTGCACATGGTCGCCGACGACGAGGTTGCCGAAGAACCGGAATCGCGGGTCGAGCGCGATCTTGTCGAACTGGGCGCTGATGGATTTGATCTTCGGGTGGTCGGGGGCGACGCCGGAGCGCACCAGCCCCCACGGGGTGGGCAGCATCTCCAGCATGTCGACGCGCACGTCGCGGTTCCCTTCGGAGGCACCGTGTTTCAACAATGAGGCGGCGGCGAAGAACCCGGAGGGTCCCGAGCCGACGATGGCCACGTAGTACGGCCGCAATTCGGGCATGCACACGCTTTCTGTCGCTGCCCGGGCGCGCGCAAGGGGCTGTCGCGACGCGGCCGGGCGAGGGTCCGAACCCGACTTTAGAACGCCAAGATCGACCTCGACGGGATTCTGGGACGGCGGGTGTGAAATTCCAGGTCCGGGCATCGACAGCCAGCAGCGTCGCCGGAGTGAGTAACCTGTTCTCCCGTGGATCCCGACCGCCAAGCCGACATCGCCGCCCTCGACACGACGCTCACCACTGTGGAGCGCGTCGTTGACGTCGACGGCCTCCGCGGTCGCATCAAACAGCTCGAAAGCGACGCGTCCGACCCCAACCTGTGGGACGACCAGGCGCGCGCCCAGAAGGTGACCAGCGACCTGTCGCACGCCCAGAACGAGCTGCGCCGCATCGAGGGCCTGCGCGGCCGGCTCAACGACCTGCCGGTGCTCTACGAGCTCGCCGCCGAAGAGGGCGGGCCGGAAGAGGTCGCCGAGGCCGACGCGGAACTGGCGAAGCTGCGCGAGGACATCGAGGCCATGGAGGTCCGCACCCTGCTGTCGGGCGAGTACGACGAGCGCGAGGCGCTGGTCAACATCCGTTCCGGCGCCGGGGGAGTGGACGCCGCGGACTGGGCCGAGATGCTGATGCGGATGTACATCCGCTGGGCCGAACAGCACGACTACCCCGTGGAGGTCTACGACACCTCCTACGCCGAAGAGGCCGGCATCAAGAGCGCCACCTTCGCGGTGCACGCCCCGTTCGCCTACGGCACGCTGTCGGTCGAACAGGGCACCCACCGGCTGGTGCGGATCAGCCCGTTCGACAACCAGGGCCGGCGTCAGACCTCGTTCGCCGAGGTCGAGGTCCTCCCGGTCACCGAGACCACCGACCACATCGACATTCCCGAGGGTGACGTCCGCGTCGACGTCTACCGTTCCAGTGGGCCCGGTGGCCAGTCGGTGAACACCACCGACTCGGCGGTGCGCCTGACCCACATCCCGACCGGGATCGTCGTCACGTGCCAGAACGAGAAGAGTCAGCTGCAGAACAAGGTCTCCGCGATGCGCGTGCTGCAGGCAAAGCTGTTGGAACGCAAGCGGTTAGAGGAACGTGCCGAGATGGACGCGCTGAAAGGTGACGGCGGCAGTTCCTGGGGTAACCAGATGCGGTCCTACGTTCTGCACCCCTATCAGATGGTCAAGGATCTGCGCACCGAGTACGAGGTCGGAAACCCAGCCGCGGTGCTGGACGGCGACATCGACGGGTTCCTGGAGGCAGGGATCCGGTGGCGCAACCAGAAAGACGACGACGAATAACCTTGAACACCACCGTGCTCGCATTCGACCTGGCCTCGCGCTGGCACGGCTTCTGGCGCGGTGACATCGGGGTCTGGATCCTCGACCGCGGTGTCCGGATCGCCCTGCTGATGATCGGCGGACTGCTCGCGGCCCGCTTCATCAACTGGGCGGCCCAGCGCGTCACGCGCCGCATCGACGCCGAATACCAGGAGAGCGACCAGCTGGTGCGCTCCGAGAGCGCCAAGCACCGGCAGGCCGTCGCATCGGTGATCTCGTGGCTGGCGGTCGCGCTGCTGTTCGTGATGGTCGCGGTGCAGATCACCGACATCCTCGCGATCCCCATCGGCTCCCTGGTCGCCCCGGCCGCGGTGATCGGCGCCGCGCTCGGTTTCGGTGCGCAGCGCCTCGTCCAGGACCTGCTGTCGGGATTCTTCATCATCACCGAGAAGCAGTACGGGTTCGGTGACCTCGTCGCGCTCACCGTCTCCGGGATCGCGCTGCCCGCCGAGGGCACCGTCGAGGACGTCACGCTGCGCGTGACCAAGCTGCGCTCGTCGGAGGGCGAGATGTTCACCATCCCCAACGGCCAGATCGTCAAGACGGTCAACCTCTCCAAGGATTGGGCCCGCGCCGTCATCGACATCCCGGTGCCGACCTCGGCGGACCTCAACGCGGTCAACGATGTGCTGCACGAGGTCGCGAGCAACGCCATCGACGACCCGCAGCTCAAGGATCTGCTGCTCGACCCGCCACAGCTGATGGGCGTGGAGAGCATCGAACTCGACACCGTGAACCTGCGGATGGTGGCCCGCACGCTGCCGGGCAAGCAGTTCGAGGTGGGCCGTCGGATGCGGGTGCTGGTGGTCCGCGCGCTGCGCGTCGCCGGCATCGTCGCCCCGGGTGAGCTCGCGCCGCCGGTGGTGGCCGCGATTCCGCATCCCGCCAGGGCCGCCGAGCACGAACCCAAGGGCGAGCGGGCGGAGACCGACGCGTGAGGTTCTCGTTCAAGAGGGTCGCCGAGGACCGAGGTTGGCCGAACTATCTGTTCGGCGGACGGATGCGGACCTCCACGGCGGGACTGATCGTGGTGTTCGTCGCACTTTTCTGGGTGAACCAGAACTATCAGCCCGAGCCGCAGGCGCCGGCCGTCGACCCCGCACAGCAGGTGGTGCCCCCGGGATTCGTGCCCGACCCGAACTACACCTGGGTGCCGCGCACCAACGTCCAGACCCGCGTGCCGGAGTACACGACGACCACACCGCCCACCACGACGACCACGACCACCACGACGACACCCCCGCCGACCACGACTCCGACGACGACGTCGCCGTCGGAGACGACGACCGAGGGCCCGCCGGGACCGCTGATCCCGTTCGGCCCGTCCACGACCGTCATCGACCCCGACGGGTTCGGTCCGCAGCCGCCGCAGACCTTCACCCAGGCACCGGCGGCGCCGACGCCGACGACCGTCGCGCCGCCGGACGAGGCTCCGACGCCGACGCCACCGGCGCCCTAGTGCCGGGGCGATAACACCTCGCACCGCTACACTGGCGTGCCGTGATGATCACCCTCGACCGTGTGTCAAAGCAGTACAAGTCGTCCGCCCGCCCGGCGCTCGACAATGTCTCGGTCAAAATCGACAAGGGTGAGTTCGTCTTCCTCATCGGGCCATCGGGTTCCGGCAAATCCACGTTCATGCGGCTGCTGCTCGCCGAGGAGCACCCTTCGTCCGGGGACATCCGGGTCTCCAAGTTCCATGTGAACAAGCTGTCGGGCCGGCACATCCCCGGTCTGCGGCAGGTCATCGGATGCGTGTTCCAGGACTTCCGGCTGCTGCAGCAGAAGACGGTGTTCGAGAACGTGGCCTTCGCGCTGGAGGTCATCGGCAAGCGGGCCGACACCATCAACCGGGTCGTGCCTGACGTGCTCGAGATGGTCGGCCTGTCCGGCAAAGCCAACCGGCTGCCCGCCGAGTTGTCCGGCGGGGAGCAGCAGCGCGTCGCGATCGCGCGGGCATTCGTGAACCGGCCGCTGGTGTTGCTGGCCGACGAGCCCACCGGCAACCTGGACCCCGACACCAGCAAGGACATCATGGACCTGCTCGAGCGGATCAACCGCACGGGTACCACGGTGGTCATGGCCACCCACGACCACCACATCGTCGACTCGATGCGCCAACGGGTCGTCGAACTCGAACTCGGCCGCCTGATTCGCGACGAACAGCGCGGCGTCTACGGAATGGATCGCTAAGTGCGCTTCGGCTTTCTCGTCAACGAGGTCCTCACCGGGCTTCGCCGCAACGTGACCATGACGGTCGCGATGATCCTGACCACCGCGATCTCCATCGGCCTGTTCGGTGGCGGGCTGCTGGTGGTCCGCCTCGCCGATCAGTCGCGCGCCATCTACCTCGACCGCGTCGAGAGCCAGGTCTTCGTGACCGAAGACGTGTCGGCCAACGATCCGACGTGCGACGACGATCCGTGCAAGGCGCTGCGCCAGACGATCGAGGACCGCGACGACGTCCGGTCGGTGCGCTTCCTCAACCGTGACGAGGCCTACGAGGACGCCATCCGGAAGTTCCCGCAGTACAAGGACGTCGCGGGCAAGGACGCGTTCCCGGCGTCGTTCGTCGTCAAGCTCACCGACCCCGAACAACACCAGAGCTTCGACGAAGCGATGGTCGGGCAACCCGGCGTACTCAGCGTGCTCAACCAGAAAGAGCTGATAGACAGACTCTTCGCGGTGCTCGACGGCATCAGCAAGGCCGCGTTCGCGGTCGCTCTGGTCCAGGCGATAGGCGCGGTCCTGTTGATCGCGAACATGGTCCAAGTCGCGGCGTACACCCGGCGCACCGAGATCGGGATCATGCGCCTGGTCGGTGCGACCCGGTGGTACACCCAGTTGCCGTTCCTGGTGGAGGCGATGCTGGCCGCGCTGATCGGCGTTCTGATAGCGATCGTCGGTCTGATCACCGTGCGGGCACTGTTCCTGGAGAACGCGCTCGACCAGTTTTATCAGGCGAATTTGATTGCCAAGGTCGACTACGCTGACGTTCTCTATTACAGCGCGCCGTGGATGCTGTTCCTCGGCTTGGCGATGTCCGGACTCACGGCCTACGTCACGCTGCGGCTCTACGTACGAAGGTAGCGGTGGCCAAGAAAGCCAAGACCACGAAGGACACCAACAACCAGGTCGTGGCGACCAACAGGAAGGCTCGGCACAACTACTCGATCCTGGAGACCTACGAGGCCGGGGTCGCGTTGATGGGTACCGAGGTCAAGAGCCTGCGCGACGGCACCGCGTCGCTGGCGGACGCGTTCGCCACCGTCGACGACGGCGAGATCTGGCTGCGCAACCTGCACATCCCCGAGTATCACCACGGCACGTGGACCAACCACGCGCCGCGGCGCAACCGCAAACTTCTGCTGCACCGCAAGCAGATCGACAACCTGGTCGGCCGCATCCGCGACGGCAACCTCACGCTGGTCCCGCTGTCGCTGTACTTCACCGGCGGCAAGGTCAAGGTCGAGCTGGCGCTCGCGCGCGGCAAGCAGGCGCACGACAAGCGCCAGGACATCGCGCGCCGTGACGCCCAGCGAGAGGTCACCCGCGAGCTCGGCCGCCGGGTCAAAGGCATGCCCTCCTGACGGGGATCCTCAGCGCACTCGTCGCCGCGTTCGGCTACGGCGTCAGCGATTTCGTGGGCGGTGTCGCGTCGCGCCGGGTCGCCGCGCTGCGGGTCGTCGTCATCTCCTATCCGATCGCGCTGGTCCTGCTCATCGCCGCGGCGGTCCCGCTGGGCGGGCAGTTCAGCACGCCGGCGCTGGCCTGGGGCCTGCTGGCCGGGGTGGTGCAGGCGTTCGGGGTGTGGTGGTTCTACGCGGCGCTGGGATCGGGACCGATCGCGGTGGTGTCGCCGCTGACCGCGGTGCTGGTCGCGGGCATCCCGGTGCTGGCCGGCCTGATCCTGGGCGAACGCCCGGGCGTGATCGCCGGCATCGGGGTCGTGCTGGCGTTGGTGGCCGTGGTGCTGGTCAGTCGCGAGGCCTCCGACGAAGACGTCAAGCCGCACCGGTTCACCGCCAAGGTCGCCTGGCTCACCATCGGGTCCGGCGTCGCGTTCGGGATGAACTTCGTGATCCTGCATCAGGTCCCGCGGGAGGCGCAGCTGTGGCCGCTGGTCTTCGGGCGGTTCGCGGCGGTGGTCATCGTGCTGCTCGCGGCCTTCTTCACCGCCAACCTGGTGATCGAGCGGGGCGTACCGATGCGGCTGGCCGTCCTCGCCGGTGTGCTGGACACCGTTGCCAATATCGCCACGCTGCTGGCCCTGCAGTCGTCATTATTGTCCCTGGCGGGCGTGCTGATAGCGCTGTATCCGGCGGCCACGGTGGTCCTTGCGATCGCGGTGCTGCGGGAGAGGGTGTCCAGGTCGCAGGCCGTCGGGATGGTGCTCGCGCTCGCCGCCGTCGCGATGATCGCGTCCGGTTAGTCCCCATCTCGACGGGGCACAGGACAGGCGTATCGCGCCAACCGGGGATGAGGGGGTGGGGGATCGTCACGGGCTATCGCATTCGCGCGGCTCTGGTGGTCGCAGCCACGCTGCTGGTGACCGTCAACGGGTTCGCACTGTGGGGCGAGGCGGCGGCCCTGCGGCTGGAGGCAGTCCTTCAGGTCTGCATCACCGTCGGTGCGATCGGTTACGGACTGTGGGTGGCGCGCCGCGTCTACGGCTTATCCCGGCTGTGGCGGCTGCTGGCCGTCGCGGCCCTCGTCAGCCTGCTCGCCGGTGAGACCGCATGGTGGAACAACTCTGCCGTGCCTGCGTGGTCGTGGGTGATCCCGTACTGGATGTTCCTGGTCTTCGGGCTGGCGTCGGTGGTGGTGCTCGCGATCGCCGGGCGGGGGATGGCGGTGGCTGCCGATGGGTCGCTGCGTCACGCCGCGGTCGTGACGGTGCTCGACGGCGGTGTGGCGGCGGCCGCGTTCGCGATCCTGGTCGCGATGGGGAGCTACGGCACATCGTCTGCGTACTCCTGGCCGCGCTCGGATGTCTTCGCAGTCGACGTCGCCTACGCGGTGTCCGAGCTGGTCGTCGTGGTGCTGGCGGCGGTGATCGCGACTATGTATCCCGCCGACCGGCCGTTCCGCCCGAACTACCTTCAGCTCGCGTGCGGTCTGGTGGTCGTGATCGCCTCCGACCGGGTGGTCGCCTACTTCGACTCCATCGACGAGCCCGGGGCCCACATCTGGGCAGGTGTCGGGGTGGTGCTCGGACCCCTGTTCATCGCGTTGTCGTTCCGTGAACGAAACGACTTCGTGCGACGCACCGGTCGGTTCCAACCGATGGACTGGGCCCAGCTGACGCTGCCCTACGCCGGATTCGTCGGCATCACGAACCTGTTGTCCTACCACGTGCTCACCGGACATGTCCTGGGGCGGCTGGTGGTGGCGACCACCCTGGTGATGGTGATCCTGGTGGCGGCCCGCCAGATCGTCGCGATGGGCGCCCAGCGTCAGTTGACCAACAGGTTGTACGACGCGCAGCGGCGGCTCGGGTACCAGGTGCTGCACGACCCGCTCACCGGCCTGCCGAACCGCGTGATGTTCGCACAGCGGCTGGACGAGGCGATCAAACACGGCGACTTCGTGCTGATCTTCGTCGACCTCGACGACTTCAAGGAGGTCAACGACCGGTTCGGGCACGCGGGTGGCGATGAGCTGCTGTGCGCGGTAGGGGAACGGCTCAGCCGGTACGTGCGCAGCAACGACACCCTCGCCCGCATCGGCGGGGACGAGTTCGCCATTCTGGTCGACGGCGTACGCGACATCCCCGAGCTGGTCGCCGATCGGCTGCGGGTGGCGCTGCGCGCGCCGTTCCCGATCCACGGCTCCTCGGTGCGGGTCAGCGCCAGCATGGGGCTGGTCAGATCCGGTGGACGGGCCAGCGCGCAGACCCCGGACGACCTGCTGCGGCAGGCCGACGTCTCGATGTATGCGGGCAAGCGCATCGGTAAGGACACCGCGGTGGTGTACCAGCCGTCGTCGGGGGTGCGCGCCGAATTCCCGGCCGTGCTGCGGGAAGCCAAGGGCGGTGTGCCCGCCGGGTTCAGCATGGCCTACCAGCCGGTGGTCCGACTCCCCGGTCAGACACCGGTGGCTTTGGAGGCGCTGGCGCGGTGGACCGCGCCGAACGGGATCGTGGTGTCCCCGGAGACGTTCGTCGCCGTCGCCGAGGCGGCCGGGCTTGGTGCGACGCTCGATGCGATGGTGCTCGGGCTTGCGTGCCGTGAGATCAGCGACGCCGGCCTCGACGTCGACATCCACGTCAACGTCGGCGCCGCACGGCTCGGCAATCCGACCTTCGAGGAACAGGTGCGCCGCACGTTCGACGAATGCGGCATGGCGCCGAGTCGGCTGGTGCTGGAGATCACCGAGACCGTCCCGATCGTCGACCTGTCCTATGCCGCCGCCCAGATCGAGCGGTTCAACGACATCGGGGTGCGCATCGCGCTGGACGACTTCGGCGCGGGCTACAACACGTTGACCTACCTACATGCGCTTCCGGTGGACATCGTGAAGCTGGACCGCAGCTTGGCCGTCGGGGCGGACCCGAAGCGGGATCTGGCGATGTACCGCTCCGTCGTCGGGTTGTGCACCGACCTCGGCATGGACGTCGTCGCCGAAGGCATCGAGACGAAATTGCAGGCCGATACCGTCTATGCGGCCGGCTGCAGGTTCGCCCAAGGCCATCTGTTCGGCAAGCCGGTTCCGGTCGAGGAGCTGGACCGGGACAAATACACCTCCGAGGATCGCCGCGGCAACGACACCAGCGGTGTCGGGCAGCCGGGCTGACCGGCGGGAGTAAATACCGGGTGGCCGATGTTGATATCGCCGGTAGTATGGACCTCCCACCGACGGTCGGTGGGTGTGCGAGGGGCTGAACGGTTTCGACTTCGCGCATCGATTCAAGGGAAGCGTGCCGGTGCAGACAACTGACCACCGTAAGCGTCGTTGTAACCAATTAAGCGCCGATTCCAATCAGCGCGACTACGCTCTCGCTGCCTAAGCGACAGCTGGTCCGTCAGCCCGGGAAAGCCCTCGACCCGGATCCTGGCGTCATCTAGAGGGATCAACCGAGAAGTCCGGTCGCGGGACTGCTCGGGACACCAAACAGCGACTGGGATCGTCATCCTGACTTGTTCGCGTGATCAGGAGATCCGAGTAGAGACATAGCGAACTGCGCACGGAGAAGCCTTGAGGGAATGCCGTAGGACCCGGGTTCGATTCCCGGCAGCTCCACCGGATAGAGAAAGGCCCCCCAGAAATGGGGGGCCTTTTTCATGGAATCCAGCGCCCTCAACGGAGCACGTCGTAGCGCAGGTGCACCACGCCGGGTGCCTCCAGCACGCGGGCGAGCTCGAGGTTCAGCGCACCCGGTTCGAAGCCGTCGAACAGCCGCTCACCCGCGCCGAGGATCTCAGGACTCAGCTGCAGGTCGATCTCGTCGACGATGCCGGCCGCCAGCGCCTGGCGGGCACACAACGCACCGCCGGCGATCGAGATCGGGCCCCCATCGGCGACCGCGGCGGCCTGCTCGTAGGCGGCCATGATGCCGTCGGTGACGAAGTGGAACGTCGTCCCGCCCTTGAGTTCGATCGGCTCGTGCCGATGGTGGGTGAGCACGAATACCGGGCAGTGGTACGGCGGCTCGTCACCCCACCAGCCCTGCCACGCCGAGTCACCCCACTCGCCGCGGACCGGGCCGAACATGTTGCGCCCCATGATCGTTGCCTTCATCCCGGCCAGCATCTCGTCGGCGACCTGACGGTTCACCGGGTGATCCCTACCTGCCCCGATATGCCACTGATGCAGCCGCTCGCCGCCGATGCCCAGCGGGTGTTGCTCACTCTGCTGCGGTCCGGCGACGTATCCGTCGGCGGAGATGGACATCGACAGGTTGGTTCTGCTCATCGGGCCTCCTCATCGTCACCATCTAGACCCCGCCGCCCCACGGAACTCATCGGGAACTCGTCGCCGCAACGTTCACACCCCGTCGCGCAGGCGCACCATCCGGATCGTTGAGCTCTCGTCGAGTTCGACGATGTCGGAGCGTGAGCGCAGGAAATCGCTGAACGACCGGAATCCCAACGATTTCTCGCTGAACGACGGGTCCATGCGCTTCATCTGGGCCTTCACCGCCGAGTTGTGCAGCCACTCCACGTCGTCCTTCTCCAGCCCGATGCGCAGCGCGCGGGTCAGCAACCCGGTCGCGCTGGCCTGCGGGTCCGGCGGCTCCGGGTCCTCGGCGGGGTCCGCCGCGGCGGCCTTGGCGCGCGTCGACCGCCGCTTCGGCGCGGGCTTGTCGTCGGTGACCGGCGCCGGCTCCAGTGCGGGCACGCCGGGTAGTGCGTCGTAGGTGACGAACTCATCGCACGCCGCGGCCAGCATCCGGCTCGAAGAGCCGGCCACCCCGATCCCGACCACGTAGCGGCCGAGGCGTTTGCAGCGCTGCGCCAGCGCGATGTAGTCCGAGTCGCCGGCGACGATCACCACGTGTGTCAGGTCGGGCAGGCGGAACATGTCCTCGACGGCGTCGACGGCCAGCCGGATGTCGGCTCCGTTCTTGCCGTACGCCGCCGCGGGGAACAACTGCACCAGGTCCACCGCGCGCCCGACCAGTTGTCCGCGGTACCGGGCGTTGATCTCCGCAGACCAGTCGGCGTACGCGCGGGTGAGCACCAAGGTGCCGAACGACGACGCGAAATCGATGACGGCGCCGACGTCGACGGTGGCCCGGTCCAGCTTGTCGCGGACCTCGTCGAACCCCTTGGCCTTGTCGCGCTGAAACGAGTTACGGCCGTTGACTTGGTCGTACCGCGAGATCACGATGTTGTCGAAGTCGAGATATACCGCGACGCGGGCCGCACCGGAATCCGTCATGGCTTCAGTTAAGCCGACCGCCGGTCCACCCGCGGTATCGCGGCGAATTCGCCGAGGTCCCGCACACCACGGCGCACATCACGCACGATGGAACCGATGAGTGCCGCACCGGGTCACGAACCGATCCGACATACCGTCCTGGCCGAGACGGACAGCTCGGCCTACCACTCGCTACGCCGGCGGCCGGTCACCCGCGCCGAGCGCTACGCACTGGGCAAGAGCCTGCGCAAGCGCGTACCGCGGCGCTCGCTGGCCGACTGGACCCCGCCGCCGGACCGACCGGACCCGATCCGGCTCATCGAGGCCAACCACCGCGGACGGCTGGACTGGCTGATCCCGGTGCGGGTGGGCCGGATGATCGCCTCGCCGTATGGTTTTCTGCGCGGCACAGCGGTGGTGATGGCCGACGACGTGGCCCGGCTGCCGTCCACCGGGATCATGCCGGTCGTCTGTGGTGACTCGCACCTGGGCAACTTCGGGTTCTACGCGTCCCCTGAACGCGACCTGGTGATCGACCTGAACGACTTCGACGAGGCCCACCCCGGCTGCTGGGAGTGGGATCTGCGCCGACTGGTCGCCAGCATCTGGGTCGCCGGCCGTCACAACGGCGCGTCCGAGCAGGACTGCGAGGAGGCGGTGCGCTCGTGCACCTCCGCCTACCGCGCCGAGATCCGCCGGCTGGCTGAGGAGCCGTTGTTCTCCCGGTCGTTCACCCGCCTGGACGTGGACCGCCTCGCCGGGGAGACGGCCGGTCCGCTGGCCGACGAGGTGCGGCGGTCGGCGGCGCGCGCCCGCAACCGCACCAGTGACCGCGCACTGCCGCGTTTCACCGAGGAGGTCGACGGGGTCCGCCGGATCGTCGAGGAGCCGCCACTGATCACCCGGTTACCGGGTGACGAGGCCGAGGCGCTGTCCGAGGCGCTCGACGCATATCTGCCGACGCTCGCCTCACACTGGCGACGCGTGCTCGGCGGCTACACCCTGCTCGACGTCGCGCACAAGGTGGTCGGGGTCGGCAGCGTGGGCCTGCGCGCGTATGTGGCTCTGCTGGAAGGCTCCTCGCCCGAGGATGTGGTGTTCCTGCAACTCAAGCAGGCCCGCCGCTCGGTGCTGGCCCGCTACGTGCACGGCGAATCCGCCTGGCACGCCCACCAGGGCCAGCGGGTGGTCGAGTACCAGCAGGCGCTGCAGACGGTCAGTGATCCGCTGCTGGGCTGGACGACGGTCAACGGGTTGCAGTTCTACGTGCGGCAGTTCCGCAATATGAAGGGCACGATCCCGTTGGACGCGATGGACCCGAAGGCGTTGATCGACTACACCGGTGTCGTCGGCCAGTTGCTCGCCAAGGGGCATGCCCGCACCAGCGGTGCGTCGATGATCGCCGGATACCTGGGCCGCTCCGAGAAGGTGGACGACGCGTTCAGCAAGTTCGCCCGCCGCTATGCCGATCAGACCGAAGCCGACCACGCCGCGCTGGTCGCCGCGGTCGAGCGCGGCAGGTTGCCGGTCGAGCGCGGGGCGTAGCCGCTGCTCCGGATGCTTTCGGCGCCGAATGCCGGGGCGGTATCTGGCAGTCTGTGCGGGTGGATCTGATTTGGAGCGTCGTCGCGGTGACGATCGCGACGTTCACGGTGTTGCTCGCGGTGCGCCACCTCGTCGCGCTGGGAAGCGAGTGGGTGTTCCACCGCTACGTCGCCGTCGGTGGGCTGGTCGCGTTCAGCGCCGACGCACTCGCCGACGGCGGCCACCGCATCCGGTTCGAGGTCGGCGGCCCCGGGATCTTCCACAACGTCACCCTGCAACTGCTCGGGTCGCCGGAATCCGTTGTGGCGCAACCCGAGGTGCGGCACACGATGACCGCCGGTGACCCCGCCCTGGAGTGGACGCTGCCCGCCACCGCCGAGCGGGCCTGGGTGATGGTGACGTGGGTGCGGCCGTATCTGCAGGGCGTGGAATCCGAGGCACTGGCGCGGGTGCTGTCGGCGGACCGGCTGTACGAATGGCGTTGGTACTCCGAGACGTATCGCTACCTACGCACCGTGGCGCGGTTCGCCGCACGGCGGGGGTGGGTGCCGGGTGCGACATCGCTGCGCGAGCTGCGGCTCTACGGGCGGTGGCGGCGGACGTCGTCGAACTCCGCCGCCGATCTGCTCGGGCCCGCGGCGACGCCGCCGCCGATCGGCTGAGCCGGCCCGGTCAGCTCTCGGTGTCCTCCTCGGCAGGGGCCGCCGCCACCTGAGCCGCGGCGAAGTCGGCGGCCTGCAGCACCAGCCCGTCGGAGATGTAGCGGGCGTGGGCGCCGAGGTCGTTGCCGGGGGAGCAGACGAAGTCGTTCGGCACGCACAGGTCGAGTGTCTTGGGCCGGTACAACTCGCCGATCGTCACCGGAGGTTGCTGGATCACGTCCATGAACCGTGCCGACGGGGTTCCGAGCAGTGTCACCGCGGCGACATGGTCGGCGATGTCGGCGGGCATCGGTGCGGGCACCTCGGACGCCGACACTCCGTCGGGAATCAATTCCGTTGTCACAAAACCCATCACGGCCGCGCCCTGGGAGTAGCCGCCGAGCACCAGCTTGGTGTCCGGGCAGTTCATCGCGGTCTGCTGCACGCGGGTGCTCGCATCGGCGATGCCCGCGACGGCGGTCGGGAAATCGGGGCTGGCCGGATAGTCGACCGGATAGACCCGTACCGACTTACCGGCGAGCTTGGACTGCAGGTCGTCGACGAACTGCTGGCCCATCACCCCGAGTCCGGGCGCCTCCGTCGTGCCGCGGGCGAACACCACCTCGACATCGGGGCAGGCCGGTGCGGGAGCCGCCAGCGGAACCTCCGCCGGGGGACCGGGTGAGGGTCCGACAGCGACGGGACCCGGAGCGGGCGGTACCGCGGGTGGGTTCGGTGGTTGCGCAACGGCATTCGGGGCAATTGCCGTCGAGATATACGACAGTGCGAAAGCCAGAGCCACTGCGGGGCGTCCGACACGGGTCAGCGAAGCGGTCAGTCCCACGCCTCGATGGTGGCACAGATGGCGGCGTCGAGCACGCCCGAAACGGCCGTGTCACGAACCTGTGAACGTCACGGGTGCCTCCGGCACCGGGGTCGCCGGATCCGGGCAATCCACCGTCGTCGTTTGCCCGAAATCTCCCAGCGAATTGCTCAGCCGGGGTGTAGCGTCGATCCGCGGAACGGGATGGCAGTCGATGGCGTGGGAGCTTGCCGGACCGAATGCGTTTCCGCCGACCGTGATTCCGCCGGCCATCGATCCCGCGGCAACGATTCCTGTCGGTGCTGCGCCGCCACCGATCCCAACTTTCAATCGACCGGGTTGGTGCGGGCCACGATCAGCGGGTCGGCCGGGGTGAACGGGAACTGCGGCAGATCCTCGATGTGGGTGTCGAATGCGGCGGCCAGGACCTTGCGTGAGTAGGCGCTCGCGGATGCGCGGTAACCGATGTCGGCCGGGAAAGGCTGGTCGAAGAAGATCAGGAAATGCCACTCGTCGGTGCCGATGTTCTCGATGTGGTGCGGATAGGCGCGCGGGATGAAGTACATGTCGCCGGTGGTCATCGTCCAGGTGTCGAGTGTGCCGTCGGGATTCATCACCGTCATCCGCGCGTCGCCGTGCCGCACATACCCCATCTCCGCGGTCGCCGGGTGCCAGTGCGGTTCGCGCATCCCGTCCTCGCTGACGCGCAGTGAGTACATCGAGATGTCTTTGAGCACAGGCCAGAATTGATCGCGGGCGAACCGGGCGTTGCCGCTGACGTAGTTCAGGCCAGGCGCCTGGGCTTCGACGTCGAACTTGTGGGGGTCGTCGAAGTACGCCGACCGGGGGATGTCGGGGGTGCCGGTGCGCGCGGCGAGCTTGCGGTCGGTGGTGTCGCGGCGGATCCGGGCGAGATCGGCGGCGGGCAGGTCATAGGTGTTGCCCAGCACCGCGTCGGAGAACGCGCCCATCGTGGCGCCGAATCCGAAATCCTCTGGCCGCTCGTGACGGAACGCGATGATGAACTCGGCGACGTCGTCACCGATGTTCTCGATGTGGTGCAGCGACCCCGACGCGGCATGGAACATCTGGCCCGCGGTGACGATGAACGCGGAGAAGCGGCTGTGGTCGTCCAGGATGCACACGAGCGCGGTGCCGGACACGCAGTAGGTCAGCTCGTTGGCGTTGGCATGCCAATGCGGGGTTCGCATGGCACCGGGATTGAGCAGCACCCGTTTGATCGAGAGCCTCGCAAGGATCGGCAGATTGTCCGCGGTGACCCGGCGCATCGACCCGAGCTCGGATTCCTCGACGATCTCCCCGTGGTGCAGGGACATGGTGTGGCTGGAGCGGCGGACGGACGTCGTCATGGGCATCTCCTGACGGATCGGGTGGTTGTGCAGCCGACTCTGCTCCGTCAGGGCAGCGCGGTCATCGAAGGTGCCCCTGATTCGCACTACCGGCTGGCAGGTAGTCCGTCAGCCGGGGGTGTGCAGTGCCAGCGAGTTCAGGTGTTCGCGGGCGTCGTCGGGGATCGGTATCGGGCCGTCGTCGCCGAGCACCACCAATACGGTGTCGCAGAGGCTGACGCAGGCGCCGTCGTGGAACAGCGCCGTCGACGCGACGTATGAGGTGCGGCCGAGGTGTCCGATGCCGATCGCGGTGTCGATCACCGACGGCCATGGCGCCTCCCGGAGGTAATGCACGACGATCGTGGAGGTCACGATGCGCAGCGCCCGCGCGGTCCAGTCGTAGACGTCCGGGAAGACCTGGCGGTTCAGTGTGGCCCTGGTGGTTTCGTGCAGCGACTCCAGCGCGACGTTGTTCAGGTGCCCGTTGGCGTCCATGTCGCCGAAGCGGGTGTCGACGGGGCGGTGCACCGGATAGGTCGCCGCATCCAGGCGCGCCGGGTGCGGCCGCGGCACGGTGCTGACGAACGGGTTCGGTCCGGAATCCATGCGGTCAAACTATCGGCGGAGCCGACTCGTCTCAGTGAGGGGCCGGTGGCACGGTATCGAGTCACACAGCGCATCGAGGTCCCGGCAAGCGTGCATGACGGTCCGGTCGGGCCGGATCAGTGCCGCGGTGGCGCGGCCGCGGCGCAACCACTGTCCGAGGGCGGAATCCGCTGCGGTGACATGGAGGGTCACACCGCGCCGGGCGATCCGCGATCTCTGATCCGCGCTGGGAGTGTCGGTGGTGACGATCGCGAACCCACTGCCCAGTTCGGTGTCAAGCCGGCGTCCCGCGCTCACCAACGGGTTCGGGCATAGCCTCCCGGCGAGCTGCCGGGGTTTACCGGACCGCTTCACCAGCGAGGAACGACGCAGCGGCGGCGTCTCTCCGCCGACCACCTTGGCGGAGAAACCCGGAGCCCGGCGCAGCGCGGGAAGACCGACTCTGCGGGCCAGGCTGCCGAGCTCTCCGCCCGCGGTCATGGCTCGGCCGACAACCAGTGCGAGCCGGATCATGCTGCGGGTGTGCGGTTTTCGTTCCTGCACGTAGGTGTCCAGCACCTCGTCTGGCAGTGCGCCCCGCAGAACACCTGCCAGCTTCCAGGTCAGGTTCATCGCGTCGCGCAAGCCGGCGCCCATACCCTGGCCGATGAACGGGGGAGTGAGGTGTGCCGCGTCGCCCAGCAGGAACACCCGGCCCACACGCCAACGGTCGGCCATCTGTGCCTTGAACGTGTACTCCGCGACGCGCACCAACGTCAGCGCATCCGTGGATATCCCGCCGAGCCACGGACGCAGCAGGGGTGCGAGCGTCTCGAGGGTCGAGTAGTGCTCGGCGGTCTCGGTGTCCCCTAGCTGGAACTCCCACCGGTGGCGGGTGTCGCCGATGCGCATGTAGGTGGCCGCCCGGTCCGGGTCGCACACCTGGTGCACGCCATCCCACTGCCCGAGGTCGGCCGCCGTGGCGATGTCGACGACGAGCCAACGCTGCTGGAAGCCGAGGTCCTCCATGGTCGAGCCGATCCGCCTGCGGGTCAGGCTGTTCGCGCCGTCGCATCCGAGGAGGTAGGCGGCGCGCACCAGGTGCTCGCCGGTGTCGTCGGAGTACGTCAAGGCAACGGACTCGGTGTCGGTGTCGATGTCGGTGACCTCGACCCCGCTGCGCAGCGTGATGCTGGGGAAGCGGGAAAGGTTGTCACGCAGCACCGTCTCGAGCTCGGGCTGATCGAACATGTTCGCCTGGGGAAAGCCGTTGCGGCTCAGCGTAGTGGCGCGGCGGAATTCGGCCAGGACATTCATGTTTCGCTCAACGAGGCGCAGCCCGAGCGCCGGACGGGAGATCTCGGCGACACGGTCGGCGACACCGAGCCGGGCGACGATGCGGAAGACCTCGTCATCGAGGTGGACGGCGCGGGGTTGCGAGAAGACCTGCGGCCACCGGTCCAGGATCAGGCAATCCACGCCGTACTGTGCCAGCAGTGTGGCCGCCGTGACGCCGGTGGGCCCCGCTCCGATCACGACGACCGGAACGTGCTCGACGCTCACGCGAATCGGACCACTGTGCGCTGCGTCCCCAGCTCGATAGCACCGTCGTCGGTCCGGACGCCCGCCTCGATGACGTCGCCCGGTTTGAGGTACTTCGAGTTCTTCGACTGACTCTTGAAGAACGCCTTCCATTTCAGCGCGGGCGGCAGCAGGTTACCGAGGATCTCGATCGGCTTCGGCGGGGCGCTGAGCGCGGTTCCTGCCGGGGTGCCGGTGAGGACCAGATCACCGGCATCGAGGCGCTGGAAGCGAGTCAGCTCCTGGAGGGCTCGGATCGGCCGGTAGATCATGTCCCCGCCGACCACCGAGTCCTGACGTAGTTCGCCGTTGACGCGAAGTCGCAGGCGCAGATCGTCGAAACGTTTCAGCTCATCGGCGTCGAGCAGCACCAGCGCCGGGCCGACGGGGGTGAAGCTCGGATACGACTTGGCCTCGTAGAACTGGGTTTTCGGCAGCTGGATGTCGCGTGCCGACACATCGTTGGTGACCACGAGGCCGGCGACGTACCGGGCCAGGTCAGCCTCACCGAGGGGGGTGCCCACGGGCAGCTCCCGGCCGATGACGAGCCCGATTTCGACCTCGTAGTCCAGGAACCGGACATGCCCGGGCTTGACGATGTCGGCGGTTGGTCCGGTGATCGATCCAGAGGCTTTGCGAAAGAACGTCAGCGGCACCGTCGCCGGATCCATCCCGGCATCCTTGACGTGCGACGCGAAGTTCGTCATCTGGGCCACTACGCGGCACGGCGCCGTCACGGGAGAGACCAGGGTGAGCGACTCCACGGGGACGGTGTCGGTGCCGGTGAGTGCGGCGTGGACTGCGGAGCGGTCGCGGAGCAGTTCGGCGGTGGTGGTGGCCGCGGTCTCGATCCGCACGGCGCCTGCGGCGGTACGGACGAACCAGTCGTCGGCGGTTCGCAAGACGGTGGTGGTCATGAGTTCGCAACTTTCAGCAGGCCGCGCAGGCGGGTGGGGGTGAATTCGTTGTCGTGGTCGCGCACCGCGCGCAGCATCGAGCGCAGCTCTTCCAGTGATTCGCGGCCGGGGGCGAGGCCGAGGAAGTCCTTGGTGACCGGCGGTCCCCACTGGGCCAGACCGGTCGCGGTGAACGGGGCCCATCCGGGTTCCAGGCTGCTGTCGAACATGTCGCCATCGGCATAGTGCTCGACAAGGAAACCGTCCGGATCGCGCCAGTAGTCGAAGAGTTGACTGCCCTGGATGTGCCGGCCGATACCCCAGGATCGGTAGTAGCCGCGTTCCCGGAGGTACTCACCACCGGCGGCCAGCGCGTCGAGATCGCAGACCTGATAGGCCGAGTGCACGTAGCGGTTGCTCGGACCGAGCGCCAGCGCGAGGGTGTGGTGGTCGGCGGGGGTGTCGCCGCGGTCGCACCGGATGAAGCTCATCGTCGGCCCCAGGTCCCGCTGGCCGGGGAAGTAGAGGAAGTCGCTGACGATCATGCCGAGGTGGTCCAGGTACCAGTTCAGCGCTTCGAGGTACCTGGTGCTCTGGAGCACAACGTGGCCGAGGCGTTGCACCCGTGCGGGGGCCTTCGGCGGGCGCTGGGTTGCATTGGTGCGCAACACGTGATGGCCGACATTGAGAACGAGCGGCTCATGCGGCGGCAGAGGGGGCAGGGCCCGGGTGTCGGCAACGATCCGTACCGGCGTTCCACTCGGGTCGGCGAGGTCGACTGCTATTCCGCCGATGCTTTCAGGGAGTCTCGTGGTGGCGGCGCCGACCCCGACGGCCAGGCGCGTGACATCGACCGTGTCCTGTGCGGTGAATGCCACCCCGACGAACCTCGACCGTGGGCCCTGCCGCACCAGCAGGCACGGCGCACCTGGATCGGTTCCCCGCAGGTGCAGTTCGTCGTCGGTGCGTAGCGCAGTGGAGAACCCGAATGCCTGCGCGAAGGCCTCGGCGCGCCGCAGGTCGGGTTTCTCGAACTCCAACCACGCGATGTCATGGACCTTGATCAGAGGATTCCGCGATCGACCGGGGTGCTCGCCGCGGCGGGCTGCGCGGTCGCTGTGCAGACCTTGGTGCGCGTCGGTGAGACCGCCCATCTACCGCCTCCTAAGTTGCTGACGAAATCGTCACATACGACGTAATCCTCAGTCAAGGGTTTCTGACGAAATCCTCAGCAGTGACGGATCGGCTACGATATGCGCGTCCGAGAAGGAGCTGGTGCAGATGGCACATGCCGCCGAGCCGCAGAACCGCCTCGCGCGCCGTAAACAGAAGACGCGTGCTGCGCTGATCGCCGCCGCCCAATCGCTCATCGCCGACGGCAGACTCAACGTTCCGGTCCTCGAGATCACGCAGGCCGCCGACGTGGGTATGGGGTCGTTCTACAACCACTTCGCAACCAAGGAAGAGCTTTTCGACGCCGCCATTGCGGAGGTGCTGGACAGCCACGGGGCGCTGCTCGACGAACTCAACCGGTCGACGGATGACCCGGCAGAGACGTTCGCGCGTAGCTTCCGCCTGACGTGCCGGATGTTTCGGCACCGGCCGCAGGAGAGTCGGGTGTTGTTGACCAACGGGCTCAACCTGCTGTCGGCGGATCGCGGCGTGGCGCCGAGGGCGCGCCGCGACATCGCCGCCGCCGTCGAGGCCGGCCGGTTCCACGTCGACGACCTCGGTCTGGCGTTGGCCATCGTGGGCGGCTCGCTGCTCGGACTGGGCCAACTGCTCAAAGACGAGCCCGACCGCGACGCCGACGAGGCGGCCGACGAGGTCACCGAAAAGGTTCTGACGATGCTCGGAATGGCGCCAGAGGAAGCGCGCCGGATCTGCCGGCTCCCGCTGCCCGGCATCGACACGCTGAGTTCGCCGACGCCGGCCGCCTAACTCGACCCCGCAACCCGGCGATGGGGCAGAATCGCGCAGATGACCAACCCGCCGCACCGCCCGGGCCCGCCGCCAGGGTGGCACGGTCGGGGAACGCCGCCGCCGGACCCCGCGACCCGGCGGATACCCCGGGCGGGCGGACCGGACGCGCGCACCGAGCGGATCCGCGCCCGGCAGCCCGACGCCGCACCGACCGAGAAGCTGCGCAGGGCTGCGCCCGTCGGCCGTCCGCCGGCCGGGCCGCCACCGCAGACCCCGCGGCAGAACCCGCCACCGCAGCCCCCGCCGCCGGCCGGTGACAAGCCCCGCCGCTCAGGGTTTTTCACCCGCCAGACCACCGTGCTGTTGGCCGTGATCGTGATCGCCGCACTCGCGGGTGGGCTGGCCGGTGCGGAGTTGTACGCCAGGCACCGCGCCGACGACATCCTCGTCGACGTCGCCGAATGCGTCGTCGAAGACAGCGCGTCGATCTCCTACGGGGTCAACCCGCCGTTCCTGTGGCAGCACCTCACCGGCCACTACACGAACATCTCGGTGCGCACCGCCGGCGACCGCGTCCAGTCGGCCGACGGCATGACCGCCGAGGTCACCCTCCAGGACGTGCGACTGCACGACTCCGGGGATGCCAAGGGCACCATCGGGAAACTCGACGCGACCCTGACCTGGACCGCCGACGGCATCAAGGAGACCGTCGCGGCGAACCTGCCCGGGGTGGGCGCACTGATCACCGCGGTGCGCACCGATCCCACGGCCGGGACGATCGTGCTGGACGCCGGCAGTGCCGCCGTCACCGCCAGACCGGTCGTCACCGACGGTGACCTGAACCTCGAGGTGCTCGACGTCAGCGGACCGTTCCCGAAGGACACCGTGCAGTCGGCGCTCAACGACCTGACCAAGAAGCTGAACGACAACTATCCGCTCGGCATTCAGGCCGACAGTGTCGAGGTGACCGGAACCGGGGTGGTCGGCACGTTCTCCAGCCGCGACGCATCGATCCCGAACGAGCAGACCAACCGCTGCTTCGCGCGGCTGTGACGGCTCACTCGCCGCGCGCCAGCTTCTCGATCAGAGGTCTCGTGCGGTAGGCGATCACCTCGTGCATCGCGACCGACATCGTGGTGCGCTGCACGCCGGGTACGGCCAGGATCAGCCCGGCCACGCGGTACAGGTCGTCGGCGTCGGTCGCCACCACCGCGACCAGCAGGTCGGCGGCCCCCGACAGCCCGGTCACCTGGGTGACCTGGGTGACCTTCTCCAGTTCGGCGATGACGTCTTCGAGCTGGTGCTGGTCGACGACCACGGTGATGAACGCCTTCAGCGGATAGCCGAGGTCGCGCGGCGACACACAGCGGTCGATCGGGGCGAGCACCTTGTCCTGGTCCCAGCGCGCCAGCCGAGCCTGCACGGTGTTGCGGGCCAGTTTGAGCATGGCCGCCAACTGCACCCCGGTGGCGCGCGGTGCGTCACACAACGCCAGCAGCAACCGGGCGTCGGTGCGGTCCAACTTCGTCATGTCGCGCAGTATCCCACGTCACACTTCGCAAATTCTGGGCAACATGCTCAAGAGCTGTGGCATTGCTTGCTCACTCTGGTGACCGCTGACACTCTTGGGTCAGCAGTACGCCCAGCAATCGCCGAGGTGGTGAGCACCGATGACAGAACTCGACGTCCGGCCGGACCGGCGTCCGTACGACCTCTCCGACCGGTATCGGTCCGGTGCGGCGGCGGTTCTGCTGACCGGGGTGCAGGCGATCGCGCGGGCGCTGGTCGAACAGCACGAGCGCGATGCGCGCGCCGGCAGACGGGTCGCGACCTTCGTCTCCGGATATCAGGGCAGCCCGCTCGGCGGCGTCGACAGGATGCTCTCCGGCATGCCCGACGTGCTGGCCGCACACGACATCGTGTTCGTGCCGGGGCTCAACGAGGAACTGGCCGCGACGTCGGTGTGGGGCAGCCAGGCCGACCTGCCGGGCGGCAGGACCCACGACGGCGTCGTCGGGGTCTGGTACGGCAAGGGGCCCGGCCTGGACCGGGCCACCGATGCGCTGCGGCACGCCAACATGTACGGGGCCAATGCCCGGGGCGGGATGCTGCTGCTGGTCGGCGACGACCCGGCGTCGAAATCGTCCACCGTCCCCGCCGTCAGCGAGCGGTCCCTGGCCGCGCTCGGAATCCCGGTGTTGTTCCCGCGCAACGCGCGCGAAATCGTCACGATGGCCCAGCACGGCATCGCGCTGTCCCGCGCGTCCGGATGTGTTGTGGCGCTTAAGATCGTCGCCGACGTCGCCGACGGCGCATGGTCGGTCGACGCCGGAGATGTCGACATCGACATCTCGGTCCCCGAGATCATCTGGGACGGAAAGCCCTTCGTCTACACACAGCGGCCGATGGCCGCGCCGGCGGACAGCCTGCTGGCCGAGGCCGACCTGTACGGACCTCGTGCGGAGGTCGTCCGCGCGTACGCCGGCGTCAACCGTCTCGACGTCACCGAGATCGACCCGCCGAGCGCACGGATCGGGATCGCCGCGCCCGGAACGGCGTTCGATGCGATGCGCCAAGCGCTGGCCGATCTCGGCGCCGACGACGACGCGTTGCGCAGTGCCGGGGTGCGGCTGTTGCGCATCGGGATGCCGACCCCGTTGTGCGCGGACAACGTGCTCCGGTTCGCCGACGGCCTCGACGAGGTGCTCGTCGTCGAGGACAAGACCGCGTTCGTCGAGACCCAGATCCGCGAGATCCTCTACGGCAGCCCGGATGCGCCGCGCATCCTCGGTAAGAAAGACGCCGCCGGACGGCCGCTGATCCCTGCCGACGGCGAACTGACCGCGGGCCGGCTGCTCGCACCGCTGCGCCGCGCGCTCGCTGACCGAGTGCCGCTGCGCAAGCCACCGCCGCCGGCCCTGACACTGGAAGTGCTTCCCGCCCAACGCAAGGCGTACTTCTGCAGCGGCTGCCCACACAACCGCTCGACGGCGGTGCCCGAGGGCTCGCTGGCCGGCGGAGGCATCGGCTGCCACACGATGGTGACGATGTCGGGCCGCAAGGACAGCGCGGTCACCGGCCTGACCCAGATGGGCGGCGAAGGCAGTCAGTGGATCGGCCAGGCGCCCTTCACCGACGTCGAGCACCTGTTCCAGAACATCGGTGACGGGACGTTCTTCCACTCCGGCCAGCTCGCCGTGCAGGCATGCGTCGCCGCCGGGGTGAACATCACGTTCAAACTGCTCTACAACGACGTCGTGGCGATGACGGGCGCCCAGCACGCCGAAGGCGCGATCACCGTCACCACATTGACCCACAAGCTGAAAGCCGAAGGCGTCCGGCAGATCATCATCTGCGCCGACGAACCCGGCAAGTACCGCAAGCGGGCGCTGGCCGACGGGACGTTGCTGTGGCACCGCGACCGCCTCGACGAGGCCCAGAAACGACTGCGCGACGTGTCCGGCGTGACCGTGCTGATCTACGACCAGCACTGCGCGGCCGATGCCCGCCGACAGCGCAAGCGCGGCACCCTGCCGGTCCGGACCACCCGGGTGCTGATCAACGAGGCTGTCTGCGAGGGCTGCGGCGACTGCGGCGTCAAGTCGAACTGCCTGTCCGTACAACCGGTGGACACCGAATTCGGCCGCAAGACCCGTATCGACCAGACGTCGTGCAACACCGACTACAGCTGCCTCGACGGGGACTGCCCGTCGTTCGTGACCGTCGAGGTGGCCCCGGGCAGGAAACGCGCGCCCCGGACGGCGCCGGTCCCGCCGGTGCTGCCCGACCTCCCGACCCCACCGATCACCGCGACGCACAACGTGTTCCTCGCCGGGATCGGCGGCACCGGCATCGTCACCGTCAACCAGGTCATCGCGACGGCGGCGCTGCGGGCCGGCTACGACGTCGAGAGCCTGGACCAGATCGGGCTGAGCCAGAAGGCCGGTCCGGTGGTGTCGCACCTGCGCTTCGCGGCCGGCCGGCTCGACCCCGCCAACCGGCTGACCCCGGGCAGCGCGGACTGCATCGTCGCGTTCGATCTGCTGGCGGCTGCCGACACCAAGAACCTCGGCTACGGGGACCCCACCAAGACCGTCACGGTCGCGTCGACGAGCAAGACGCCGACCGGGGACATGGTCTACGACAAGACCGTCGAGTACCCGGAGACCGCGTACCTGCTGCACCGGCTGGGTCAGGTGTCGCGCAGCGTGCAGTCCTTCGACGCGCTGGCCGCCGCGCACGCGCTGTTCGGCGACACCGCCGCGGCCAACTTCCTGGTGATCGGCGCCGCGTATCAGGCGGGGGCGCTGGGTATTCCGGCCGCGGCGATCGAAGAGGCCATCGAGATCAACGGTGTCGCGGTCAAGGCCAACATCGCCGCCTTCCGGTGGGGCCGGGTCGCGATCGCCGACCCCACCCGCTTCCACGACGTCGTCGCGCCGATGCGGGCCCGCCCGGCGCCGGCAGTTCCGGACCGGGTCCTGGCCGGTGCCACGTTCTCCGGGCAGGTGGGTGACCTGATCATCCGCCGCGCCGCCGATCTGGTCGCCTACCAGAGTGAGAAGGTCGCACAGAACTACGTGACGGTGATGCAGTCGGTCTGGACGGCCGAGCGGGCCGTGGGACCGCGCACCGAGTTCAGTGCGGCGGTCGCCAAGGGGCTGTACAAGTTCACCGCGTACAAGGACGAGTACGAGGTCGCCCGGCTGCTGACCGATCCGGAGTTCCTGGCTCAGGTGGCACAGGAGTTCCCGGACGGCGAGAAGCTGACCTACAAGCTGCATCCGCCGACGCTGCGGTCGCTGGGCCGCACGAAGAAGATCGGTCTGGGTCCGCGCAGTCACGTCGTACTGCGCGCGCTCGCAGCGGGTAAGCGGTTGCGGGGGACCAAGTTCGACCCGTTCGGTTATGCCCATGTGCGCAGGGTGGAGCGTGACCTACTCGCCGAGTACGCCGCGCTGGTGAGCAGGCTGGCCGCCGAACTCGACACGCACACCTACGACCGCGCGGTCGAGGTGGCCGGTCTGGCGGACATGGTGCGCGGATACGAGGGCATCAAACTCGCCAACGTCGAGGCCTACCACGCGAGGCTGCGCGAATTGGGTTACTGATCCCGGCCGGTGCGCAGCAGCGTGAAGAACCGGTGCGACGGGTCGTCGTCGCCGGGGGAGCCGGCCGGCGTGCCCTTGGTGACCGGGTGCTCGAAGGTCGCCGCGGACGGGTTGTTGACGAACGCGGTGTCGGTGACGATGGCGCGCTCGGTGAATCTCCACTCCCCGGATCGCTTTTCGTATCTGTCCAGATACCGGCCGCCGACGATGACGTCCACGTCGCGGCCACCGGCGCTGAAGGTGTGGGTGGCGATCGTGTAGACCTCGCCCTCGGCCGCTTCCCCGCGGATCGCGAACTCGACGGTGGTCACGTGGTGTTGCATCGAGCGCAGATACGGTCGGGTCGCCGCGATCTGGTCGATGAAGGTGTGCGCGGATCCGGAGGAGAAGCCGCCGTGGTTGTCGGCGGCGTCGGGGTGGTACAACCGCCGAAGTTCCTCGACGTCACCGCGGTCGACCGCGCGGCAGTAGCGGTGGACGAGCCGGCGCAGCTGATGTTCGTCGAGCATCTCCTGCAGCAGTTCCTCGGGTGGGGTCATCGCAATACCGTCCTTCAGTCCTGGATCGCCTTGGCGAGCGCCACATATCGGGTGAGTTCCTCGCCGCCACCCGATAATTCGCGGACCGCGGCGAGCACCACCCGCACCAGGGTCCACGCCCGCGCGCGGTCCTCGTCGAGACCGGTGTGTTCCACCAGCATCCAGAGCCGGCCGCGGATCCCGTCGCGGATGTTGCCCGCAAACGCGTCCCACCCGTGCCACAACATCGGGGCCAGTTCGTAATGCGGATCCCCGTTGCACGGCTGCGGGGAGATCGCCAGCCATGGGACGCGTCGGGCGGCCAGCACGTTCGCGTGATGCAGGTTGCCGTGCAACACCACCTCGTGGGGGGCGTCGGCGCTCAGTTCCCGGGCCAGCGCCGCCGCGTGTTCGACCAGCCGGTGCGGGATCGCGCTGCCCCGCGGCAGCATGTCGAGCTCACGCGCCGATGCCGCGACATCGGCGGTGAGCGAACGCAACTGCGGCATCGCCGGCACATGCAGGCGCCGGAACAGGTCGGCGACGACCCCGCATGCGGCCTCGTCCGACACGGTGGACAGGTCGGCGGTGCAGGCGCGTTCCAGCAGCACCGCGTGGCGGTGCGGATCGGCGCGCAGCAGGCGCACCGCACCGTCACCGCCCCAGCGGCGCAGCACGAGGTGGGCGTGCTCGCCCGCCTCGTCAGGTGCGGCGACCTTCAGCACCGCGGCCACCCCGTCGGCGGTCCGCACCGGGAGCACATCGGCGCGGGGACTGCGGTGGGGCTCGCCGTCGGGTCGCAGCGCCCACGCGTCGACCAGCTCCTGGACGGCCTTCATCGAGTCAGGTTCGCGCACAGCTCAATTGGGGGCCGCCGCCTGCTTCGACTGCTGCTCGGCCGCGTGGTCCTCGATGGCCTTGCCGATCGCGTGGACGGCCTGGTCGACGAAGGTGCGTCCGGCTCCGGTGACCCAGTCGCGCGAGGCGATGGGTCCCGCGAGCTGCCCGGTGAAATGCGGGATCACGTACTGCGCGAACAGTTCGTAGCTGCGCAGTTTCGCCGCGGGCGGGGCCCAGTCGTGGTCGAACAACAGGAACGCACCGAAACCGCCGTCGCTGGCCTCGACCAACTCCTCGATCTTGGCGATCGCGTCCTCGGGGGTGCCGATCACCGCGAATCCGGACTGCCGGTTGTTCGCGATGATCTCGGCCGGGGTGTCACCCTGCACCGGGCCGGCGGGCAGGATGTGGCTGAAGTAGCGGGAGAACTCCGCGATGCCGTATTCGACGTCACGCTCGGCCTGTTCTCGCGTCTCGGCCAGGTGCATCGGTCCGACCAGCCGCCATTTCGACCGGTCGGCGACGTGCCCGTGCTCGCGTGCCACCTCCTCCCACGTATCCCAGTGCTGGGCAAGAAGATCCATGCCCTGCTTGGCGGTGGCGGCGATCGACAGCATGCCGATCCCGTGCTTTCCCGCCCCGCGGGGACCGGTCGGGGAGAACGACGCGGCGACGGCGATGTCGAAGCACGGGTCGCTGTAGGGCGCGAGTTGCAGGCGGGCGTCCTGCAGGGTGAACCCGTCGGTGTGCATGGTGACGGTTTCGCCGCGCAGCAGCCGCACGATCGCGTCCAGACATTCCTCCATCCGGGGCCGCTGCTGGTCGGCGGGAATGCCGAGCATGTGGGCGTCGGAGGTCAGCTGGCCGGGGCCGCAGCCGAGCATCACGCGCCCGCGGGTCAGGTGATCGAGCAGCACCATCCGGTCCGCGAGCATCAGCGGGTGGTGATACGGCAGCGAGCTGACCCCGGTGCCGAGCTTGATGTGCTTGGTGCGTTCGGCCGCGATCCCGAGGAACACCTCCGGTGAGGCGATGATCTCGAAGCCGGCCGAGTGGTGCTCGCCGACCCACGCCTCGTGGAATCCGAGCCGGTCCATGGCCACGATCAGGTCGAGATCGCGTTCCAGGGCCAGAGTCGGGTTCTGGCCGGCGGGGTGGAACGGGGCCATGAAATTTCCGAAGCGCATCTGGCCATTCTGCGTGGCACCGGGGTCCCGCAGGACGGTTTCGCTCAGGCCGCCACCGGAGTGAAGTAGTGGCCCTGGGCGAGATCGGCGAGCAGCCCGGGGTGGGTGGGTCGCCAGCCGAATCGCTGCCGGGTCAGCGCACTCGACGCCGGGATGTCCATCGCGAACACGGCACCGATGAACCCGGAGCGCGCGGCGAGTTCCTCCGCGGTGGCGGACTCGGTGGGAACTCCCAGCCCCTTGCCGATGGCGTCGGCGATGGTGCGGACCGGGATCCCTTCCTCGTCGACGCCGTGCAGGACGGTGCCTGACGGCGCTTGCTCGACCGCGAGCCGGAAGAGCGCCGCGGCATCGAGGCGGTGCACGGCCGGCCAGCGGTTGGTGCCGTCGCCCGGATACGCCGAGATACCCGCGGCGCGGGCGTCGGCGATGAGCGCCGGGATGAACGCGTGGTCACCGTCGCCGTGCACGGTCGGTGCGAGCCGCACGGCCGATGCGCGAATACCGCGATCGGCCAGGGCGAACAACGTCGGCTCGGAGACGCGCGGCGAGTCCGGTGCGACCACGTCGTCTTCGGTCAGTACGCGGCCCTGCCCGATTCCGGCCATACCCGAGGCGACCACGAAGGCCCGGTCGGAGCCGGCGAGTGCGTCGCCGATGGTCTCGATCGCCTGCCGATCCCAGTGCGCACCGCGCGCGTAATCGGTGAAGTCGTGATGAAAGGCCAGGTGGATGACGGCGTCGGCCTCCGATGCGGCGCGGGAGAGGCTCGCTGGGTCGCCGAGATCGCCCGGGACCGCCCGGGCCCCCGCCGAGGTGATGCGGTGCGCGGCGGACTCGGAGCGGGCCAGGCCGGTGACCTCATGACCGTGCGCGAGCAACTCGGCGACGACGGCCGATCCGATGAAACCCGAGGCTCCGGTGACGAAGATCTTCATGGCAGTTCCTTTCCATGTCAGTGACTGTCATCGGAGGTAACGCTGATGTCAGTCGCTGACATTCCCGTTACCATCAGCCGATGAGCCGGTGGCAGCCGAACGCCCGGGAACGCCTCGAAGATGCGGCGCTGCAGCTCTACGCCGAGCGGGGTTTCGACGACACGACGGTCGACGACATCGCCCGGCGCGCGGGACTGACCGAGCGGACCTTCTTCCGATACTTCGCCGATAAAAGGGAGGTGCTGTTCTCCGGGCAGGACGAGTTCGTCGAGACGATCACCACCGCCCTCGACGCGACACTGACGCAGGGGGCGGGTTCTCGGATGAATCCGCTCGACGCCGTCGCCGCCGGGTTCGCCGCGCTCGGGTCGTTCTTCGACCACCGCGCAGATCGCGCCCGCCGACGCCAGCACGTCATCGACGCGACCCCCGCCCTGCGTGAGCGCGAACTCGGCAAGCTCGCCACCACCTCGGCTGTTCTCGCACAGGCCCTGCGTGCCCACGGTGTCGAACCGGTGACCGCGCGGCTGACCGCCGAGGCCGGGCTCGCGGTCTTCAAGGTGGCATTCGGCACCTGGGTCGCCCGCACCGACGGAGGGGGTTTCGGGGACACGGTGCGCGACGCGTTCGCCGAGCTGAAAGCCCTGTCCCGGTCGTCAACCGGGGCCTGATCACAGGTATCGACCCGCCCGGATCGGGGTATCTGCGCGGCATGCCCGTAGACGCCGCCTCCTCGACGTCCGCGCCGACGAAACTGGCGCGGCGGATCACCGGCCCGCTGCTGTTCCTGTTCATCCTCGGCGATGTTCTCGGCGCCGGGGTGTACGCACTGATGGGCGAGTTGTCCGCCGAGGCCGGCGGGGTGCTGTGGGCGCCGCTGTTGGTGGCCCTGCTGCTCGCCTTGCTCACGGCGGGCTCCTACGCCGAGCTGGTGACGAAATATCCCCGCGCCGGCGGCGCGGCCGTGTTCGCTGAGCGCGCGTTCGGCAAGCCGGTGATCTCGTTCCTGGTCGGGTTCAGCATGCTCGCCGCGGGCGTGACGAGCGCCGCCGGTCTGGCGCTGGCCTTTTCGGGCGACTACCTCGCGACGTTCATCGACGTGCCGACCACGGTGGCCGCGCTGGTGTTCCTGGCGCTGGTGGCGTGCCTGAACGCACGCGGGATCAGCGAGTCGCTCAAGACGAACGTCGTGATGACCGCGATCGAGCTGTCGGGTCTGATCCTCGTCGTGGCCGTCGTCGCGGTGATGATGGGCCGCGGCGACGGTGACATCGGGCGAGTCACCGAGTTCCCGGACGGCACCGCACCGGGCCTGGCGATCCTCGCCGGCGCGATCCTGGCGTACTACTCGTTCGTCGGCTTCGAGACCTCGGCCAACGTGGTCGAGGAGATCAAGGATCCGCGCCGGGTGTATCCGAGCGCGCTGTTCGGCGCGCTCATCACCGCAGGCGTGGTGTACGCACTGGTCGGTCTGGCGAGTGCGATCGCGCTGCCCACCGAGGAACTGTCCCAGTCCTCCGGGCCGCTGCTCGACGTCGTCGCCGCATCCGGGGTGGGCGTGCCCGACTGGCTGTTCAGCCTCGTCGCGCTGATCGCGGTCGCCAACGGCGCGCTGCTGACGATGATCATGTCGAGCCGGCTCACGTTCGGCATGTCCGAACAGGGGCTGCTGCCGGGCGTTTTCGCGCGCGTGCTGCCGAAGCGCCGCACCCCGTGGGTGGCGATCCTGGCCACCACCGCGGTCGCGATGGCGCTGACCCTGATCGGTGACCTGTCGATGCTCGCCGAAACCGTGGTGTTGCTGCTGTTGTTCGTGTTCTTGTCGGCGAACGTGTCGGTGCTGGTGCTGCGCCGGGATCGGGTCGAGCACGACCACTTCCGGGTGTGGACGTTCGTGCCGGTGCTCGGCATCGCCTCCTGCGTGCTGTTGCTCAGCCAGCAGAGCGCGCAGGTGTGGCTGCTGGCCGGGGCGCTGCTCGCCGTCGGGGTGGTGCTCTACCTGCTGGCGAGGCGATTCGGCTCCGAAACCACCGAAAGCCCGGGAACGCCTGGGGATACCGAGGATTCGGTCGGCGCGCACACCTCCGAGTAGACACGGGCCGGCGCGCGCCGCGCTGTCACCTCTTGGTCGCGGTCACCAACAGGTACTCGGCGTGGTAGGCGGTCCGGCCCGGCTCCGGTGACTCGTCGGTCTGCTCCAGGAAGGCCAGGAAGTCACGGTCGAGCGCTGCCACCCGATCCGGGTCCCCGGCGTTGAACCGGTAGGCCGCGATGGTCGGTCCGTAGTTGGTCTTCCAGAACTCGCGGAACTCCAACGGAGTCGCGCACACGTCGAACGTCACGGTCTGACGGCTCATCGTCAGTCCGCTGACCCTGTCGCCGAACAACTCTCGCACGTGCTCCTCGCTGCCCCACAGCGGTGCGGGTGAGGCGCCCGGCGGTGGCGGGGGAGCGTAGGGCTTCATCGTCGCGAAGAGACGGCCGATGAATCCCTCTGGCGTCCAGTTGATCATCCCGATCGTCCCGCCGGGGCGCGTCACGCGCACGATCTCATCGGCGGCGGCCTGGTGGTGCGGGGCGAACATCGCTCCGACGCACGACATGGTGACGTCGAATTCGCCGTCCCCGAAGGGCATCGCCTCGGCGTCGGCCTCCACCCACGTCACGTGCACACCGTGCCGGTCGGCGCTCGATCGTCCGGCGTCGAACAGTTCCGGGGTCAGGTCGCCGGCGACGACGCTCGCACCCGCGGCGGCGGCCGGGATCGCCGCGTTGCCGGTGCCCGCCGCGACGTCGAGTACGCGCTGCCCCGGCCGGATCCCGCACGCGTCGACCAAACGCGGCCCCAATTCGGGAATCAGGTCGGCGGCCACCGCCGCATAGTCGCCCGACGCCCACAGCGCCCGGTGTTTGGCCTTGAGCAGGCGGTCGGCGTCCGCGTCGGTGGTGGATTCCGCAGCGGTCTTCGCTGAAGTCATGTCGTTCCCTGTCGGTCCGTTGAGGTGGTACCGCAACGATGACCGTCGGCGGATGCGCGGCGTATCGGTGATGGCTACCTATTTTCGGCGCCCTCAGGACAGGATCCCGACCTCCCTGGCTCGGCGCACGGCATCGCGACGCCTGGTGACGTCGAGCTTGGTGAGGATCGCCGACACGTGATGGTCGACGGTCTTGACCGACAGGAACAGCCGTTCGGCGAGTTCGGCGTTGGTCAGCCCGTCCCCGATCAGGCGCAGTACCTCCACCTGCCGGGTGGTCAGCCCCGCGGGATTGGCCAGCGTTGACGCGCGGCGCGGCCCCGGCACCGTCGACACGCCGGTCGCGCGCAGGTCGGCGCGGACTTTCCCCGCGACGGCGTCGGCGCCGAGGCGGTCGAGGATGTCGAGGGCGCGCCGGATCGCGTCGGGCTCACCGGAGTCGGCCAGCGCCAGCGCCGCGTCGTACGGGGTCGACAGTCGGTGGAACGCCACGGCGGCATCGTCGAATCGGCCCCGCAGCAGCACCGCATACGGCTCGGCGACCTCGGCCGGATCCAGGTCGGGTGTCAGGTGAATGCGGCGCAGCCACATCCCCAGCTCGCCGCGCGCCCACTCCAGCCCCGCCGCCGGCGCCGTGCGCAGCAGCGGCAGACACGCCTGCACGCGCGGATCGGGTCGGCCGGTCAGCCAGGCGCGCTCGACGATGGCCGACGCCGCGGGCAGCATCCGGACGAGTTCGCCGTAGCGGCAGGCCAATTCCCATGCCTGGTCGATGAAGCCGCAATCGTCGCCGTCGCGCCGCAGCGCGACCAGGCCGCGGATCAGCAGCGGCCAGGTCCGTGCCAGCGGTGCGCTCGGGTTCTCCAGCACCGAGGCGGCGTCGGCGAGCGCGTCGTCCCAATCGCCGATCAGCAGGTTCATCCGGCTGCGTGAGCCGAGTTGCACCATCCGGCAGATCGGAAGATCGTGTTCGATCATCAGCGGGATGCTGGCGTCCAGCAGTGCTGCCGCGGCGGGCAGCCGCCGCTGCTCCACATCGAAGTAGGTGAGGTTCGTGTAGCCGCCTGAATAGGTTTCGTCGATGTGCCGCGGTCCCGACGCCAGCTCCGACAGCAGGTCATCGCGGACCGCGGTGCTGCCGGACAGGATGTCGCAGTAGTAACCGACGAGCCTCAGCCGCACCGCCAGATGCGGATCGTCTGCGTCGGTGGCGATCTGGCGCACCCGGGTGAGCGTCTCGGCGGCGGTGCCGAGGCGGCTGGACTGCATGGCGAGGAATGCCTGCATCGCCAACGCGTGGCCCAGCCGGCTGAGATGGCCCGGATAGTGTTGCGCCGCTTCGGTGTCCAGTGCCGCGATTGCGGCGGCGACGTGCTCGTCGGCCTGGGCTCGGTTGCCGTTGTACCACTCGTAGACGGCCAGGGCGTGGTGGTCGGCGCTGACGGCCACCGGATCCGCGAGATCCTGCCGGATCCGCATCGCCCGCCGGCAGGCACCGATCGCGTCGTCGAGGCGGTCGGTCAGGTAGTACTCGTCGGCCAGGTGCTCGAGCAGTTCGGCTTCCTCTACGGCATCGAGCAGTCCGCCGCGCTCCAGCGCGATCTCGAAGAACTCGCACGCCTGCGTATGCGCCCCCGAACGCGCGGCCGTGCGACCGGCATCGGCCGAGGCCGCGGTGATGAGCGCCTTGTCGCCGCCGCCGAGGGCGTGGTGGGTCAGCACCGCCGGGTCCAGGTCGGCGGCGGCGCGATGAGCTTCGAGGAACCGGCGGTGCAGCCCGGGCTCAGCGCCCGGCGGGATCACCCCGGCGATCGCGCGCCTGCACAGGTCGTGGCGGAAGGCGACCCCGCGGGTGTCCCGGCGGATCAGCTTGGCCTGATGCAGGGCGCGCAGGGCAGGCAGGCTCACTCCCAGCGGGGCCAGCAGGTTGTCGCCGATGGCGCCGGGTGCGCAACTCAGCAGGTGCAGCAGATCCCACGCTTGGGCGTCCAGCTCGGCCGTGCGCGCCAGGATCGCGTCGCGCACCGTCGCGGGCAGGTCCGTGCTGTGGTGGTCGAGCATCTCGCAGACGAAGAACGCGTTGCCGCCGGTCACTTCGTGCAGCCGGTGCGCGTCGACGTCGCGGTCACCGATCAGCGTCGCGATCGCCTCCAGGGTCAGCGGCGGCAGCGTCATCAGCTGAGCGTGCGGGGATCGTGCGATGTCGCCGAGCAGGGCACGGAGCGGATGCGTGACACCGACCTCGTCCTCGCGCATGATCCCGACGGCCAGCAGGTGCGACTGGCGGGCGCGCCGCACCAGGAACCGGAACAGGTCGATGGTGCCCTGATCGGCCCAGTGCAGATCGTCGAGGACGAGGACCGACGGTCGGTCCCGCAGGTCGGCGAACACCGACACGAAGATGTCGTGTGGCTGCCCGCCTGCGCTCAGGTGTCGCCGGGTCCGGTCGCCGAACCTGCCCGCCAGGTCGTGCAGCGGGCCGAGAGGCCGCGGCGTGGACAGCGGGTCGCATGCGCCCCACAGCACGGCGGTGCCTTCGGGCAGGCCGGCGACGAACGACTCGACGAACGAGGTCTTGCCTGCCCCGGACTCGCCGCACACCAGCACCGCGCCACCCCGGCCGGCGCGCGCGTCGGTCTCCCACCTTGCGAGCTCGCTCAGCTCGTGGTCGCGCCCGGTGAGCGTCACGGCCGAATCGTATCTCCGCGCGGATGCTCTCACCAGCGGAAACGAGGGTTCTTTCGGGTGGTCGGCGGTATCTGGGTGACTATTGCCGATGACCGCGGCGGCGCGGCAGGCGCACTGTCGGTCGATGGCCGAACCGGCCATCGACCCATCGCCGAACAGGAGGGCGTCATGCCCCGTTTCCTCATCGAACGAGACATCCCCGGCGCGTCCGGGCTGACCGAGACCCAGCTCGCCGAGATCGCCGAGAAGTCGATCGCGGCAATGGAATCGCTCGGCGTGCCGTACCGCTGGATCACCAGCTATGTCGCCGGCGACAAGGTGTACTGCGTGCACGAGGCCGACGACGAAGACGCGATCCGCGAGCACGCCCGGCGCGGGGGTTTCCCAGCAACCGTGGTGTCGGTCGTCGCCAACGAGTTCGGGCCGCACACCGCGCGCCTCCGCGTGTGAACCGGTTTGCACCGCCCTGTCAGGTGGAATAATGCGGAAATGCCGCACACTGACCGGGCGCCGGGACCCGAGTTGGCCACACTGCTCCGGTCGAATGGCAACCTCCGCGTAGGAACCTTCCGCTTCTGGTTCGTCGGGCAGCGGTGGGAGTGGTCGGACGAGGTCGCGCGCATGCATGGCTACGAACCGGGCAGCGTCACCCCGACCACCGAGCTGCTGCTCGCCCACAAGCATCCCGAGGATCGGCGGCACGTCCAGGAACTCCTCGATCAGGCGCTGCACTCGGGCGGTTCGTTCTCCAGCAGGCACCGCTTCCTCGACACCGCCGGGCGCGAACACACCGTCCTCGTCGTCGCCGACCGGATGGAAGACGGCAGCGGCGCCGTGGTGGGAACGGAGGGCTATTACGTCGAGCTGACCGACACGCTCGACGAGGCCCGCCGCGACGTGCTCAATCAGACGCTTCCCGATCTGTTCGCCGCGCGTGCCGCGATCGAACAGGCCAAGGGCGCACTGATGCTCGTGTACGGCATCGAGGCGGATCAGGCGTTCGAGCTTCTGCAGTGGCGCTCGCAGCAGACCAACACCAAGCTGCGCACACTGGCCGAGAGGATCGTCGCGGACTTCCACACCGTGCAGGCGCCGCGCGGAGATCTGCGCCGGCAGTTCGACCACCTCCTGCTGACCGCTCATCAGCGCGCCCGGTGACGGCCCCGGAACGCATGGGACTCTTGGACATCGAGCAGGACGTTCGCGACGCCGCTGTCGTCGTGCGCGCCCACGGGGAAGTCGACACCAGCACCGCCGGCGACCTCACCGGCGCATTGGAGAACGCCGTGGTCGAGGCGGCCGCGCATCCCGCCCGACTCGTCGTACTGGAGCTGGACGGCATCGTCTACTTCGGCAGCGCGGGGCTCAACGCGCTGCTCACGTGCTGTGAGCTCGGCGACGCCAAGGGAGTCGCGGTGCGCCTGGTGGCCACCACCCCCGAGGTGCTGCGGCCGATCGAGGTCACCCGGCTGGACTCGGTGCTGCGGCCGTACCCGAGCCTGGACGACGCCGTCGCGGCCCCGGAAGAGCGACGGTGACCGCGGTGGGTGGCGCATTCCCGGCAGAGGTGTTCGCCGACGGCGGCGAGGTCGGCCGAGACCACTCCCGGGTCGACTGGGCGTCCACCCCGCTGGGCCCGCCGCAGCACTGGCCGCAGAGCCTGCAGACGGCGGTGAGCATCCTGCTGTCGTCGCGGTTCCCGATGTGGATGGCGTGGGGTCCGCAGCTGACGTTCTTCTGCAATGACGCGTACCGGCGGGTCACGCTGGGCCGCAAGTACCCGTGGGCGCTGGGCCGGCCGGCCGGCGAGGTGTGGGCGGAGATCTGGGACGACATCGGCCCCAGGATCGAACGGGTGCTGTCCACCGGCGAGGCCACCTGGGACACCTCGCTGCTGCTGTTCCTGGAGCGCGCGGGCTACACCGAGGAGTCCTACCACACCTTCTCCTACAGTCCGCTGCGCGACGACGACGGCACCGTGGTCGGCATGCTGTGCGTGGTCAGTGAGGACACCCTCCAGGTCATCGGCGAGCGCCGGATGGCGACGCTGCGAGACCTCGGATCCGATCCGAGCGTCGTGCGCACCGAGGCGGAGATCCTGCGCTTCGTCGATCAGCAACTCGGCCACAACCTTCGGGATCTGCCCTTCACGCTGACCTACCTGTTCGACGACGACGGTGCGGCACATCTGGTGGGCCGCAGCGGTTTCCGGGCCGGACATCCGCTGGCGCCCGCGCTGCTGACCGGCGCCGACGGCGAGGTGTGGCCGCCGGCCGCCCCCGCCGAAAGTGAATCGCTGCTCGTCGACCTGGACAACCCGGCGTATCCCGATCTGCCGCACGGGGATTGGCGTGAACCTCCGCGGCAGGCCCTGATCGTTCCGCTGCTGCAACAGGGTGCGTCGCCGGTCGGTTTCCTGGTCGCCGGACTCAACCGGTACCGGTTGCTCGACGACGCCTACCGAGGATTCGTCACGCTGGTCGCCGGCCACATCGCCGCGGGCATCGGGCTGTCGCGCAGTTACCGCGCGCAGGAACGGCGCGCCGAGGAACTCGCCGAGCTCGACCGCGCCAAGACCACGTTCTTCTCCAACATCAGCCACGAGTTCCGCACCCCGCTCACGCTGATCCTCGACCCCGTCTCGGAGTTGCGCCGCGACGGCAGCGTCGGCGACGACGCGCGTCGTGAGCTCGATGTGGTGTGGCGCAACGGCTTACGTCTGACCAAGCTCGTCAACACGCTGCTGGACTTCTCCCGGATAGAGGCCGGGCGCGCGCAGGCCCAATACCGGCCGGTGGACCTCGGCGGGCTGACCGCGGAGCTGGCCAGTGTGTTCCGCTCCGCGGTGGAACGGGCGGGTCTGACGTTCCTCGTCGACTGCAAATCACTGGGCGAGGACGTCTACGTCGACGGCGACATGTGGGAGAAGGTCGTCTTCAACCTGCTGTCGAACGCACTGAAGTTCACCTTCGAGGGCAGCATCTCGGTCCGGGTGCACCGCGACGGAACGGATGCGGTGGTGCTGATCGCGGACACCGGTACCGGCGTGCCCGCGGCCGAGATGCCGCACCTGTTCGAACGATTCCGCAGAGTCGAAAACGCCAGGGCCCGATCCCACGAGGGCAGCGGTATCGGGTTGGCACTGGTCAAGGAACTCGTCGGGCTGCACGGCGGCACGATCGACGCGGACAGCGCCGAGGGCCGCGGCACGACGTTCACGATTCGGTTGCCACTCGGGTCGGCACACCTGCCCGCCGATGCGGTCGTCACCGACGGCGGCTCGGGCAGGCCGGCGGGCGGATCGGCGGACGCCTATGTCGAAGAGGTGCTTCGGTGGATCCCCGCCGACCTCGGCGAGTACGTGGCCCAGAGCGTGGGCATGTCCGGCATTACCGAAGGATCCGCGACGGGAGCCACGACGGCGGCGCGGGTGCTCGTCGCCGACGACAACGCCGATATGCGGGAGTACCTCACCAGGCTGCTGCGGTCGGACGGCTACCAGGTGGAGGCGGTCGTCGACGGCAGACAGGCGCTGGAGTCGATCCGCGCCGACGCACCCGACATCGTCATCAGCGACGTGATGATGCCGGGTCTCGACGGCCTCGAACTGGTCGCCGAACTGCGGGCCGATCGGCGCACCGCGGCGGTGCCGGTGCTGTTGCTGTCGGCGCGTGCGGGGCAGGAGGCGTCGATCAGCGGGCTGCGTGCGGGCGCCGACGACTACCTCGTCAAACCGTTCGCCGCCGCCGAACTGCTCGCCCGGGTGCGTGCCAACGTCGAGCTCGCGCGGTTGCGGGACGGCCACGCGCGGTGGCGCACCGCGCTTCTCGACTCGCTGCAGGAGGCGTTCTTCGTCTGCGACGAGGACGGCGCCGTCGTCGAGATCAACCAGGCGTTCACCGACATCCTCGGCTACGCCGCCACCGGGTTGCCGTACCGGGTGCTGCACCCGTGGTGGCCGTCGGCCGACAGCGACGCTGACGCGCACCGCCGCGTCGGCGAGGCGTTCAGCGCGTTGCTCCACGAACCGCACGGCACGATCCCGGAGCTGCCGGTCACCCACGCCGACGGTCACCGGCTCTATGTGACGGTGACCTTCAGCCACGTCGCCGATCCGGACTCCGGCCGCGACATCGTCGTCGGCACACTGCGCGACGTCACCGCCGAGCGCTATATCGTGCAGCGCGAATCCGCGCTGGCGGCACTGAACGAGAAGCTGGGTCAGGCCGACACTCTCGACGATGCGGTGCTGGCCGCCGCGCACGAGTTCTGGTCCATCTGGCAGGCCCGCCGCGTCGTCGCGGTGACGTGGCCCCAGGACGCCGAGGACGAATCCGCCGGACCGGAGATCAGCGCCGTCGGCGAGCCGGTCCACCGCTGGGAGGAACTGCCGCCGGTCACTCGGCAGTTCATCGTCACGGTGCGCGACGACGTGCTGCTGGATCCGCACACGTCGATCCCGGGCACCGCGGGGATCGCGCTGCGCCACCCGCGCGGCGTGCTGGTGTTCTGCATCGAGCTGTTCGAGGAGCGCCTGTTCACCGCCGAGGACAACACGCTGCTCGCGGTGCTCGCGGGACGCCTCGGTCAGGGGTTGCAGCGGGTGCACCAGATCGACCAGCAGCGGGAGACGGCGTTGGCGCTGCAGCACGCGATCCTCGGCCCGTCGCTGTCCAACGGGTTCGCCGTGCGCTACCAGCCGGCCACCAAACCGCTGCAGGTCGGCGGCGACTGGTATGACGTCGTCGATCTCGACGGTGGCCGCATCGGACTGGTGGTCGGCGACTGCGTCGGGCACGGGCTGGACGCGGCCACGGTGATGGGGCAGCTGCGAAGCGCGTGCCGGGCATTGCTGCTCGAACATCCCAGCCCCGCGGCCGCGCTGTCGGCGCTCGACAGGTTCGCCGCGCACCTGCCCGGCGCGCGCTGCACCACGGCGTTCTGCGCGGTACTCGACCCCGGCACCGGCGACCTCGTCTACTCGTGCGCCGGGCATCCGCCACCGATCCTGGTGCTCGCGGACCGCTCGACGCGGCTGCTCGCCGAGGCGCGGGCCACTCCGCTCGGGCTCAGGGACACACCACACCGGGTCGAGGCCCGTCTGACGATGCCGCCGCGGTCGACGCTGCTGCTCTACACCGACGGCCTGGTGGAACGCCGGCGGGAATCGATCGACGACGGCATCGCGCGCGCCACCGATGTCGTGCAGGACAACCGGATGACAGGACTGGACGAACTGGCCGACATCATCATGGCGCGGTTGGCCCCGGCAGATGGGTATCACGACGACGTGGCTTTACTTCTCTACCGCCAACCAGCCCCGCTGGACCTTGACTTCCCGGCCGACGTCGCACAGCTCGCGGGCAGCCGCACGGCCCTGCGGGGCTGGCTCGACAGCGCCGGGGTGCCCGCCGACCAGGCGCTCGACATCCTCATCGCCGCTGGCGAAGCCCTCGCCAACGCGATCGAGCACGGTCACCGCGACGATCCGGGGGGACGCGTGCGGTTGCGCGCGGTCGCGACGGCCGACCAGCTGCACCTGACGGTGATCGACTCCGGATCCTGGAAGACACCCGACGAGGTACCGCCGCCGCACCGGGGACGCGGCATCGCTCTGATGCGAGCGCTGATGCAGGATGTGTCCATCGAATCGGCCCCCACCGGCACCACCGTGCACATGAACGCAAGGATCGCCTGATGCCCACCCGGTTGCAGTTGCGCACCGACCGTCGTGATGACGGTGAGCCGGTGCTGGTCGCCGCCGGTGAGCTCGACCTGAGCAATGTGCACCTGTTCGCCGCGGCGATCCGAGAGGCCGCCCCCACGGGCGACGGCGCCGTATTGCACGTCGACCTCAGCGCGATCGAGTACCTGGACAGCGGAACGATCAACGTGCTCTTCGAGCATGCCGATTCCATCGACCTCGTGGTCAACCCGCTGCTGTTACCCGTCCTGACGATCAGCGGCCTGACCGACGTCGTGACGGTGAAGCCGGCACCTGCGCTCTAGTCCGATTGCTCGCGGTCGCCCGATTGCTCGCGCCTTTGGCGGGCCCGGCGCTTTCCCTCGTGCATCGCCGCCACCCGCGCGACCGGGATGGTGCGGCCGTGTTCGATGACCTCGGCAGGCAGCTGCTGGGGCGCCGGCATCGCCTCCGCCCACGGATCCCGACCCGCCAGCACGTCGATCGCGGTGCGCACCGTGAAATCGGACGGCCGCACCCGGTCGAGGTCGGACCAGGCCACCGGGAACGAAACCGGGGTTCCGGGGCGCAACCGCGGGCTGTAGGCCGCGGCGACCGTGGCGCCTCCGGCCCGCGTGGCGTCGACGAACACCTTGCCCGCACGGTCCTCGACGATGAACGCGGTGGTCGCGATGCCGGGGTCGAGCGCCGCCGCCCGGGCCGCCAGCGCGCGGGTCGCGGCAGCGACGTCGTCGACCGGGGCGCTGTCGTCGATCGGCACGAAGATGTGCAGGCCGCGGGAGCCGCTGGTCTTCACCGCGCCCGAGAGTCCGCAGTCCTGCAGAGCTTGACGCACCAGCCGTGCGACCGCGACGACCGCGGCGAAGTCGGCGCCGTCGGGCGGATCGAGGTCGAGGATCAGGTGGGTGGGGCGGTAGATGTCGGTGGCCGGGCCCAGCGCCGGGTGGAATTCGATGGCGCGCTGGTTGCCCAGCCACAGCAGGGTGCGGAGGTCGTCGCAGACGGCGTAGTGGATCTCGCGTTTGGACGCGTCAGCCCAGATCGGCACGGTGCGTACCCATTCCGGGGTGTACTTGGGCACGTTCTTCTGCATGAACGGGGCGCGTCCGCGCAACACCCGCAGCACGGTGAGCGGTCGTCCCGCCAGCACCGGCACGAACCGGTCGGCGACCGCCTCGAGGTAGTCGAGCAGATCGCGCTTGGTGGCGGCCGCGTCCTCGAACAGCAGCGCATCGAGGTTGGTCAGATCGACGCCGGCGCGCTGTTCGCTGCTCCCCACCGCACCAGCGTAGGCACGGCGGCTCAGGACACGCGGGGGATGGCGCTGCCACCCTGCGCCGTCGTCCGTGCCATCGGCTCGGTAACGAAGTGCGGATTCCGCCGCGAGCAGCACCCGCGCCGCCTAACGTGGGACGCCCTATGGACCGGAGCCCATCGGACCAGCCGGGCGACGCCCCGTCGGCGGTCGCCGCCGCGCCCGCATCACCGTCGATGGCGGAGGCCCCGGCCGGATCCACCGCCCTCCCGCAGACCGACGATCAGGAGAAGCCGGGCCGCGAACTGACCGGCTGGACCCGGAATCTGGTCACCGGTGTCGCGTTCGCCGTCGCGGTGCTGACCATCTGGCAGGTGTTCCGGCCGCTGTCACAGGGCAGCCAGTACTACCTGATCGTGTTCCTGGCCGGCACGCTGCCGCTGGTCTACCTGGTTTATCGGTCGGGCTGGGGCCGGCTGGACCACCCGGACCGGCCCGCCGTCCTGGACTGGGTGCTGGCGGCCGTGACGTTGGTGGTCTGCCTGTATCCGGTGCTGCCGCTGCGCGTCGGGCAGGCCGGCGGCGGATACAACGCGTTCCTGGATCGCCAAGGCATGCTCGCACCGCTCGACGTGGTGATGGGTGCGCTGCTGCTGGTGCTCATCATCGAGGCGTGCAGGCGCACCACCGGTTGGGCGTTGCCGGTGGTGTGCGCGGTGTTCCTGGCCTACGGCTATTACGGGGGCTTGCTGCCTCAGGGCTGGGCGATCGGGCATGCCGGGCTCGATTTCGCCCAGATCATCGATGCGCTGTACAACTCGGGAAGCGGTTTCTTCGGCACGCCGCTGGACGTCGCGGCCACCTACATCGTGCTGTTCACCATCTACGGCGCGGTCCTCGAGCTCTCCGGCGGTGCCCGGTTCTTCGTCGACCTGTCGGTCGCCGCGTTCCGACGCTCGCGGAGTGCCGCGGGGCGTACCGCGGTCGCGTCGGGGTTCCTGCTCGGCACCGTGTCGGGATCGGGGACGGCCACCGCGGTCACGGTGGGTGCGGTGACATGGCCCATCATGCGGCGGGCGGGCTACACCCCCGAACGTGCGGGCGGGGTGCTGGCGGCCGCGGGCGTCGGTGCGCTGCTGTCGCCGCCGACGCTCGGGGCCGCCGCGTTCATCGTCGCCGAGTACCTCGAGGTGTCCTACCTGACGGTGTTGGGCTGGGCGATGATCCCGACCGTCCTGTACTACCTGGGCATCCTGCTGGCCGTGGAGATCGATGCCCGCCGGTTCGGGATGAAAGCCGCACACTTCGACGCGGTGTCGCCGTGGAAACTGCTGGGCCGCTTCGGCTATCACTTCTCGTCGCTGATCGCGATCGTGGTGTTCCTGGCCGTCGGGATGTCGGCGACCAGGGCGGTGGTCTACGCGACCGCGCTGGCGTTCGTGCTGTCGTTCGCCGACCGGCGCCACCGGCTCACGCCGCGCCGACTCTACGACGCGTTGAGCGCCGGCGTGCGCGGGGTGCTGCCCGTCGTCGCGGTGTGCGCGGCGGCGGGGGTGATCACCGCGACGACCACCAAAACCGGTCTGGGCGCCCAGTTCTCGTCCGTACTGGTGGGTGGCGTGGACGCGGTCACCGACAACCGCACCGTGATGCTGGCGCTGACGGCGGTGTTCGCCGCGATCGCGCTGGCGCTGCTGGGCCTGGCGATCCCGGTCACCGCGTCGTTCGTCATCGGCTGGGTCATCATTGGGCCCGCCCTACTCGCACTCGGCGTTCCCGCCCCCGCGGCGGCGATGTTCGTCTTCTACTACTCGGTGCTGTCCGAGGTGACGCCGCCGACCGCGCTGGCGGCGGTCGGCGCGTCCGCGGTAACCGGCGGCCGCGCCATCCCGACGATGTGGCAGGCGCTGCGCTACGCCGCGCCCGCCTTCTTGGTGCCCATCGCGTTCGTGCTGACCGACCCGGGGGAGTACCTGCTGGGCCGTGGTCCGGTGGGCGGCGTGGCGTGGGTGTTCGCGGTCGCGTGCCTCGGCATCGTCGCCCTGTCGTTCGCCGCGGGCGGGTGGGCGCTCGGCGCCGGGCCGATGCGGCGCCCGGCACGGATACTCAGCGCGATCGCGGCGCTGCTGCTGTTGTTCCTGCATCCCGTCTCGATCGCGGCGGGATCGGCGTGTCTGCTCGGCGCAGTCGCGCTCACCTTCACCACCAACATGAGGAGTCGGACATGAAGCGCACGGTGACGACGTTCGCGACGCTGATGCTCGCCGCGGCCGCGATATCGGGATGCGGCGGGCGCCAGGATGCGCCTGCCGCGGACTCCGGAGGCGAGATCACCTGCGAGATCGGCTCCGACACCCGGGTCAGCATCGCGACCGGGAATTCGACGGGGGTGTACTTTTCGCTCGGAAACGCCTTCGCCGAACAACTTTCGGCCGCCACCGGTGGAAAGCTCAAGGCCACCGCCGCGGAGACGGGTGCGTCGGTGCAGAACATCCAGCAGCTCGTCGGCGGCAGCTACCAGGTCGCGTTCTCCCTCGCCGACACCGCCGCCGACGCGGTCGACGGGAAGGGCAGCTTCGACGGCGACGAGCAACCGATCCAGGCGCTGTCCCGGATCTATCCGAACTACACGCAGGTGATCGTGCGCGCCGACAGCGGTATCGCCTCCGTCGGCGACATGCGGGGCAAACGGGTGTCGACCGGATCGCCGGGTTCCGGAACCGAGGTGATCGCCAACCGGCTGCTGGAGGCCGCCGGTTTGAATCCCCAAACCGACGTCGCCGCACAGCGTCTCGACCTGACCAAGACCGTCGACGGCATGAAGGACGGTGCCATCGACGCGATGTTCTGGTCCGGCGGGTTGCCGACGCCGGGAATCACCGACCTGTTCACCTCCGAGCGTGACAACGTCAGGTTCATCGACGTGACGCCGCAGCTCGGTCCGCTGGCCGAGATCAGCATCGCCTACGAACAGGGCCTCATCCCCGCCGAGACCTACGGTCTGCCCTCTGCGGTGCCGACCATCGTCGTGCCCAACGTGCTGCTGGTCCGTGACGACCTCGACGCGAACCTCGCGTGCGTGCTGACCAAGACGCTGTTCGAGAAGCAGCCCGAGCTCGCCGACGTGGTCAGCGCCGCCAAGGGCATCAGCCTTGAGCACGCGCGCGAGACCGCGCCGGTACCGCTGAACCGCGGCGCCGAACTCGCCCTCGACGAACTCAACGCGCCCAAGTAGCGCGCGGTCAGACCGACGCGGACTCCATCAGACGACACAGCGTCTCGCGGTGGAAACGGGCGTCGCCGGACAGCAGCGCGCCGCAGCGTGCGCGCCGCAGGTACAGGTGCAGGTCGTGCTCCCAGGTGAAGCCGATGCCGCCGTGGAGCTGCAGTGCTTCGCCCGCGATCCGGCCCGCGGCGTCTGAGGCGTATGCCTTCGCGACACTGACCGCCCGCTCGGCGTCCGCGGGGTCGGCGTCGAGCACCATCGCCGCGTGGTACGTGGCGGCGGTGCTGCCCTGTAACCAGATCCGCATGTCCGCGCATTTGTGTTTCACGGCCTGGAAGCTGCCGACCGGTCGGCCGAACTGGACCCTCTCCGTGACGTAGTCGACCGTCATCGCCAGCAGACGCTGCCCGACACCTACCAGCTCGGCGCACACCAGCACGGTGTGCAGGTGCATGGACCGTGTGATCGCCGCGGCCGCGTCGGCGCCGGTCGCGCCCAGCGCGGACCCGTCGATGCGGACGTGGTCGAACCGGACGTCGCAGTAACTGCGGGTCACGTCGAGGGTCTGCTGGCGCGCGATCTGCACGCCGGGGGTGTCGGTGGGCACGAGGAAACGTGCCGGTGCGCCGTCGAGTAGCGCGTCGACGACGAGGAGCTGGGCCGCGTCGGCGTCCTGGACGTTGACCTTGGTGCCGGACAGCCGGTAGCCGTCGCCCTGACGCGCCGCGACCGTGCCGATGCCCGCCGTCCCCCAGGGCCTGCCGAATTCGGCGAAAGCCCATCCCGCGATCAGCGATCCTTCGGAGATCAACTGCAGCAGTTTGGATTTGTCCTCCGCCGCAGACGTGGCGATTGCATCGGCGGCCACCGAGACCGGGATGAACGGGGTGGCGGCCAGGCCGTGTGCGAGTTCGGCGCAGACCAATGCGAGGTCGACGACCTGTTGGCCCAGCCCGCCGTCGCGTTCGGCGATCCCGAGTGCGGGCCACCCCAAATGTGTTCCATCCTTCCACAGGTCGGCATCGAAACCTTCGGTGGCGTCGACGAGTTGGCGTGCGCGCTCGACCGATGCCCGCCGCGTCAGAAGCGACCGGGTGGAGTCGATCAGGCCCCGTTGTTCGTCGGTGAGCTCGAAGTCCACGCCTGCTCCTTAGCTGAGGGGGATTGCTCGCGGGAGATACTCGAAAACCTTCCCAAACATACAGGATACTGATTAAGCTAAATTGCGCTTGGTGGATCGGATGCGGAGGGTGCTTTGCAACTCAGGCAGGACGCGGGACTCGACGAACTGCGGCAGCGTGTTCGCGACCTCGCAGCCCGTCACGCACCGCCGCGGCAGGCGCGCACCGGCGTGCGCGCGCCCGAGGCCGAGGACATCCCCGCGCTGCGGAGATGGACCGGGCTGTTGTTCGCTGAACAGTTGCTGGGCGTGAACTGGCCGGTCGAGTTCGGCGGCCTGGTCGATCCGCACCCGCTGCACGAGTCGGTGGTGCTCACCGAACTCGTTCGGGCGGGCGCACCGGGTCCGGTCGGCGGTGGCCTGCTGGCCGCCGCGGCGATCATCTCATCGGGGACCGCCGAGCAGAAGGAGTACTTCCTTCCGCGCATCCGGTCCGGCGAGCACATCTGGTGCCAGCTGTTCAGCGAACCCGACGCGGGCAGCGACCTGGCGAGCCTACGGACCAGGGCGCGGCGCGACGGCGACGAGTTCGTCGTCGACGGTCAGAAGGTGTGGACCACCAACGGCCAGCACGCCGATTGGGGATATCTGCTGGCGCGCACCGATTCCGAGGCGCCCAAGCACGCGGGTATCACCGCGTTCGCCCTCGACATGTCCACCCCGGGGGTGACCGTGCGCCCGTTGCGCGAGATCACCGGGACCTCCGACTTCAACGAGGTCTTCTTCGACGGAGTGCGGATCCCGGCCGAGCGGGTGATCGGTGAAGTGAACCGGGGCTGGGCGGTGACCACCGCCAGCCTGGCGCAGGAACGGGCGGGTGCGGGTGGCGGCGCGTCGCTGTTCGCCGCGCTGGACCGCCTGGTCCGCCTCGCCTGCGATGTCGACCGCGACGGTGTGCCCGCCATCGACTGCGACGACATCCGCCAGACGATCGGCCGCCTGGCCGCCGAAGTCCATGTCAACGCGCTGGTGTCGGCGTACGGGGAAAGCCGCGCTCTGCACGGCTCCGGTGACATCGCCGACGCCCCGGCCTCGAAGATCATGTTCAGCGAGGTCAATCTCGGCTTGCACGAGTTCGGCTTCAGTCTGCAGGGCCAGGACGGTATCCGCGTCGAAGGTGACCCCGAGGTCGCCGACGACGGCTGGTGGCAGGACGGGTTCCTGTACGCGCGCGCGTTCACGATCGCGGGCGGCACCAACGAGGTACTGCGCAACATGATCGCCGAACGCGCACTCGGTCTTCCCCGCGGTTGACCTGACCTGAACCCCACGAAGATCCGGAGGATGCAGTGCCGTTACAGGACTGGATGAAGATCATCTCGGTGGACGACCACGTCATCGAGCACCCGCAGGTGTGGCAGGACAGACTTCCGGAACGGATGCGCGCCGACGGCCCCCAGATCATCGAAACCGCTGAGGGCCATCATGTCTGGCGCTACGAAGGTCAGCTGTACCCGCAGATCGGATTGAACGCGGTGGCGGGCAAGCCGCCGTCGGAGTACGGGATGGAACCCGTGCGCTACGACCAGATGATCCCGGGCTGCTACGACCCGGTCGAGCGCGTCAAGGACATGGACATCGACGGTGTGCACGCCGCGCTGTCCTTCCCGTCGTTCCCCGGATTCGGTGGTGGGGTCTTCCACCGGGCCAAGGACAAGGACCTCGCGCTCGCGTGCGTGCGCGCCTGGAACGACTTTCAGGTCGACGAGTGGTGCGCCGCGGCGCCGGACCGGTTGATCCCGCTCGGGATCCTGCCGACCTGGGATGCGCAGCTGGCAGCCGACGAGGTGGACCGGCTCGCGCAGCTCGGCACCCGCGCGGTGTCCTTCCCGGACAGCCCGGTTCCGTTGGGGCTGCAGTCCTTTCACCACCCCAGCCACTGGGAGGTGCTCTGGGACGCGGTGGAACGCGCCGACATGCCGATCTGCCTGCACTTCGGCGCGGGCGGCTACGTCCCCGGCTTCTCGTTCGCCAACCCGAATCCGGCCGACATGGCGCCGTTCGCGGTCGCGATCGCGACGTTCTCGACGAACCTGATGTGGACCACCGCCGACCTCGTGTTCTCCGGGATGCTGCAGCGCCACCCGAACATCAAGTTCATGCTCTCCGAGGGCGGGATCGGCTGGATCCCGTACATCCTGGAACGGCTGGACTACACGTGGGAGCGGCACCGCTGGTATCAGAACATCAGCCGCACCGACCGCCCGTCCGACCTGTTCCGCAAACACATCTGGGGATGTTTCATCGACGATGTGCACGGTGTCGGGGCGCGGGACGTGATCGGTGTCGAGAACATCCTGATCGAGGTGGACTACCCGCACTCGGACTCGAACTGGCCCAACAGCCGCAAACGCATCGCCGAGAACCTGCGCGAGGTCGACGACCACGATGCGCACCGCATCGTCGAACTCAACGCCCGCGAGTTGCTCCACTTCGGCGCGGACAGATGACCGAACGCCCGGACACCGACGACTACGACCTGCTGACCTTCGGCGAAGTCGCGGCCCGGCTCTCCGAACGCGTCGCCGAGGAGCAGGAGTTGCTCGCACAGGCGCGCCGCGACGACGACGCCGCCCGCATCGAGGCGTGCGAGCAGAGGATCGAGGTGCTGCGTGCGAGCGTGGAGCGGTACGGGCGGGAACAGCGCACGGGTGAGGTGTTCCGGCGCCGCTTCGGCGCGATACCGGTACAGCCGCCCGCCGACCGCCCCACCTGGCAGTAACAGTTCGGGTCCGAGCGGGAAGTTCGACGATGACGCGGCACGAAGCGACACAGCGGCACGAGGCGGTGATCTCACCAGTCGGTGAGATCACGCAGTGGACGCGCGGCTACGTCGACCGCCACCCCCGCGCGGCGCTGGAAACCGTGGGAAGCCAATGCCTGCTGGGACTGCGTGCGTTGCGCTACCTGATCGTCGACATCGCCGCGGGACGCTTCCCGTTCCGCGAGTTCGTCCAGCAGGCCGCTTTCATGGCCTCGACGGCCATGCTGCCGACGATGTGCGTGGCGATCCCGATCGGGGTCACGCTGCAGATCCAGTTCGCGCTGCTCGCCGGTCAGGTCGGCGCCACCTCACTGGCGGGGGCGGCCAGCGGAATGGCCGTGATCCGGCAGGGCGCACCGCTGGTGGCCGCGCTGCTGATGGCCTCGGCGGTCGGGTCGGCGATCTGCGCAGACCTGGGTTCGCGCACCATCCGCGACGAGGTGGATGCCCTTGAGGTGATGGGCATCTCGGCGATCCGGCGGCTGGTGGTACCGCGGCTGGCCGCCGCCGTCGTCGTCGGCGTCTCGCTGACCGGGCTGGTGTGCTTCATCGGATTCCTGGCCGGCTACCTGTTCAACACGTTCGCCCAGGACGGCGCACCGGGCAGCTTCGTCAGCACCTTCGCGTCGTTTGCGACCGTCGGCGATCTGGTGCTGACGCTGATCAAGGCTGTCGTGTTCGCCGCGATCGTGGTGATCGTGGCCTGCGACAAGGGCCTGACCACCCAGGGCGGACCGGCCGGGGTGGCCAACTCCGTGAACGCGACCGTGGTCGCGTCCATCGTGCTGCTGATGATCACCAACGTGGTGTTCACCCAGATGTATGTGCTGCTGTTCCCGAAGGCGGCGCTGTAGATGGCCGCGCCGTACTATCCGCGCGGGGTGCGCCCGGTCGTGGTGGCCGGCCGCTCGGTGGCCGACGTCGGAATCCGCCTGGGCCACATGGCGACGTTCTTCACCAGGGCGGTGGCCGGGATCCCGGTGACCCTGACCCGCTACCGCAAGGCCTTCCTGACCATCCTGTCGGACGTCACCTGGGGCAACGGCTCGGTGGTGGTCGGGGGCGGCACCGCGTGGGTAATCATCCTGCTCGGCGCCACCGCGGGCGCGATCGTCGGCATCGAGGGGTATCAGGCGCTGCACCTGCTCGGCATGGAGCCGGCCGCCGGCCTGTTGTCCTCGACGGTGTCCACCAGGGAGCTCGCACCGATCATGGCGGCGCTCGCGTTCGCCGCTCAGGCCGGGTGCCGGTTCACCGCACAACTGGGTTCGATGCGCATCTCCGAAGAGATCGATGCGATGGAATCGCTTGCCATCCGGCCGCTTCCGTATCTGGTCACCACGCGGCTGCTGGCCTCGGCGGTCGCGATCGTGCCGCTCTATGTGCTGTGCCTGGTCGTCAACTATGTCGCCGTGCAGACCATCGTCACCCTCGCAGGCGGCTTGTCGGCGGGATCGTTCGAACACTACTTCCGCCTCGTGTTGTCCGGATCGGACATCGCGTACTCGGTGGTCAAGGCCGTGGTGTTCGTGATCATCACCTCGACGATCCAGTGCTACTACGGGTATTTCGCCAGCGGTGGTCCGCAGGGTGTCGGCGTGGCCGCGGGCCGCGCGATGCGCGCCAGCATCTCGGTGATGATCATCGCCAATCTTTTCCTGACGATCGGGCTGTGGGGCATCGGTTCCGGCGCAAGGCTCGGTGGCTGAGATGCAGCCGTTCGAATCCGCCACCCGCGCCGTCTCCGACGGGCGACTGCTGCTGCGCGGCATCGCGGTGCTGGCTGTGGCCGTACTCGCCGCCGGGCTCGCGATCGCGAAATCCGAGGGGGCGTTCTCCCGTCACGTCGAGGTCGTCGCGCTGCTGAGCAACGTCGGCGACGGCCTGCCGAAGGGTTCGGACGTCAAGTTCCGGGGTGCGCTCGTCGGCACCGTCGCCGAGGTCAGCCCGGCAACAGGCGCCGAACCCCACACCATCGAACTCACCATCGAACCGGCTTTCGCCCAACGGATTCCGGGGACCGTCACCGCCCGGGTGGTGCCGAGCAATGTGTTCGCGGTGTCCTCGATCCAGCTCGTCGACAACGGTCCGGCGCCCGCGCTGCGGCCCGGTGCCCGTATCGCCCAGGACGAGAGCCTGGCCACCGTGCAGTTCCAGACCGCCCTGACCAAGCTGCGCGATATCCTCGGTGCGGCGGGCAAGCCGGGCTCGGCCGACAGCATCGGCATCCTGGCCACCGTCGCGGAAGCCACCGAGGGGCGCGGGGAGGAACTGTCCGCCGCCGGTGGCGGCGCGAAACGCATCGTCGACGAACTCAACAGGTACATGGCCGGCGGTGACACCGATCCCGACGACGAACCGGCGCTACGTATCCTGTCCGACGCGCTGGACGGACTGCAGACCTCGGCACCGGATCTGCTCGACGCCGTCCACCACGCCGTCGTGCCGATGCGCACTCTCGCCGAGACCCGGTCGCAGCTGGCGGAATTCCTGTCCGCGGGTCTGTCCACGACATCGCAGATGGGGACCGCGTTCGAGAACAACACCGAACGGCTGATCGTCATCACCACGCAGATGTCCCCGGTGCTGGGGGTGATAGCCGACGGCGGAAAGGATTTCGCGTCCATCGTGACCCGGCTCAACACGGTCACCAACCGCTTCTTCGACCACGTGTGGGACGAGCAGAAGAACATCGGCACCGGAAAGTTCATGCTGGTCTTCACCCCGAACCGGATGTATACCCGGGCCGACTGCCCCCGCTACGGCGACCTGGAGGGGCCGAGCTGCCACACCGCGCCGATCTCGGCCGACCCGCCGGCCCTGCCGCAGTCGCTGCACCCGCGCAACTTTCCCCTCGCCCCGCAGATGGCAGGCGGCAACGTGGGTTCGGTCGGAAGCCCGCAGGAGCGCGCACAACTGGCCGAAATCCTCGGCCCCGGCACCAACGCCGCGTCCGAGCTGCTTCTCGGTCCGGTCGCGCGGGGTAACACTGTTCAGGTCGTCCCAGACCCGGGTTCCGGGCCGCTGCTTCCGGCGGAAACGGGGCAGCGACCATGATGAGTCATCGTCGGGCGCTGGCCGTGCTGTGCGTGTTCGTCGCGGTGTGCGTCGCGCTGATCTGGACCGTTTTCGTCACCTTGCAACGCAACATGCACGGTGAGACCCACTCGTACAGTGCGGTGTTCACCGACGTCACGGGACTCAAAGTCGGTGACGAGGTCCGGATGGCCGGGGTACGGGTCGGCCGGGTCGACGCCATCGGGCTGGGTGGCGCCGACGGCGCGCAGGCCACCGTCGGCTTCCAGGTGGACGCCGGACAGGTCCTCTACGGCGACACCAAGGCCTCGATCGTTTACCAGAACATCATCGGCCAGCGCTATCTCGGGCTTTCGCTGGAAGACTTCGGTGACCCGTCGGTGCTGCCCGCCGGTGCGGTCATCCCCGTCGAGCGCACCGAGCCGTCCTTCGACATCTCCAGCCTGCTCAACGGTTTCGAACCGCTGTTCGCACTGCTGGACCCGCATCAGGTGGACAACCTGACCACCGCCGTGGTCAGGGCCATGCAGGGCGACGCCGGGGCGGTCACCACGTTGATCTCGGAAACCACCCGATTGGTGGAGTCCTACTCCGGAACCGACCGGATCCTCGACGGGGTACTGACCAACCTGAACTCGGTGCTGGAATCGCTGGCCGAACGCGACCACGACCTGGAGGCGACTATTGCGTCGTCGACGGCGGTCTTCGACGGATTCGCCGCGCGGCGTGCCGAGTTCATCGACTCGATGGACCAGGTGTCCATCGTCGGCGAGCGTTTGGCGAACGTTGTCACCGATGTGCAACCGGACCTCGACGAGTGGATGCGCCGCGAACCGGGATTCGCCCGGCACTTCGTCGAGAACAAGCAGGGTTTCGCCTACCTGGGGTTCAACATGCCGCTTGCGCTCAAAGGGCTGTCCCGGATGAGCCAGACGGGTTCCTACCTCGACATCTACGCGTGCAACATCACCGTGACCCAGTTTCCCCGCATCGACAGCCTGCTGTACGCGATCCTGTCCAACGGCACCCCCGGCGGGGTGCCTCGCAACAGCCCGAAGTGTCGGTGAGGCCGGCGATGGACAAACTGGTCAGGGCCGTGAATCCGGCAGAACCGCACGGCAAACTGCGTCTCGGGGTGCTGACAGTGCTGGTGATCGCCGTCGTTCTCGCCACGGCGCTCGGGCTCGGGAAACTAGGTGTCGGGCGCACCACCTACCGCGCCGATTTCCTCCAGGCGGCCGGTCTGTCGCCGGGGGACCAGGTCACCGTCGCCGGGGTGCGGGTGGGTGCAGTGCGGACGATGCGCCTCGACGGTGACCGGGTCGTGGTGACCATGGACATCGACAACGCGGTGCGACTCGGGGAGGACACCAGGGCCGCGATCAAACTCACCACGCTGCTCGGGGCGCGGTACGTCGACGTGCAGCCCGCGGGCGGTGGTGAGCTCGACGACCGCCGGATCCCGTTGGCACACACCGAGGTCCCGTACGATCTACAGACCGCCCTGCAGGACGCGACCACCACCTTCGAGGCGGTGGACGCCCGCAAGATCGCCGAGTCCATGACCACCATGGCGGATCAGTTGCGCGGCGCGCCGGAGATCCTGCCGCGCGCTCTGGGCAACATCGAGGACGTCTCCGCGGTGATAACCGCTCGGCGCGACCAGATCTCGGACATGCTCACCGCCAGCAAGAAGGTCACGGAACTGCTGGGCCGCCAGCAGAGCAGCCTCGGCCTGCTGATCACCCGCGGCCACGACGTGCTCGGCGAACTCGCCGCGCGGCGGCAACTGATCGTGCGGATGATCGACGCCACCACCGCGCTGGTCGATCAACTGCGGCCGATCCTCGTCGACGATCGCGCGCAGATCGACGACCTGTTGACCAACCTGGACCGGATGCTGTCGGCAGTCGGGGACAACGACGCGCTGCTGCGCAGCACGTTGCAGATGATGCCGGTGCCACTGCGCAACTTCACCAACGCCACCGGAAACGGCAACGAGTTCGACTTCACCTCGTCCGGCGGGACGATGATCGACAGCTACATGTGCGCGATCAGCGGCCGCGCCGAGCAGTTCAACCTGCCCACATACTTCGAGGACTGCCGATGAGCGCCCGCGTCGTGAAAGGGGTCGCGGTACTCGCGATGGCGGTGGGGGCCTGCGGCTGCTCCGGCGCTCCGATCGGCGGGCCGGCCGCTGCCGACATGACCATCATCGCCCAGTTCGACAATGCCAACGGGCTCTACGAGGGCAACGCGGTGTCGGTGCTGGGCATGCCGGTCGGCAGGGTCGAGAAGATCGTTCCCAACGGGGCGTACGTCGAGGTCACGATGACGGTCGAGGCGGGGGTTCAGATCCCCGCCGACGCGCAGGCCGTCACGGTGTCGACGTCGATCCTGACCGACCGCCACGTCGAGTTCACCCCGCCCTACACCGGCGGACCCGCGCTGGAGAACAACGACCACCTCGGTCTGGCGCGCACCCGCACGCCGGTCGAATTCGACCGGGTGCTGGCGATGATCGACAAACTCGCCGTGGAACTGCAGGGCGACGGCCGCGGCGGTGGCCCGGTCGCCGACCTGCTGGCGGTCAGCGCGGCGACGACCGGAGGCAACGGTCCCGAGATCCGTTCCGCGCTCGGGGAGCTGTCCACCGCGCTGAAGATGGGCCAGGCGCGCGGCGCACCGACCGGGGATGCGATCACCGCGATCGTGACGAATCTGGACCGGCTGACCGCCGCGGCCGCCGAGAACGACGAGACGATACGGCAGTTCGGCGCCGCGCTGCGTCAGCTCAGCGCGGTGCTGGCCGCCGAGCGGCTCGGCAGCGGAAGTACCGGCGCGCAACTCAACCAGATCCTCACCGAGACCACCGATCTGCTCGAGGCAAACCGTGAAACGCTCGCATCCTTCGCCGGCAACACCGAGACCGTGACGAAGGCGGTCGCCGACTACCGCCGCGAGATGGCGGAGGTGTTCAACCTGATGCCGCTGCTGATGGACAACGTCTACAACATGATCGACCACGAGAAGGATGCGATCCGTGCTCACCCGACCCTCGACAAGGTCGAGATGGACGGGCAGATGACCAAGGAGCTGTGCAACCTGCTCGGCATGCGCCAACTCGGCTGCACCACCGGTACCGTCGCTGACTTCGGACCCGATTTCGGGCTCACCAGCATGCTCGAGGGATTAGCGGGGCTGGGCCCGTGACGGGGCGGACAGGTGGGCTGCGTCGCGCAACAATCCTCGCCCTCACAGCGTGTGTGTGCTGGCTGGCGACCGGGTGTTCGGTGGGGCTGGACCGGATTCCGCTGCCCGCACCGTCGGTCGGCGAGCAGACGTACTCGATCCGCGCGACGTTCGCCAACGCGTTGAACCTGCCCGCCAAGGCCAAGGTGCGGCTGTCCGGAGCCGATGTCGGCGAGGTCGCGTCGATGACGGCGGAGAACTACACCGCCGTCGTCACCCTCGACATCGACGCGGCGGTGGCGATCCCCGTGGGCACGAAGGCCGAACTGCGTTCGGCCACCCCACTGGGCGACGTCTTCGTCTCACTGGTCCCTCCCGCGACGCCCAGCGGTGCGGTGATGAAACCCGGTGACGCGATAACCCTGGATGTCACCGCATCCGCGACCACGGTCGAGGAATTGCTGTCGACGGCGGCGCTGTTGGTCAACGGCGGCGCCGTCCGCAACCTGACCAAGGTGGTGAACGGAATGGGCAGGGCGCTCGACGGTAAGGGTGAGGATCTCGATCACTTGGTCGACGAGTCCACCCGGTTGATCCAGGACCTGTCGGCGCGCTCGGCCGCGGTGAAAGAGGCGCTGACCCAGACCGACGAGCTGGCCGCGACCATCGCCGCGCGGCAGCAGTCGATCGACGACGCGGTCGCCGCCGCGAACCCGGCGCTGGGCACGCTCGCCGACAACACCGACCGCATCGTCGACCTCATCGCCCAGATCAACCGGATCACCCTGCAGCTGGCCAAGTTCCCGTCGGTCCGGGGAGAGCAGTCGCGCAGTATGGTCGGCGACCTCAACCGGTTGTCTGCGGCGCTCGATGCCGCCGCGAATGCGCCGGGCGCGTCACTGGCCAACTTCAACACGATCTTCGGGCCGATGTTGAAGGTGACCAATGCTACTGCGGCGCACGTGAACATCGACCTCGCCGATCTCGCCGTCGGTGCGTTCGCCGACCCGTATCACCCAGCCGATCCCGGCAGTCATGCTCCGACCCGCGAGGACTTCCGCAACATGGTCGGCAGCATCAGCTACGTGATGCTCAAGGTGCGGGACAAGTTCTGGGGCGCCCCCACACCGCCGCCGGGGCTGGTGCCCCCTCCGGAGCTGATCGGGCCCAGGCCCGATGCGCTGACCCCCGCGCCGGCGCCCCCGCCGTCGAACATCCCGGGCGGTCGATGATGACCTCCCCGGCACACACCCTCGCCCGGCCGCTGGTCGACGCCGTTCGCGCGCTGCGCAGCCATCGACTCGGGCTGTCGGCCTGCGCGCTGGCGCTGATGCTCGTGCTCGGGGTGACCTACCTGATCTTCGGCACGCTGCGGGTCGACCCGACGCGGTCCGCCAGCGTGGTCCGCGTGCACCTCGCCGAAACCGGCGGGCTGCTCACCGGGCAGGACGTCACACTGCGCGGGGTACCGATCGGGCGCGTGCGCTCCGTCGAGCTCACCGACGGCGGCACCGTCGCGGTCGCGGAACTGCACCCCGGCGCGGAGGTTCCCACCGACAGCACCGCGCGGGTGTCGGCACTGTCTCCGGCCGGTGAGCAGTACCTCGATTTCCGGTCCGATACCGCCGCCGGACCTTATCTCGCCGATGGCGACGAAATCGCAAGCGCCAGAACGCAGACACCGGTTACGCTGGCACGACTGCTGGGCAATTTGGACGGGACGCTGAGCCAGGTCGACCCGGCCGAACTGTCTGCGGTGCTCGACGAACTCAAGGTCGGTCCTCAGGGCGCGCAGAAGCTCGCCGCGATCCTCGACGGCGGTGCGTTCCTGGTGTCGACGCTGGACTCGGTACTGCCGCAGACGGTGCGGCTGCTCAACAACAGCAGGTTCGTACTGTCGACCGTGCGCGACGTCAGTCCAGGGCTGGCGGCCACCTCGGAGAACCTGTCCACGGTGCTGACCGGTGTCCAGCGCATGGACGGCGGGTATCGCACGATGCTCGACCGCGGGCCCGACGCGATGGCCGGTATCGACAACCTCATCGCGGACAACTCCGAAACCATGGTCGCGTTGCTGGGCAACCTGACCACCGTCTCCCAGGTGGGCTACGAGCGGATGCCCGCGCTGCAGGAGTTCTTCTTCCCCAGCACCGGCCGCGGTTCGGCACTGGACGCGGTGGGGTCGACCTTCCGCGACGGCGGCGTGTGGGGCGCGGTCAGCCTCTACCAACGGTATTCGTGCGACTACAACCTGCCCCACGCGCCCCCGACGGTCGCCGACTTCCCGGAACCGTACCTGTACACCTACTGCCCGAACCCGGACCCGAAGTATCTGGTGCGAGGGGCCCGCAACGCGCCGAGGCCGCCCGGGGATGACACCGCGGGACCGCCGCCCGGTGTGAATCCGCTGCAGCGCGCGGACCCGACACCGTTGGGTCCGTATACGATTCCGCGGCCGTACGCGGGTCCCGTACTGCCGTTGCCGCCGCCGCCGAGCGGACCGTGACCTGCAAAGGAGGGACGCGATGACCGACGTCGACAGGGTGGGCCGGCGTGGCAGGCCGTGGCTCGTCGTGGCGCTGAGCGCGGTGGCGATCGCCGCCGTGACCACGGCCGGACTGCTGGGGTGGGAGGTCCGCGGCCAGCGGTCGGTGGCCGACGCCGAGCAGCAGGCGATGGCCGCCGCGCAGCAGTATGCGGTGATCCTGACCCGCGTCGACGCGGCCACTTTGGATGCGAACTTCGCTGCCGTGCTCGACGGCGCGACCGGGGAGTTCAAGGACATGTACAGCCAGTCCAGTTCCCATCTACGGCAAGCCCTGGTCGACAATGACGCGAAAGCCGACGGCACGGTGATCGCGGCGGGCGTCAGGTCAGCCACCGTAGACACAGTCGAGGTGATGCTGTTCGTGGACCAGACGGTGACCAACGCGTCGAACCCGCAGCCGCGGCTGGACCGCAACCGCATCGTCATTACGATGCAGAGGATCGACGGGAGATGGCTGGCCGGTGACGTCGAAATACTCTGAGATGCTTCGGTATACGTTGACTGCGGCGGTGCTCGCCGTGGCTCTGACCGGGTTGGCCCTGACCGGGTTGGCCGTGCCCGCCGCGCAGGCCGCCCCGGCCACGACGAACGGTGTCGAGTACACGGTCGTGCCCGCCCGCCTCAGCGGTGTGAGCCCGCACGGGGCGCTGGGGGAGTGGACCGTTGACTACGAGAAGCTTGCCGGTGGAGACCCGCACGTCACCGTCGCCGTGAACCGGATCCTCGACGACGAGGCGAACGGGCAGGTGTGGCTGCACGCCGCCAGCGCCAGCAAGACCTCCCCGTGGACCTTCAGAACTCAGGGCCGATTGCTGTTCCGGCCCATCACGATCGCGGCGTTGTTCGTCGGGCACTACGACGCGGTGAACCTGCCCAACATGCCCTACGACACCGTCGCGACCCGGGTCTTCGACTCGCGAAGCGGAATCCAGATCGTGTGGGACAACCTGTTCGTCGACCGCACCGCGGGGCTGGCGCGGCTGTCCGAGATGACCAAACAGCTGCTGCCCGCGGCTTACCCGGACCCGCCGGTCGGCGGCTGGGTTGAGTACACCCACGCGATGGCACCGATCGGGGTCAACTTCAAGCACTGGATCCCGACCGCCGAGGGCATCGAACTACATTTCCCCGAAGGGCAATTCGGTCGTGAGCGGCGTTCGGTCACCGTGCCGTGGGCGGCCGTGCGCGACCTGATCGCACCGGTGTTCCTGCCGATCGCCGAGTGAACCGTCAGGTAGACGTCAGGTACCGAGAGGGACGTCCTCCGCGCCGCCAGGGTTGCAGCCGGCGTTGAGCATCATGGTGTTGGGAACCACGGTGCGCCACGGCTCCAGGTTCCAGGTACCGACCTTGCCCGGGTTGGTGAACGTGGACAGCTGCCAGTAGCAGAGGAACTGCTTCTGCATGCTCAGCGTGTTCGCCTCCGGTGCGTGCTGGAGCAACTCGGCCCATGCGTCGTAACTCTGCGCACCGTTGGTGAACACCCCCGACGCCGACCAGCCCCACGGGGTCGGGTAGATCCGCAGCGTGGAACGCTCACCGTGCTGTTCCCACACCACGTGGTCGATGTACTGCGGCGAGCCCGGCGAGCCCGGCGGGCGCACGGGCGCCGGATCTGCGTGCCCCGGCGCGGCACCAGCCACCGACACCAGCACCGCGGCGACGGCACCCAGGCACGCTATTTCACGGGCCACTGCAATGCCTTGTGCTGCAGATACTCCGAGAGACCGTACTCACCGAACTCCCGGCCGATGCCGCTGAACTTGTAGCCGCCGAACGGAGCGGCAGGGTTCAACCCGCCTCCGCCGCCGTTGATCACCACCATCCCGGTGCGAAGCCGGTGCGCCACACCCGCGGCGCGCTGCGGATCTGCCGACCAGACGCCGCCGCCGAGACCGTAGCGGCTGTCGTTGGCGATCCGGACCGCGTCGTCGTCGTCGCGGAACGGGATCACCACTCCGACCGGTCCGAAGAACTCCTCCTGCGCGATCCGCATCGAGTTGTCGACACCGACGAACAGCGTCGGCTCCAGGAAGAATCCGCGGTCGAGGTGGGCGGGCCGCTTCCCGCCGAACGCGATCTGCGCGCCTTCCTCGACACCCGTGGCGATCAACGACTCCACCCGCCGGCGCTGCACATCGCGGATCAGCGGGCCCATCATCGTGGCGGGATCCGACGGATCGCCGACACTGATGAAGCCGAGCGTGCCGACGATGCGGGCGACGAGATCGTCGTGCAGGGACTCGTGCACCAGAATGCGCGTGAGCAATGCGCAACCTTGTCCGGCATGTGTGATGATGCCCGCCAGAACGCCTTCCAGCACTGCGTCGAGGTTCGCGTCGTCGAGGATGATGTTGGCCGATTTGCCGCCGAGCTCGAGGACCACCTTCTTCATCGACTCCGCACCCTGTGCGTACACCTTGCACCCGACCGCATCCGAGCCGGTGAAACTGATCAGGTCCACCCCGGGGTGGCGGGTGAGCCGCTCGCCGGCCGCGACGTCTCCGGTGACGATGTTCAAGGTGCCCGGCGGCAGCCCTGCCGCCTCGGCGATCTCGCCGAGCACCAGCGCCTCCAGCGGGGTGTACGGCGAGGACTTCAGCACCGCGGTGCAGCCCGCGGCCAGTGCCGGTGCGAGCTTTGCGAGGTTCAGCAGGAATGGGAAGTTGAATGCGGTGATCAGCGCGGCGACTCCGTACGGCTCGCGGGACACGATGCCCTGCCCGATGCCCTGGCCGATGATCGGTGGCACCGGCGCCTGGAACGGGAACTGCGGCAGCACCCGCTCCACCATGTCGACGAAATGGTCGATCGGGGTGCCCACCTGCAGGAAATCGGCGAGCATCCGGGTCGAGCCCGCTTCGGCGATGTTCAGCTCGACCAGTTCGGCCCGCCTGCGGGTCAATTCGTCGGCCATCGCGCCGAGGATCTTCGCCCGCTCAGCGGGTTTCATCGTCGGCCACGGTCCGTCGTCGAACGCCCGCCGGGCCGCCCCCACCGCCGCGTCGATGTCGGCCGGGGTGGCCTCGGGTACCTCGGCGATGACGTCCTCGGTCGCCGGGTTGAGCACCGGGACGGTGGTCGTGCCCTGCCCTTCGGTCCAGGCGCCGTCGATGTAGAGGCCTCGCGTTGCCAGCGGTGTCGACGTCATCGAATCCTCCTGTGTGCTCTCAATGAGTAAGATGAGTTAGGTCTTTCGCGCCGTCGGGCGCGGCCTGCGGGACGACGACGGGTGGTCAGATGGACGCGATCAATCGCCGCGGGAGTGCCGGCAAGCTGGTGCGGGCACCCAAGACCGCCGAGCTGATCGCCGACCAACTGCGCGCGAAGATCGTTCGCGGGGTGCTCAAGAAGGGCGATGCGCTGCCCACCGAGCAGGAGCTCGTCAAGCAGTTCGGGGTGTCGCGACCCACACTGCGTGAGGCGTTCCGCATCCTGGAGAGCGAGTCGCTGATCGTGGTGCGCCGCGGATCGCGCGGCGGTGTGCTGGTGGCGGCTCCCGAAACATCGGTTGCCGCACGCAGTTTCGGTTTGCTGTTGCAGATGTCGGGCACCACCCTCGCCGACGTGTACGAGGCGCGCAAGGTGTTCGAGCCCGCGGCGGCCGAAATGCTGACCCGCCGCGCGACCGCCGACGACATCGCGGCCCTCAAGGCCGCGCTGGCCGAACTGGCCGAGTTGGTGAACTCCGGCGCCGCGAACGCCGACTTCGACGAATGGTCGACCGCCGTGTTCCGGTTCCACGACCTGATCCTGGAGCGCGGCGGAAACAACACCGTTGCGCTCGTGGGCGCCGTGCTGCGCGACGTGGTGACGCGGCACATGGCCCGCGCGGTGGCGTCGTCCACCGACCCCGACGGCATCGTCAAACAGTTCAGGCGCACCCTGCGGGCCTTCACCAAATTCACCGCACTGGTCGAGGACGGTAAAGCCGTCGAGGCGCGCGAACTGTGGGAGGCGCACATGGACTGGGCCGGCCGCAGCATGCTGTGGGGCCGGCTCGGCACCGAGTCGGTGATCGACCTGTTCGTCTGAGGCGGGGGTCATCCCAGGGCGCCGCCGTCGCGCAATTCGCTGATCCTGTCCCAACTCAGGCCGCTCTCGAGCAGCACCTCCTCGGTGTGCTGACCGAGCTCCGGTGCCGGTCCGGCAGGCACCCCCGGCGCTCCGTCGAACTGGTACGGCGGTGCCACCAGCCGGAAGTCGCGGCCGTCCGCGCCGGTGACGGTCGGCAGATAGCCGTTGTCGGCGGCTTGCTCGCTGGCGAGCACCTCGTCGAACGTCGCGGCAGCCGACCACACCCCGGAGAAGCCGGACAGCACCCGGCGCCAGTAGTCGAGCGGGCGGGAACCGAACGCCGCGTCGAGCTCGGCGATGCAGGTCTCCCGGTTGACGTAGCGGGACAGCGAATCCGCGAAGCGGGCGTCCTCGGCGAGCTCGGGGCGCCCGATCAGCTCACACAGCTCGGCCCAGAACCGATCCGCCTGCAGGCACACCAGATTCAGCCACCGGTCGTCGGAGGTGCGGTAGGTGTTGACGATCGGGTTCGGTGCGTCTGAGCGGTCCATCCGCGGCAGCTCACCGCTGCCCGCCGCGGTCGCGGCCAGATCGGGGCCCATCACCCACATGCCGGTGTTGAGCAGGGAGACGTCGACGACGCTGCCCTCGCCGGTGCGTTCACGCCGGAACAACGCCATCCCGACCGCGCCGGCGATCGCGCTGGAGCCCTGCAGATCGAAGAACGCGGCCGGCTGCGCGGCCGGGGCGACGGCGCCGGGCGGGGTCAGCTTGTGCAGGATGCCCGCTGCCGACCACGCGGCCGCGGAGTCGAAGCCGCCCACGTCGGTCATCGCACCCGCACTGCCCCAACCGCTGCCGCGGACGTAGATCACCGACGGGTTGTGGGCGCGCACATCCTCGACGTCGATGCCGAGTTTGGCCCGCACCTTCGGCAGGTAACTGGTCAGGAACACGTCGGCGGACGTGACGAGCTGCATCAGGGTCGCGACCCCGTCCGGGGATTGCAGGTCCAGGGTGATGCTGCGCTTACCGCGATTCGGTACGTGCAGGAACGGATTGGGTGCGTTGTCGTCGGCGTTGAGCGCGTTGCGCAGCGCCCGCTGCGGGTCGCCGGTGGGAGGTTCGACCTTGATGACGTCGGCACCCAGGTCGGCCATGATCGCGCCGGCGCCCGGGACGAACGTCCACGAGGCGACCTCGATGACCCGAACTCCGTCGAATGGTCCGGTCACAGTGCCTCCTGATCTGTGGTACTCACCGCAGCGCCTGCAGGGCGTCCCGCATCCGGGCGAAATGTCCGGGGTGCCAGATGTCCTGGTCCTCACCCCAACCGATGCGGTCGGCGAACTCCCACCGCATCAAAGCCGTGCTGCCGCCGTCGTGTTCGCTGATGTGGCTGACCGAATAGCCCTCGGCGGTCATCGTCCGTCCGGTCAGGTCGGTCAGATGCACTTCCATCTGCGCGCTCCAGCCGGTGGCGGGGTCGCGGAAGTTCTTCATCACGCTGGCTGATTTGTTCAGGCGCTCGAATCGCCCGTCGCGCAGAAGCCAGCCGTGGTTCAGCGGTGACCAGCCGTCGGCGTCGCCGTCGGCCACCCGGGCGAAGGCCAGGAATCCGGTGTCGGCGTCGGCGTGGCCGAAGATGTACTGAATGCGCCCGCGGCCGCGTTCACGCTCGATCTGGCGCCACTTCGGGCCGCCGGGATGGCGCACCCGGGATGCGTCCGTGGTGTTCGCGGGGCGGGTGCCTGCCGGACGAGGCGCGCCGCGCGGCGCCCATGACCGGTCGCGGATCGAGTAGCAGTCGATCGCGAGGCGTTCCCCGGCCAGCGTGAGGGTTCCGGTCACATGGCCCAACTGGTCGAGGTGGGTGTGTTCCATGAACGGTGGTTCGCCGGGGGTGTAGCGGCGCGGGTCGTGCACACCTCGGAAGTCCAGTTCGATCGCGAAATCGGCATCGGGGTCGGCGTATTCGATCCGGTAGTCACGTAGCGGCCTGAGCATTCGGACGCTGAACCCGCCCCCCGGTGCGGTGATGTCACGCAGGTCGGCGGTGCTCGCGTCGAAGGGCACCTCGGTTTCCATCCGGTGGTAGCGCAGTTCGCCGGGCCGTGCGCCGCGGGGATCCCAGACGTACACCCGCCATGTCGCGGTGCCGCGGTTGGTGTGGAAAGCAGCGTGCAGCCAGCAGCCGATTCCGCGTTCGGGGATGTTGAACGACCACCAGGTGGTCTCGGTCCAGTACTGGTCGTCGGGTGGGCCGGGGTGGAAGCAGTCGTCCCGCGGCGTGAACGGGGTGTCCGCGGTGACCGGGCCTGCCATGACGCGATCCTAACGTAAAGGCTACTTATTTAGCTGATAGTTGCGCCGATCGTCCCGGGACCTGCCTGCCGAGCGCGCGCGTCTGCCCGGCGACACTCCGTGTCGGGCCGGGCAAGACCGCGCGCTCGCCGCCGCCGAGGGCCGCCGTAAGGTACGGATCCGGGACAACCAACGGAAAGGCGGCCATGAACATCGACGGAATCTCCACACTGGTGACGGGCGCGTCGTCGGGGTTGGGACGGGCCACCGCGGAACTGCTGGTGGACAAGGGTGCGTCGGTGGTGCTCGTCGACCTGCCGAGCTCCGACGGCGCCCGGGTGGCCGACGAACTCGGCTCGGCCGCAACGTTCGTCGGCGCGGACGTGACCGACACCGAATCGTTCGAAGCCGCGCTCGACGCCGCCGTCGAACGCGGACCGCTGCGCGCGGTGGTGCACTGTGCCGGCCGCGGGGGAGACCGGCTGCGCATCCTGGACAAGGACCGGCGTCCGGCCGATCCGGACAGCTTCGCGGAAGTGTTGCGGGTCAACCTGATCGGTACATACAACGTGCTGCGGTTGGCCGCGGCGCGGATGGCCGAAAACGAACTGCGCGACGGCGACCGAGGCGCGGTCGTGATGACAGCCTCGGTTGCGGCGTTCGACGGCCAGATCGGGCAGACCGCCTACACCGCGTCCAAGGCCGGCGTGCACGGGATCACCCTGGTGGCCGCCCGCGATCTCGCGTCGTACCAGATCCGGGTCAACACCATCGCGCCCGGTACGTTCGACACCGCGATGCTGGCCCGGCTGCGCGACGACATCCGTGAGGGTCTGGCGGCTTCCATCCCGCACCCGAGCCGCCTCGGGGATGCCGCCGACTACGCCCATATGGCGGTCAGCCTGATCGAGAACCGGTACGTCAACGGTGAGACGATCCGCCTCGACGGCGCGTTGCGGATGGCGCCGCGCTGACGGTCGCGGACCGCGAGCGTGCGTTGGGTGCACACGGGTAGCGGCGTGTTGCCGTTCAGACACGCGCGCTCGCGGGGCCGAGGCAACACCCCTCACACGTTGCGGCCGGCCTCCGTCCAATAGGACTGGCGGATATCGCGTTTGAGCAGCTTACCGGTCTCGGTGCGGGGGAGGGCGGCGTCGAAGTCCACCGAGCGGGGGCACTTGAACCCGGCCAGCCGCTCGCGGCAGTACGCGACGATCTCGTCGGCCAGCTCGTCCGACGGGGTCGCGCCGTCGACGAGTTCGACCACCGCCTTGACCTGCTCACCCCACTCGGGGTCGGGGATGCCGATGACGGCCGCGTCGGCGATCGCCGGGTGGCTGGAGAGCACGCCCTCGACCTCGGCGGGGTAGATGTTGACCCCACCGCTGATGATCATGTCCTTGGCGCGGTCGCAGATGAACAGATAACCGTCGTCGTCGAGATAGCCGACGTCGCCGATGGTGAACGCGGCGCCGCGGTGTACCGACGCGGTGAGTTCGGCGTCGTCGCGGTACTCGAACCGCTGGCCGTCGGTGCGCTCGATGTAGACGTTGCCGACCGTGCCCGCGGGCACCTCCACGCCGTCGTCATCGAGGATCTTCACCCGCACCCCGCGCACCGGGCGGCCCACGGTGCCCGGTTTCTCCAGCCAGCGATGCGGTTTGGCGATGGTGGCCGCACCCTCGGTGCCGCCGTAGGTCTCCCAGATCACCGGGCCCCACCACGCCAGCATCTCCTTCTTGACCTGCATCGGGCACGGCGCTGCCGAGTGCACCACCGAATGCAGGGTGGACACGTCGTAGCGCTCCCGCACGGCCGCGGGCAGTTTCAGCATGCGCACGAACTGCGTCGGCACCATGTAGGCCGTCGTCACGCGGTGGCGTTCGATCGCGGCCAGTGTCTGCTCGGCGTCGAACTTGCCGAGGATCGCCAGCGGCTGCCCGACGTGCAGTGCCCCGAGATAGAAGGTCTGACAGCCGGCGTGATGCATCCCGGTCGAGACCAGGTGGGCACCGTCGAACGGGCGAAAGTCGAAGGCGCGCCCGAAGATCGCGAGTGCGTTGGCGGCCACCGACGGGTCGCGGCCGTCGAGCGGACGGACGATGCCCTTCGGTTTGCCGGTGGTGCCCGACGAGTACCGTATCGCGTCGCCCTGGCTGCGGTGCGGCGGCGGTGTCGACGCAGACCCCGCGAGGAACTCGTCTTCGGTGACGAAGCCCGGTGGCAGGGATGTGCACGGTCCCACGGCGATCCGCAGTGCGGCACCCGCCGGCGGCGACGGAAACCGGTCCAGGTAGTCGGCGTGGCTGACCAGCGTGACAGCGCCGGAGTGGTCGAGGATCGCGGCGAACTCGTCGGTCGACAGCGCGGTGTTCAGTGTCAGATGGCGCAGCCCGATCTCGGTGGTGGCCAGCTGCCAGATCACCGTGTCGACGCCGTTGGGCAGCGCGTAGGCCACCACGTCCCCGTCCTGTAAGCCGCGACTGCGCAACGCATTCGCGACCCGGTGCGCGGCCGCGGCCAGCTCGCCGAACGTCAGGGTGCGTCCGTCGGGCGACGCCACGATCGCCGGGGCGTCGGGATGGTCTTCGGCGATCCACCACACCCCGAGGCGGCGGTCCCACGGATGCTGCATCTGCTCTCCTGCGCGTCGTCGAATGAGATAGAACAGTATCCTCAATTGTCGGCGCGGAAAAGCCCAGTGCCGTCCGGCGCAGACGGTCAGGGGCCGGTCGCGGCCATGTGCGCCCGCATCCGCATCACCGCGAGCTCGGTGTCCCCGGCCAGCAGCGCGTCGGCGATTCCTTCGTGCGCGGGGCCGACCGTGGCCGTCAGCCCCTCCGAGAACGCCGCGACCTGCGGGTCGTCGGCGGCGACCTCGGTGAAGAACTGCCAGCCCACCCGCATCGTGACACTGTGCACGAGCTGCAGTGCCCGGTTGTCGGTGAGCCCGGCGAGCACGGAGTGGAAGTCGGTGCCGTGCCCGAACGCCAGCGCCATGCCCTCTTCGGTCTCGGCCCGCAGCGCCTGTTCGACGGCGGCGGCGTCGTGCTCGCCCGCGCGCAACCGGGCAGCGGCGCGCTCGACGACCGCGAGCTCCAGTCCGGTCCGCAGCTCACCGAGGTGGGCGGGGGTAACGCCGCGACGACGCAGGTAGATCACGATGATGTCGACGAGCGCCGAGATGTCGGGTTCGGTGACGAACAGTCCGCCGCCCGGTCCGCGGCGGGTGACCGCGATCTGGTGGTACTCCAGGATTCTGGTGGCCTCCCGGACGACGGCGCGGCTGGCCCGGTACTTCGACATCAACGTCGCCTCCGAGCCGACGAAGCTGCCGGGTTCGGCGCCGGACCGCACGATCTCGGTGAAGATCTGGCGGGCAAGGGCTTCCCCGCGTTTGTCGTCCAATGTTCCCGCCAGGGCGACCGCGGGATCGAGATGCTGGACCGTCGCGGGCTGGCGGGAGATGAACTCCGCTTCGGCGCGCAGGTGCCGTCGCATGCGTTCGCGCGCCAGACCGGCGTTGTTGGTCATGATCGCCTTGGCGATGCTGTCATGGGCGCGGCCGACCTCCCGGTCGAACTCCTTCGGCAGCGCGGCCGCGTCGTTGAAGTGGAAATTCGCGACACGGGTGAAGGTTTCGACGAACAGCTCCAGGATCGGATTGGCGGTCAGTTCGGCGAGCTGGATGTGCAGTAGCCGGAAGTTGGAGATGGTGCCCGCCGATTCGCGCGCCAGGGTCTCGCGGATGGCGGCGATCCCGGTCTCGCCGACCCGCTGCGAGGCGACCTCGGCGACCAGTTCCTCGAGCACGATCCTGGTGTCGAAGATCTCGTCGAGTGTGGCCCCGACCCTCAGCAGGTAGATCACGGCCGGGCCGATCACCGCATCGACGTCGGGTTCGTCGATGACCAGCCCCCCGCCGGTGCCGCGGCGCATCCGGGCCACCCGCTGATGCTCGACGAGGCGGATCGCTTCGCGCAGCACCGCGCGGCTGACGCCGTAGCGGGCCAGCAGCTCGCTCTCGGAACCGAGCACCTGCCCGACCGGCCAGCCCAGTTCGATCACGTCGGCGATGATCTGCTCGGCGGCGCGGCCTGCGAGTTTGGCTCGGCGCGAATCGACGCGTGGCGCGATGGCCTCTGGGTTCACCGCGTCACCGGTAGACCGGCGGGCCGTTGCGGCGCGGTGTGCTGCGTCGCTCCGCCAGCGGCGGATTGCCGATGTGGGTGTAGGCCATCCCGTTCTGCAGCGCAGTGGACCGGGTCATGTCCAAAGACTCCCATATCGCGCGGATCGTGCCCTGGATGGCCACGGTGTTGCGTTCGGCGATCGATTCGGCGATCGCCTGTGCACGGTCCCACAACTGTTCGCGCTCGACGACCTCGGACACCAGCCCGATGCGCAGCGCGGTCTGCGCCGAGATGCGCTCTTCGGTACCCATCAGCGCCCACCGCAGCACCTCGCCCAGGGGTACGCCGCGGTGCAGCATCCCGATCGGCTCCAGCGCCGACACGATCGATGCGTTCGCGTGCGGATCGAAGAACGCCGCGTCGTCGGAGCAGATGATGATGTCGGACTCGTTGAGCAGGTACTGGGCGCCGCCGGCGGCCAACCCGTGCACCGCGGTGACCACGGGCTTCCAGCAGCGGTGGTGCACCTTGGGGGAGACGACCATGCCCGGATCGAAGGTGTTCCACACGTTCGGCCGGAAGAACCAGCTTCCGTCGCCCTTGACGTCGACCCCGGTGCAGAACGCGCGGTCCCCGGCAGCGCGCAGCACCGCGACGTGGATCTCGTCGGTGTCCCGGACGGTCTGCCACGCCCACGCCAGTTCGGCCGCCATCCGGCCCGAGATCGCGTTCAATGCGTCCGGGCGGTTCAGCGTGATGGTCGCGACGTGCCGGTCGTCGACTCCGAACGCGATGTCCTGCAGGCGGACTGCCCCGCCGTCGTCCGTGTCGAGATTTCCGGCGAGGTTTCCCGAAGTGCTAGCGAGAATCATAGAAATCAGTGTACTAATAAAGCGGACTTGGAATGGACTAAAGAGGAAGTCGACATGTGCCGTCTCGACCGACACGCTCCGGGGCGTGAACCGGGCGTGAGGATCGATGGGAGCCGCGATGTCCAAAGCCATTGAGGCGCTGCAGCGGACGAACCTCGGCACCAGGCAGATGCTCGACGATCCGTACGCGCGATTCGCCGAGTTGCGGGCCGACCAACCGGTGTCGTGGGCGACGGCCAAAGGCCTGCTCCAGGGCAATGGTGGCTATCTGCTCACCCGCCACGACGACGTGATGTTCATTCACAGCGACGACAGGTTCTCCACCGATGTCGTGAAGCATTCGCCGGCGGGCAAGTTCATCCTGCTCCTGCCGCCGAGCCTGCGGATGCTCGCCCAGACCATGGTGTTCAAGGACGATCCGGACCACAAACGGCTGCGCACGCTGGTGCACAAGGCGTTCACCCCGAAGCTCGTCTCGACGATGGCCGCCGACATCACCAAGATCGCCGAGCAACTCGCCGACGAACTCGCCGCCACCGGCGAGGCCGACCTGGTGCACGCCTACGCCGTGAAGCTCCCGCTGACCGTGATCGCGACCATGCTCGGGGTCGCCGACTCCGACCGGGACACGTTCCACGTGCTGGTCGAGCGGATGGGCAACCAGCAGAACAACATGGCCCGCCAGTACCTGACCGCGCGCAAACTCGGCAAGCTGTTCGAGGAACTGATCGAGGACAGCCGGCTGCATCCCGACGAAGGCCTGATCTCCGAGTTGGTTCGCGCCAACGACGGCGGTGACCGGCTCAGCCACCGCGAGCTGGTGTCGATGGTGTTCCTGCTGCTGCTTGCCGGTCACGACACCACCGCGAACCTGATCGGTAGCAGCGTGCTCACGCTGATCGAGCACCCCGACCAGCTCGATCTGCTGCGGGCGCGACCGGAGCTGCTGGAATCCACCGCGATCGAGGAGCTGCTGCGGTTCACCTCCCCGGTCGCCGACGGGGCGGCCCGCTTCGCCCTCGAAGACCTGGAGATCCGCGGCGTCCCGATCCCGCGCGGCTCGCAGCTGCTCGGCTCGATCACCTCGGCCAACCGCGACGAGGCCGTCTTCGACGATCCCGACGCACTGGATCTGACCCGGAAACCGAACCGGCACTTGGCGTTCGCATTCGGCATCCACTATTGCCTGGGCCACCAGCTGGCCCGCCTGGAGGGCCGGATCGCCCTGCAGACGCTGCTGGAGCGGTTCCCGAACTGGGAGCTGGCCGCACCCAGGGAGTCCCTGCGCTACAAGCCCACCATCTCGCTGCGCGGGCTTACCAGACTGCCGACCCGGATGTACTGACGACAGGGAAGTTGCGACGATGACACAGACCGACCAGACCCACGACTTCGACCACGCGATCAAAGACGAGGACATCGAGCGGTCCAAGCTGCTGCTGGGCATCGATGCGCCGATCAGCATCGACGAGCACCACCGTGAGTGCAGCGTCGACACCATCCGCCAGTTCGCGATCGGCTACGGCGACGACAATCCGCTCTACGTGGACCCCGATTACGCGGCAGGCACCCGGTGGGGCGGCCCGATCGCGCCGCCGATGATCCACAGCTCACTGTCGCGCAAGATGCTCGGCGACCCGATCCCCGAGGACATCCGCAAGGCCACCAGGGGCCTGTTCTCCGGCATCCATCTGTTCGTGTCGGGCCAGGACACCGAGTGGTACCAGCCGGTGCGCCCCGGCGACGTGCTGTACGGATTCGGCGGCATGGAGTCCACGGAGGTCAAGACCAGCGAGTACGCCGGGCGCTCGGTGATCCGGGTGCGGCGCGCGGTGCGGGTGAACCAGCGTGCCGAGATCGTCGCGATCGAGCGAACGATCCTGATCTCCACCGAACGCAAGAAGTCGCGGGAACGCGGCAAGTACATGGATCTCACACCGGCCAGCTACACCGACGAGCAGATCGCCGAAATCGACGAGATCTACGCCGCCGAAGGGCCGCGCGGCGCCGAACCGCGGTGGTGGGAGGACGTCGCGGTCGGGGACGCGCTGCCGAAGATGGTCAAGGGCCCGCTGACGCTGACCGACATGATCAGCTTCCACGCCGGCGGTTACGGCTTCGGGCCGTACGGGATCGGCGGTGCCCGGGTCGGTTACAAGAACCGGCAGCGGGTGCCCAAGTTCTACATCAAGAACGCCGCGGGCATCCCGGACGTCGCGCAGCGGCTGCACTGGGAGAACGAATGGTCCCAGTCGATCGGCAATCCGATGGCCTACGACTACGGCATCATGCGGGAATGCTGGCTGACGCACTACCTCACCGACTGGATGGGTGACGACGGCTGGCTGGTGCGCCAGCACGACGAGATGCGCAAGTTCAACTACATCGGCGACACACAGTTCATCACCGGCGAGGTCGTCGGCAAGCGCGTCGAGAAGGGCAACGGCGTCGTCGACGTCGAGTTCCGCGCCACCAGCCAACGCGGTGAGGTCACCGCGCCGGCCACCGCGACCGTCGCGCTGCCCAGCCGTGAGCTCGGCATGGTCGTGCTACCCCAACCCGACGAGGAACTGCGCCGCAAATCCGTCGCGATGATGGCCCGGCACAACGAACTGGCCCGCGGTACGAATCGGTGATGCGGGCCGAGTCCGTGCAATTGGACACCGGCACCGACACCGTGCTGGCAGCGGTCACCGACGGTGTCGCGGTGCTGACCCTGAACAGGCCGCAGCGGCGCAACGCGCTGCATCCGGAGATGTACGAGGTACTGCCGCGGCTACTGGAGCGGTTCGCGACCGACGACGACGTCGGGTGTGTGATGCTCACCGGCGCCGGCACCGCGTTCTGTGCCGGTGGTGACGTGCGCGACGGCGGATCCGCGCGGGGACTGCCTGACGGCGACCGCGAAGCCCAGATCCGGCACCGTGCCGGACTTCTGGCGGAGAACGCACGCATCGTGACGCTGCTGCACACCATGCCGAAGATCACGGTGGCCGCGCTGCCGGGGGCGGCCGTCGGCGCAGGCATGAGCATCGCGCTGGCTGCCGACCTGCGTATCGCGGCGCGTTCCGCGCGGTTGATCCCGGGCTGGGCCGCGCTGGCGTTCTCCGGCGACTTCGGCGGTGCGTGGTTGCTGACCAGGCTGGTCGGACCGGCGAAGGCCCTTGAGCTGCTGATCGCCGACAAACCTGTCGACGCCGACACCGCGCTGGGCCTCGGGGTCGTCAACCGGGTCGTCGACGACGCCGACCTCGCCGCCGCGGCGATGGACTGGGCACGCGTGATCGCGGCGGGTCCGACCTATGCGTTCGCCGGGACCAAAGCCAATGTCGTGGATGCGCAACGACTTCCGTTGGCGGAGGCGCTTGTGCCGGAGAGCGAGCGGATGGTGCGCTGCAGCCTGACCGAGGAACACCGGCGTGCGGTCAGGGCGTGGATGGCAACCGCGTCGAAGACGCGAAGAGACGTGAGCCGCGAAGAAGGCGAACTGACATGAGCGAGCGTCCCGAGGTCACCGGCGAGGTCCGGCAGTGGATCGCGGACGTCACCGGCGCCGATGATCTCACCCTGATCCAGGTCTCCGGCGGGGCCAGCAGGCAGGCCTGGTTCGTCGACGCGCACACCGGCGCTGGAAGCCGTGAGCTGTTCCTGCGCTATGACCCGCGAGAGCCGGACCCGCACAGTGCGTTTCACCCCTTGCAGGTCGAAGCCGAGATCATGGCCGAACTGCATCGGCACGGGGTGACCGTGCCGAAGGTGATCGCCGCCCATCCGAAGCGGCAGGCTGTGCTACTCGAACGTGTCGGCGGCGAGACCTGGTTCCGGCTCATCAAGGACCCCGACGAGCAGGTCCGCACCGCCCGAGACTTCATCGCGAAACTTGCTGCGCTGCACCGCATCGACGCCGCGGACCTGACGATCCCGAGCCTGGGGGCCGCTGGTCCGGTCGCCGGGCACGTCCGTGACGAGATCGCCGCGATGCGCGGCCGTGTCGCCGCCCACCCGAAACCCGCTCCGCTGCTGACGTTCTGCATCGACTGGCTGGAGCGCAACATACCCGACTACGGTGGGCCCGCGGTGATGGTGCAGGGGGATACCGGGCCGGGCAACTTCATGTACGCCGACGGCGAGGTCACCGCGATCGTCGACTGGGAGCTCGCGCATTTCGGCGATCCGATGGACGACATCGCATGGCTGTCGCTACGCACGGTGCAGGACACCTTCACCGACTTTCCGGCGCGGTTGGCCGAGTACGCACAGCTGTCCGGTCACCCGATCGACGAGGACCGGGTCTGGTACTACCGGCTGTTCGCCGAGACCAGGCTCGCGTCGATGAGCCCGGGCAGCATCGATACCAGGGCTTCGGTGCCGCCGCGCTCCCCGGACGCGGGCAACAGCCTGATCTACGGCATGCTGCACCGCCGGTTGCTGGTGGAGGCGCTCGCGCACGTCGTGGGCATCCCGCAGGTGCACGTCGACCTGCCCGTCGACGACACCGCCTCGCAGTACTCCCATGTCTACGACGCGACGGCCGCGGCGCTGTCGGCGTCGGTCGACCGAACCTCCGATGCGCTGGCCCAGCGCTACGTCAAAGGTGCTGCGCGGCTGGTGAAATACCTCGCCGAGGTGGACCGTGCCGGCGCGATCGTCGACGCGGACGAGATCGCCGAGATCGCGGCGCTGCTCGGCGCGACACCGGCGTCGGTGCCTCAGGGCAGGGCCGCGCTCGCCGAGGCGGCCGGTCGCGGCGCCATCTCCGAGGCGGACTACGTCGCGGTCGTGTGGCGCGGCATCAAACGCGACGACTACCTGACCCGGACCGCATCGGGTGCACTGGCCCGGCGCACCTGGCCACCCCTGACCCATCCCGCCGAAGAAGGAGGCCGAGACCGTTGGGAATCGCCATCAGTGACGACCACCGCGAACTAGCCGGAGTCGTCCGTTCCTTCCTCGCCGCCCGTGCCGCGCGCGCGGCCACCCGCGGCCTGCTCGACGGTGACGGTGACGCACGGCCGCCGTTCTGGGCCGAGACCGCCGAACTGGGCTGGCTGGGTCTGCACGTGCCCGAAGAGTTCGGCGGATCGGGGTGCGGGCTACCCGAATTACTGGTGGTGGTCGAGGAACTCGGGCGCACGGTCGCGCCCGGTCCGTTCCTGCCGACGGTCATCGCCTCGGCGGTGATCACCGCCACGGGCAACGATGCACAGCGGCAGCGCTGGCTTCCGTCGCTCGCCGACGGATCCGTGACGGCCGCCGTCGGGACCGCGGGCGACATCGCCGCTGAGGGGCAGCGCTTCACCGGCGCGGCCGGGGTGGTGCTCGGCGCCGGATCGGCCGACCTGCTGGTGCTGACCGTCGGTGAGGACGTCGTCGTCGTCACGCCGTCGACCCCCGGGGTCACCATCGACGTACCGCCCAACCTGGACCCGAGCCGCCCGTCGGGACGGATCACCCTCGACGGTGTCGCGATCGCCGACGACGACCTGCTACCCGGCGCGGCGGCACTGGCACTGGCCTACGCCCGTGCGATCGCCGCCGCGGAAGCCGTTGGCGGAGCGCAGGACTGCCTGGAGGCCGCCGTCGGCTACGCGAAGGTGCGGGAGCAGTTCGGCCGCACCATCGGCACGTTCCAGGCGATCAAACACCATTTGGCCAACATGCTGGTCGCTGTGGAGTCGGCCACCGCGACGGTGTGGGACGCCGCACGGGCGGCCGCCGACGACGAGGACCAGTTCCGGCTGATGGCGTCGTGTGCGGCGAGCCTCGCCTTCGACGCGTACGTGCACAACGCGGAACTGAACATCCAGGTGCACGGCGGCATCGGGTTCACCTGGGAACACGACGCACACCTGCATCTACGCCGGGCACTGACGCTGCGCGGCCTGTTCGGCGGCAGGCAGGCGCCGGCCGACGTCTTCGGGCTCACCGCCGACGGGGTGGTGCGACGGAACTCGATCGACCTGCCCCCGGAGGCCGAGGCGCTTCGCGCGGATATCCGCGCCGAGATCGCGACTTGGGCGGACCTCGATCCGAAGGCGTTGCGAGACAGGATGATCGGCACCGGATATCTGATGCCGCACTGGCTGAAGCCGTGGGGAAGGGCCGCCGATGCGGTCGAACAGCTGGTGATCGAACAGGAGATGGCCGCCGCCGGGGTCAAGCGGGTGGACCTGGGGATCACCAGCTGGGTGGTGCTGACCCTGATCCAGCACGGCACCGCGGACCAGATCGAGCGGTTCGTCGAGCCCGCACTGCGCGGCGACCAGGTGTGGTGCCAGCTGTTCTCCGAACCCGGCGCGGGCTCGGACGCCGCGGCGGTGGCGACCAAGGCGATCCGCGTCGACGGCGGCTGGACGATCACCGGGCAGAAGGTGTGGACCAGCGGCGCGGCGCACTGCCAGCTCGGACTGGCCACCGTACGAACCGATCCGGGCGCGTCCAAGCACGCGGGCATCACCACGGTCATCATCGACATGTCCGCACCGGGAGTCGAGGTCCGGCCGCTGCGGCAGATCACCGGGGCCTCGGAGTTCAACGAGGTGTTCCTGACCGACGTGTTCGTCCCCGATCAGGATGTGGTCGGCACGCCGAACAACGGCTGGAAAGTCGCCCGCGCCACGCTCGGCAACGAGCGCGTCAGCATCGGCGGCGGCGGGGTGTCGGCCGGCCGGGGCGCCGTGAGCGCGATCGTCGACCTGACCCAGCGCTTCGGGGACCGGATCGCCGGCGCGCCCGAGCGGGCGGGCAGGTTCCTCGCCGACGAGCACGCGCTGCGGCTGCTGAACCTGCGGCGCGCCGCGCGCAGCGTGGCGGGCGGGGAACCCGGTCCGGAGGGCAACGTCACGAAACTCCTGATCGCCGAGCACGTGGTGAATCGGGCCGCGCTGTCGGCCGAACTTCTCGGCGCCGACGTCGCGCTGCTCGCCCCGCCGGCGAAGGTGGCGGGCCTGCTGGTGCTCGGTTCCCGCGGGATGACGATCGCCGGCGGTACCTCGGAGGTGACCCGCAATCAGATCGCCGAACGCATCCTCGGCCTGCCGCGTGACCCGTTGCTCAGGTGAGTGGCGGCGCGAACACCGGCACGAACACCGTTGTGTCGCCGCGCCGCTGCTCCTCGAAGCGCACCCGCAGCGCCATGCCGCAGACCAGCGCCTCGGGGTCGCAATCGACGATGTTGGTGACCAGCCGCAGCCCCGGCTGCTCGGCCAGCTCAACCAGCGCGATCACGAAAGGCGTTGGTACAGAGGGATTGAACTGCTGATACGCGACGGTGTAGGTGAACAACGTCGCGTCGCCGGACACCACGCGGAACTCGAGGATGCCTGCGCAGTCCGGACATCGGGGCCGGGGCGGATGAACATGACGAGCGCAGGCCGCGCAGAACGCGATCCGCAACTGGCCGTCGGCGCCTGCCGTCCAGTACTGCCGTGCCGTGTCGTCGATCTCGGGAAGGATCCTGGGCGGAATGCCGGAAATCGGTGTCTGCGTCACCGTGTAATAGTACACTCATTAAGCGATTTGATGAGCGGAAGGCGAACGTAGTGGCAGGCGACGCCAGGGCGGTGATCTCGGGCACCGGTATCTCCCGGATCGGCCGGCGCACCGGTGTTCCGGCCATCGAGTTGACCGAGCAGGCCGCGGCCGCCGCGATCGCCGACGCCGGCCTCACGCCGGCGGACATCGATGATGTGATCTCGCTCGGCGACGTGCCGCCGTCCGACGCTGCCGCGCACCTCGGTATCGCCGCGGTCACCGACCGCGCAGCACCCTTCGGACCTCGTGGGCTTCTGGAACCGGTCGCCCTGGCCTGCGAGGCGGTGCTCGATGGCCGCGCTCGTCATGTGCTGGTCTACCGCACCGTGCAGATGATCGGCGGAACCATCGACTCCAAGCCCGACAGCCCGTCGCCGGCATCGAAGGGCGGCCCGAGCGTGATGTCCGATCCCGAGATCGGGCACCTGCTCGCCGCGCACGCGTACTCCGCGGCGAACTGGCTGGCGATGCACTGCCGCAGGCACATGGACCGCTACGGCACCACCAAGGAGCAGCTCGGGTGGCTGGCGCTCACCGCCCGCCGCAATGCCGGCCGCAATCCTCTTGCGGTGTACCGGGATCCGATCACCATGGACGACTATCTCGGGGCCAGGCCGGTCTCGTCGCCGTTCGGGCTGCTCGACTGCGACGTCCCGGTCGACGGATCCATCGCGATCGTGGTGTCGGCCGCGGGGCACCGTGCCGATGCCCCGCACGGCGCCGTCACCGTCGAGGCGTACGGCGGTGCCTCCGGTGCGGGCGGCTGGACCCGGCGCCCCGACTATCCGACCATGGCCGCCGCCGACGCGGCGGCCGACATGTGGTCGAAGACCACACTGACCCCCGCCGATGTCGATGTGGCCGAACTGTACGACGGTTTCAGCTTCCTGACGCTGTCCTGGCTGGAGGCGCTGGGCTTCTGCGGTGAGGGCGAGTCCGGTCCGTTCGTCGAGGGCGGACACCGCATCGCGCTCGACGGCGAGCTGCCGCTGAACACCTACGGAGGCCAGCTGTCCGCGGGCCGCATGCACGGCTACTGGGTGCTGCACGAGGCATGCCGGCAGCTGCGCGGACTCGCGGGTCCGACCGCGCTGCCCACCCGTCCCGAGGTCGCGGTGGTGTCGGCGGGTGGCGGTCCGATCGCCGGATGTGTGCTGCTGACATGCTGACCGGCACCGTCTGCGACGAGATCACCGAGGCGGTCCGCACCGCCCCGGGTACCCGGGTGGTGATCAACAGCGACACCGCGCCGGAGTCGACGACGATCGGTGAGTTGTTCGACGAAAGCTGTCGTGTCGCAGCGGGTCTGCGGGCCCTGGGCGTAGGCGCCGGCGACGTGGTCGCGGTGCAGCTGCCGAACCGGAGGGAGTGTTTCACCGCGCACGCGGCGATCTGGTTGTGCGGTGCGGTGGTATTGCCGATCGTGCCGATCTACGGGCCCGCCGAGGTCACGTTCATCGCCGGCCAGTCCGGGGCGAAGGCGATCATCCTGGCGCGCAGTATCCGGAACCGCGATGTCGGCCCAACCCTGGCCGCACTGGCCGACGTGCCCGGCCTGGACACCGTGGTCCTGACCGGTGTCTCACTGCCGGGCACGGTGTCCTACGGCGAGCTCGCCGACTCCACCGCACCCGGATTCGCACCCGCCGCGACAACTGCGCGGGACCGCTGCCTGCTGGTGTACACGTCGGGCACCACCGCGCAGCCGAAAGGGGTGCAGCACAGCCACGCCGGGCTGCTCGGCGAGATGGCGTCGATGGACGAGATGCGCGGGCACCGGTCCGAGATGCCGATGCTGTCGGTGTTCCCGTCCGGCCATATCGCGGGCACCCTCGGAATCCTGCGGATGTTCTGCCGTGCCGGCACCACGGTCACGATGGACGCGTGGAACCCCGAACAGGCTGCCCGGCTCATCGCCAGCCACGGGGTCGGGGCCTCGGCGGGTGCGCCGATCCACCTCGGCGGGATTCTCGACGTCGCCGAACGGGACGGGCTGGACCTGTCGTGTCTGACCGAGTACACGACCGGGGCAGCCGGTGTGGCCGGCGCGCTGATCCGCAGAGCCGAGAGGTTCGGCATCGGGGCCTTCCGCTGCTACGGGTCCTCCGAACATCCCACGATCAGCTCGGGTCGGCCCGAGGATCCGCTGGACAAGCGTGCCGACACCGACGGCCGCATCACCCCGGGAACCGAGGTCCGCATCGTCGACGACGACGGCCGTGACGTCGAACCCGGCGTCCCGGGCGAGATCTGGACCCGAGGGCCGGAGCTGTTCGACGGCTACACCGACCCCGGGCACACCCGTGCTGCGCTGGCCGACGGCTGGTTCCGGACCGGGGACGTCGGGTGCCTCGACACCGCCGGCTACCTGACCATCACCGACCGCAAGAAGGACATCATCGTGCGTGGCGGCGAGAACATCTCGTCCAAAGAAGTCGAGGACGTGCTCAGCACCCACCCGGCGATCGCGGAGGCGGCGGCGGTCGGCGCCTCCGACGAGACCTACGGTGAACGGGTCTGCGCGTTCGTCGTCCTCAACGGCGGTCAGCACTTCGAGCTCGCCGACGCCGCAGAGCATTTCGCGTCTGCCGGGCTGGCCCGGCAGAAGACCCCCGAACGGATCGTGATCGTTCCCGAGCTGCCGCGCACTGCCAGCGGCAAGGTGCAGAAACATGTTCTGCGGGAACGGCTCGGCGCACACCACTGACGAGGCAGGCGACGAAAGGAACAGGCATGGGCCGGGTAGAGGGCAAAGTGGTTCTGGTCACCGGGGGAGCCCGCGGCCAGGGCCGCAGGCACGCGGTGCGGCTCGCCGAGGAGGGCGCCGACATCATCCTGTTCGACGTCTGCGGCGACATCGAACACAACGGTTATCCGCTGGCGCGCAGGCACGATCTGGGCGAGGCCTGCCGCGAGGTCGAGAAGTCCGGGCACCGCGTGGCGTCGGCCGCGGTCGACGTCCGTGACCGTGCCGCCGTCGAGGCAGCGCTTGCGTCCGCGGTCGACGAGTTGGGCGGGCTCGATGTGGTGGTCGCCAACGCCGGCATCTGCCCGCTCGGCAACGATCTGCCGATCGGTGCGTTCGTCAACGCGTTCGACGTGGACTTCGTCGGCGTGATCAACACCGTCCACGCTGCACTGCAATACCTTTCGGCTGGCGCGTCGATCATCACCGTGGGTTCGGTGGCCGGTCTGCTGGCCGAGAAGGCCGGCCCGGGAGGCGCCATGGGTCCGCAGGGCGCAGGCGGCGCCGGATACAACCTCGCCAAACATTTCATCGACCGCTACACGATGGCACTGGCCGGGCAACTGGCTCCACAGTCGATCCGCGCGAACGTCATCCACCCCACCAACGTCAACACCGACATGCTGCACAACGAGGCGATGTACAAGATGTTCCGCCCGGACCTGGAGCATCCCGCACTCGACGACGCGCTTCTGGTCTTCCCGATGATGCAGGGGATGCCGATTCCGTACGTCGAGCCCGACGACATCTCGCACGCCGTCACCTACCTGGCGTCCGACGAATCCCGCTATGTCACCGGGGTCCAGCTCAAAGTCGACGCCGGCGCCACGCTGAAGTTCTGACCGCAATGCGTTGGGGAATGCCCTGGCCCGGAGCCGAACTCGCGCATCGCTGCGAGGATGCCGGCGCCGTGGCGTTCTGTGCCGGCGAGTTCGCCGACGCCGGTGCGTACGTGACGGCCTCCGAGATGGCGCACGCCACCACCAGAGCCCGGTCCGGGCCGGGAATCGCCTACGCGTTCGCCCGGTCCCCGTTCGTGCATGCCGCGGCGGTGCGCCACCTGAACAAAATCGCGCCCGGGCGGATCTTCCTCGGCCTCGGCGCGGGCACCGCGAGGATGAACCGCGACTGGTTCGGCGTGGACTCTTCCCATCCGGCACGACGGATGGCTGAGTTGGTCATCTGCATCAGGGCCTTCCTCGACGCACAGGACTACCAGAAGATCAGCTTCTCCGGCGACTTCTACTCGATCGACGCCGACATCCGTGCCCCGGTGATGGGCCCCATCGACGTACCGATCCTGTTGGGCGCGTTCAACGTCCACATGATCCGCACCGTCGGCGCCGTGGCCGACGGCATCCTGGGCCACGGCCTGTTCACCGACCGATGGTGGGACGAGGTCGTCGACCCGCAGCTGCGGATCGGCGCCGAGCGGGCAGGGCGCGACCCGGCCGGCCTGCTGCGCTGGGGCTGGGTGATCACCGCGATCGACAACGAGAACCCGCGGCGCGCGGTCGAGGAGGCCAAGCGCCAGATCGGTTTCTATCTGACCGTCAAAACCTACGACGCGCTCGTCGATCTTCACGGCTGGCACGACGAGGTCGCCGCGATCCGCGCTGAGTTTCGCGGCGGCAACCCACGCAACCTCGGCGACCACGTCACCGACGAGATGCTGCACGCGATGGCCGTCTGCGGTGACCTCGATCAGGCGCGGGACATGCTGGCTGCGCGCCGCCGCCTGCCCGGCCTCGGATTCGCGTCTCCACCAGGTTTTCTGGTGAGCCCGCGCCGCCGCCACCACTACGGCACGCAGATCGCCGAACTCTTCGGACAGATGGGAGCCCTGTTGTGACCGCAGACCAGAGCACCAGAGCCGAGTCGGAGGACTTCGACCGGCTCTGGACGGGCGCCAAGGATTCCCCGCCGATCGTCTGGCTCGCCCGACTCGGCGCGGTGTTCGTGGTCTTCCAGGCCTACGTGTACCTACGCTGGATATTCTCCGACAGCTTCGCGCCGCCGCCGAACGGCCCCGACGAGATCCCAGGCTCCACCATGGCCTGGATCCGGTTCTGGGAGATCGGTTGCCTGGTGCTGGGGGCGGGCCTGTTCTGGTTCATCATCCGCACGATGCGCCGCGAGCGGCAATTCCCGACGCTCGGGGTGTTCGTGTTCGCGTGGCTACTTGCGGCCTGGCAAGACGTCGGGGTCAACGCGGTACGACCGGTGTTCGGTTACAACGGCGGCTTTTTCAACATGGGTACGTGGGGTGAGTTCATCCCCGGCTGGGTGGAGAAGGGTCCGGAGAACCCGCAGCCGATCATCTACTTCCTGGCCAGCTACATCGTGCTCACCCCGCTGGCGATCATGGGCATCGACAAGCTCATCGAGACGGTGCGCAAACGATTTCCGCGGATCAACAGGGCCGGCGTCATCGTGTTCATGATCGGGCTGTTCACATTCCTGTGCATCACGCTCGAACAGTTCTTCCACCGGATCGGCGCGTGGCACTACCTGCGGGTCAACGAAGACTGGTCGATCTTCCCCGGCACCCTGCATCAGTTCCCGCTCTACGAAGGGATTTTCTTCGGCGGTGTGGTGACCGTGTTGTCGATCGGCATCTATTGCTTCCGGGACAACGACGGTCTGATGATCACCGACAAGGGCATCGAGACGCTGCGGCCGACCAGATGGCTTCCGATGATCCGCATCCTGGCGCTGACGGCGGTGTTCAACCTGATCATGATGGTGTTCATGCTGGGCTTCAACTTCGTCAACATGCACGCCGACGTCCAGCCCGCCGAGACGGTGCCCAGCTACGTCCACCACGGCATGTGCGGCATCGATCCGAATCCACCCTGCCCGCCGCCGGCGTAACCGTGGAGATCCGACAGTGGGCCGACGCGGAGCGGCCGGCGCTGATCATGTACCCGTCCGGGACCCGGATCACGTTCGCGGAGCTGGAATCTGCGGCCAACCGGCTGGCGCACCACTTCCGGGCCGCCGGACTGCGCGAAGGCGACGTGGTGGCGGTGCTGATGGACAACTCCGAGCACACCCACGCCGTGCTGTGGGCAGCGCGCCGGGCCGGGCTCTACTACGCGACCATCAACACCCACCTGACCCCGGCCGAGGCGGCCCACATCGTCGACGACTGCGGCGCCAAGGCCATCGTCGCGTCGCGGACGCTGCGCGACGTCTGCGTCGCGCTCGAACCGCACCTGCGTCGCGGCCTGCCGGCACTGCGGCTGATCGCCGACACTGACGCCGACGGGTGGCAGCGCTACCCGGACTGCGTGGCGGGCCGCCCGGACACGCCGCTGCCCGACGAGCGCGAAGGCGACCTGCTGCAGTACTCGTCGGGAACAACGGGTAAACCGAAGGGAATCCGCAGGCCGCTGCCGGCCTGTTCCCCGCGCGAGGCCGCCGTGATGCTGGCACCGCTGCTCGGTGCGATCGGAGTCGATGACCGCGCGGTGTATCTGAGCCCGGCGCCGCTGTACCACACGGCGCCATCGTTCTGGTCGATGTCGGCGCAGGCGCTCGGCGCGACCGTGGTGATGCTGGACAAGTTCGATCCGGTGGTCGCACTCGAGGCGATCCAGAACCACCGGGTCACCCACGGCCAGTTCGTCCCCACCATGTTCGTGCGGATGCTCAAGATGCCCGCCGCGGTGCGCGAAAGCTACGACGTGTCCAGCCTGCGGCGCGTGGTGCACGCCGCCGCGCCGTGCCCACCGGAGATCAAGCGACGGATGATCGACTGGTGGGGTCCGATCGTCGATGAGTTCTACGGTTCGTCCGAAGGGGTCGGGGTCACGTTCATCCGCGCCGACGAATGGCTGGCCCATCCCGGGTCGGTCGGCCGTCCGCTGGCCGGCATCGCGCACGTCGTCGGAGACGACGGCCGCGAACTTCCGCCGGGGACTCCCGGCGACATCTACTTCGAGGGCGCGGGATCGTTCTCCTATCTCAACGACCCCGTCAAGACCGCCGCCGCGCACAACGACCGCGGCTGGGTCGGCGTCGGCGACGTCGGCTACCTCGACGACGACGGCTATCTGTACCTGACCGACCGCCGCCACCACGTGATCATCAGCGGCGGGGTGAACATCTACCCGCAGGAAGCCGAGGACCTCCTGATCAGCCACCCTCGGGTCCTCGACGCCGCGGTGTTCGGCATCCCCGATGCCACGATGGGGCAGGCCGTGAAGGCCGTGGTGCAGGCGCTCGACCCGGCCGAGGCCACCGATGCGTTCGCCGACGAACTGATGGATTGGCTGCGGGGCCGGCTTGCACACTACAAATGTCCGCGGTCGCTGGCGTTCGCAGCCGAGCTACCCCGCACCGCCGTCGGCAAGCTCGACAAACGCAACCTCATCGCGCACCACAGCCTGTGAAAAAGCTGTCAGACCCGCATTGACAGCGAAAGGTTTGACGGACTAGATGTATGACACGCGACACTACAAGTGTCGCGTGAAGTGTCACGCCCGCGGCTTCTGACGGGCCGATGTCGGGGGCGGGGAATGACAGCAGCGGGGCGGTCCGGTATCGCCAGGATGATCCGCATCCTGGCGGTGCCCATCGTGCTGGCCTGGGTGTTGCTGACCGTCGTCACCAATGTCGCGGTGCCGTCGCTGGAGAAGGTCGGCGAAGACCGCACCGTCGGGATGAGTCCCAAGGACGCCCCGTCGATGATGTCGATGGCGCGCGTAGGGGCGAATTTCGAGGAGTTCGACTCCGACAGCAGCGCGATGGTGGTGCTCGAAGGCGACCAGCCGCTCGGTGACGCCGCGCACCGCTACTACGACGAGCTGATCGACAAGCTCGAAGCCGACACCGCCCACGTGCAGCATGTCGCGGATTTCTGGGGTGACCCGCTGACCGCGTCCGGCGCCCAGAGCACCGACGGCAAGGCCGCCTACGTCCAGGTGTACCTGCAGGGCAACCAGGGCGAGCCGCGTGCCAACGACGCCGTGGCCGCGGTGCGCGAGATCGTCGACGCGACCCCGGCGCCGCCCGGGATCAAGGCGTTCGTCACCGGGGGTGCGCCGCTGATCGCCGATCAGCACAACGCCGGCGACAAGAGCGTCCTGCGGGTCACGCTGATCACGATCGGGGTGATCGCGCTGATGCTGCTGATCGTGTTCCGGTCGGTGGTCACCATGGTGCTGATCCTGTTCATGGTGTTCGCCGAGCTCGGCGCCTCGCGCGGCATCGTCGCGTTCCTGGCCAACGCCGAGATCATCGGGCTGTCGACGTTCGCGACCAGCCTGCTGACGCTGGTGGTGATCGCCGCGGGCACCGACTACGCGATCTTCGCGATCGGTCGCTACCAGGAGGCGCGCGGAGCCGGCGAGGACCGGGAGACCGCGTATTACACCATGTTCCGGGGCACCGCCCATGTCGTGCTCGGCTCCGGGCTGACCATCGCCGGTGCGATGCTGTGCCTGAGTTTCACCCGGTTGCCGTACTTCCAGACGATGGGCGTGCCGTGCGCAGTCGGCGTGCTCGTCGCGGTGCTCGCGGCGCTGACCCTGGCCCCCGCGGTGATCGTGATCGGCAGCCGCTTCGGGCTTTTCGACCCCAAGCGCAGCATCAGTTCGCGCGGCTGGCGCAGGATCGGCGTGTCGGTGGTGCGCTGGCCGGGCCCGGTGCTGGTCGCGACGCTGGCGCTCGCACTGGTCGGCCTGGTCACGCTGCCGGGGTACAAGACCAACTACGACGCCCGCGACTACCTGCCCACGGACACCCCGGCCAACATCGGCTACGCCGTCGCCGACGAGCATTTCGGCAGTGCCCGGATGAATCCCGAGCTGCTGATGGTCGAAAGCGACCACGACCTGCGCAACCCCGCCGACTTCCTGGTCATCGACAAGATCGCGAAGGCGATCTTCCGGGTGCCGGGGGTCGCGCGGGTGCAGACGATCACCCGGCCCGACGGTAAACCGATCAAGCACACGACGATCCCGTTCCAGATGAGCATGCGGGGGACCACGCAACGGCTCAACGAGAAGTACATGCAGGACCGGATGGCCGACATGCTGATCCAGGCCGACGCGATGCAGACCAACGTCGAGACGATGACGAAGATGCAGAGCGTGATGACCCAGATGTCGGCCACCACCCACGACATGGTCCTCAAGACCAAGAAGACCGCCGTCGACATCACCGAGGTGCGCGACTACCTCGCCAACCTGGACGACTTCATCCGCCCGGTGCGCAACTACTTCTATTGGGAGCCGCACTGTTACAACATTCCGGTGTGTGCGACGGTCCGGTCGGTCTTCGACACGCTCGACGGCATCAACCCGCTGACCGAGGACATCACCGAACTCATCCCGGATCTGGAACGTCTCGACGCGTTGATGCCGCAGCTGATCGAACTGCTGCCCAGTCAGATCGAGACCATGCGCAACATGCAGTCGATGATGCTGACGATGTACCAGAGCCAGCGGGGGATGCAGGACCAGATGGCGTCGCAGTCCGAGGACTCCGACGCGATGGGCGAGGCGTTCGACGACTCGATGAACGACGACTCGTTCTACCTTCCGCCGGAGGCCTTCGACAACGAGGACTTCAAGCGCGGCATCGAGAACTTCATCTCCCCGGACGGCAAGTCGGTGCGCTTCATCATCGCCCACGAGGGCGATCCGGCGACCGTGGAGGGGATTTCGCGGGTCAAGCCGATCAAGACCGCCGCCAAGGAGGCCATCAAGGGCACTCCGCTGGAGGGGTCGCGCGTGTATCTGGCCGGCACCGCCGCGACCTACAAGGACATGAGCGACGGCGCGTTCTACGACCTGCTGATCGCCGCGATCGCCGCGGCCACACTGATTTTCATCATCATGCTGATCATCACCCGCAGTGTGGTGGCGGCCGCGGTGATCGTCGGCACCGTCGTGCTGTCGCTGGGCGCGTCGTTCGGATTGTCGGTGTTGGTGTGGCAGCACATCATCGGTCTGCCGCTGCACTGGATGGTGCTGCCGATGGCGGTGATCCTGCTGCTGGCTGTCGGCTCGGACTACAACCTGCTGCTCGTGTCGCGGTTCAAGGAGGAACTGGACGGCGGGCTGAAGACCGGCATCATCCGCGCGATGGCGGGCACCGGCTCGGTGGTGACGTCGGCCGGACTCGTATTCGCGTTCACCATGGCGTCTTTCGCGTTCAGTGACCTGAAGGTGATGGCGCAGGTCGGCACGACGCTGGCGATGGGTCTGCTGTTCGACACGCTGATCGTGCGCTCGTTCATGACCCCGGCGGTGGCGGCGCTGCTCGGCCGCTGGTTCTGGTGGCCGCAGCGGGTGCGCAGCGCGGCGTCGCAGCGCAGGTTGGCCCGCATCCGGCCGGTGGCTACGTCCGGTTCGTGAGCCGCGCGGCCAGATCGCCGATCAGCGTCGAATCCAGGTTCGCCAACAGGTCAGCGGCGTTCTCGAAGACGTCCGACGCACCGGCCTCCCGCAGTTCGCCCCGCGACACACCGCCGCTGAGCAGCCCGATCGACGGCAGCGAGGCCCGCGCCGAGGCCTCGCAATCCCACACCGCGTCGCCGACGAACACCGCGTCCGCGGCGCTCACCCCGGCACGTTCCAGCGCGACGTGGACGATGTCCGGTCGGGGCTTCGCGGTGTCCACGTCGGACGACGACGTCATCGCCGCCACGACGTCATCGCAGTCGAGAACCTCACGCAGGATGGCCAATTCGTCCTCGGGGGCCGACGTCGCCAGCACCACCTGAAGCCCCGCCCCCGCGACCCGCCGCAGCAGGTCGCGGGCGCCGGGCAACGGGGCCAGCAGCGACGTCGTCTCCTTGTAGAACCGGCTGTGGGCATCCTTGAGGCGGTCCAGCACGTCCTCACCGGCGTCTTCGGCGAGGCTGCGCACCAGCGTGCTGCCGTCCATCCCGATGCACCGGTGCACCCGCCAGCTTTCGACGGGCAGCTTCTCCTCGTCGAATGCGCGCAGCCACGCGTACACGTGCAGGTAATTGGAGTCGACCAGGGTGCCGTCGATGTCGAAAAGGACGGCCGGAGCGACGTTTTCGCTCACGCCGGTCAGGGCGCCGGAATGTTGATGGTCGGCCCACCCGGGATCATGCCGCTGCCGCCTTCGGGTCCGCCGCTGCCGGTGGGTCCGCCGGGGATCATGCCGCCGCCGCCTTCGGGTCCGCCGCTGCCGGTGGGTCCGCCGGGGATCATGCCGCCGCCGCCTTCGGGTCCGCCGCTGCCGGTGGGACCGCCGGGGATCATCCCGCCGCCACCGGGGGCCTCACCGGGAGCGGGCTCGCCCGTCGGCATGGGTTCGCCCGTCGGCGTCATCGTCGTGGTGACGACGCTGGTGGTGGTCTCGCTCGTTTCCGACGTCGTGGTGGATGTCGTCGTGGTGGATGTCGTAGTGGATTCGTCGCCGCCACTGCCGCCGCAGCCGACCGCGAGCACCAGCAGGGCCGCCCCGCTCGAGGCGATGAGGGTTCTTCTCATAGGAGAGTTCATTGATCAACCTGACTGTCGAGGAACCCTCGGCTTTTACCCGCGGCCCGGATGCCCAAACGTCGCGGCCGCAACCCGGCTGGGACGCGGTATCGCCCCGGTATGTCGTTGTACCCTTCGGGCATGACCGCCGACGCGAGTCCCCGATGAGTGGGGGCCTCTTCGCGCTTCTCGACGACGTCGCCATGCTGGCGCGCCTGGCTGCCGCGTCGATCGACGATATCGGCGCGGCGACCGGCAGGGCCACCGCGAAGGCAGCCGGGGTGGTCATCGACGACACTGCGGTGACCCCGCAGTACGTGCACGGGCTGGCGGCCGAGCGGGAACTGCCGATCATCAAGCGGATCGCGATCGGCTCGCTGCGCAACAAGATCATCTTCATCCTGCCCGCGGCGCTGCTGCTGAGCCAGTTCCTGCCGGTGTTGCTGACCCCGATCCTGATGCTGGGCGCGACCTATCTGTGCTTCGAGGGCGCCGAGAAGGTGTTCGGGATGTTCTCCAAGGGCGGCCACGACGCCCACGCGGCACCGGCCGCCGCGGGTCAGGACGCCGAGAAGTTCATGGTGACCGGCGCGATCCGCACCGACTTCATCCTGTCCGCCGAGATCATGGTCATCGCCCTCAACGAGGTGGCCAACCAGCCGTTCATACCGCGGCTGATCATCCTGTTGATCGTCGCGCTCGTGATCACCGCCGCGGTCTACGGCGTCGTCGCGGCGATCGTCAAGATGGACGACATCGGGCTGAGGCTGGCCCAGCGGTCGTCGGCTTTCGTCGCCAAGATCGGCCGCGGCCTGGTGGCCGGTATGCCGAAGCTGCTCTCCGCGCTGTCGGTGATCGGCACCGTCGCGATGCTGTGGGTCGGCGGGCACATCCTGCTGGTCGGCACCGACGAACTGGGCTGGCACGGACCGTATTCGCTGGTGCACCACGCCGAGGAGCTGGTCCACCACGTGGCCGGGGCCGGGGCGATCCTGGCCTGGCTGGTCAACACCGCCGCCTCAGCGGTGATCGGCTTGGTGGTCGGCTCGATCGTGGCCGGCATCGTGCACATCCTGCCGTTCGGCAAGAAGCACTGATCAAACCGGGAAGCGCTGCCCGAAGCCCGCTTTCCGGATCGCGAGGAGTTCCTGACGCTGCTCCTCGGTGACGTACGGCGTCGTCGGCGGCAGCACCGCGGCCAGCTCGTCGAGCGTCACCCGTTGCGCCGTCACGGTCGGTGTCACCGGCGAGCTCAGATCCAGATCCTGGAACCGGATCGACACGGTGCCCCGGTTCAGGCCGCCCGTCGACACCCAGTTGCGCACGCCCGGATCGGTCGGCGACAGCACGAACGTGAAGCTGCCGTCCGGATTGGCCACGGCCTGGGCATTGTTGAGGCTGGTCTGGGCGTCCCAGTAGTTGTCGGTGATGGTCCACAGGTTCGTCACCGGCACGACGAAGTACCGCGCGTTGCCCGGTGTGACGGTGACGACGAGCGCTTCGTCGTCGGCGAGGTCGAAATACCCGGCGCTCTGCAGTTGGGTTGCGAGGAACTCGGCGTTCCGGGTCGGCGGGCGCAACGTGTTCGGCGCGGTCCGCTCGCCGGTGTCCGGGTCGGTGGTCGCGACCTTGATGTACTTGGATTCCATGCCGAGACCGAGCGCCATCACCACGGCGGTGAACGCGCCGCGCAGCAGGATCGGGGTGCGCGTCATCGGTGGCAGCGCCGACACCAGCGCCGTCAATAGCGGGCTCTTGGTGACCGCGGGCCCCAGGCCGGGGATCGCGAAGCCGCCGAGCTGGCTGAACAAGCTGTTGCGCGGGCCCGACAGCCGTTCGATGGACAACGTCATCGGGGGCTGGGTGGTCCAGTCCGACAGCGTGTTGCGCACCGCGATCAGCGTGGTGTCCGCGGTCAGCTGCAGATGGTTGCGCTGCCCCGGGGCGGGCGGCTGGCCGCTGACGGTGATGGTGAACGAGCCGTCCTCGTCGACGACGAGGTCGCGACCGCTGAGGTTGTCGGCGGTGATCCCGGACAGCCCGGTCAGCACGCTGAAGTTGGTGTCGGCGGGCATCTCGGCGGTGAACCGGCCGCGGATCACGTAGGTGGAGGTCATGTTCACGCCCATGAACCGGTAGACGGTGTCGGGGTTGTCGTAGAGGATCCGTGACCCCGCGACGTGCTGTCCGCCCCAGGTGTGCGGCGGGGCGACCTGTGTGACGACCGTCGGCTGCATCGGGTTGAGCAGCTGCTGCTGGAACGCGGCACCGAGGGCGTACTCGTCGACCGCGCGCTTCAGCTGCGCCCGGTTCTCGGCGTCCACCCCGCCGATCTCGCTGTACTCGCGCTGCGCGGTGGCCAGCCAGCCGGCGCGCAGCACCAGTTTCATCAGCCGCACCGGCCAGGTCTGGACCGTCGCGGCCGCGATCCGCTCGGCCTCGAGCTGTTCAGGGGTGGCCAGCGGGCTGGTCGACGGGGCCGGTGTGTCCTGGGTCGGCGGCGGTTTCGCCGGTGTGGCCGGGGTCGTGGACTCGGCCGCCGCGGTCACGGGAACCTCGGGTTGCTCGGCGGGCAGGTCCTTCTCGGGGATCGCCTCGTCACCGTCGGGCGCCTCGGCGTCGATCTCCCTGTCGACCCGACCCCGGGTCGAACCGGACCCGCGGGTGGCCGGACGGGCCGCGGACTCGGCGGTGTCGCCGGCTCGCCCGGAGCGCGCTGTCCGCGCCGCGTCGACGGCCGCGCGCTGCGGTTTGCGCGGACCGATCTCCGCCGAGGAGGCCGACGAGGACGACGAGGAAGACGGCGCCGAGGAGGTCGACGCAGCGGCACCGGGGCTGTCCTCCGCCGCGGCGACGGCGCAGTTCTGCGCGATCGCCGCCCCGATGCCCAGTCCGACGGCGAGTGCGCCGACGCGTCCGATGAAGCGGGCGTGTGTGGACACCGGGCCGGCCGGTGGTGCGGGCCTGGTTGCCAAGGGCCTGTCCTTCCGTGCGTCCCTCCCGACCCGTACGGTAGCCCCGCCGCCGTCGCGCGCACGCCGTTTCGGCGGAGTCAGTCCAGGTTGGAGGCACGTTCCCCGACGAACGCGAGCAGTGTCGGGTCGTTGCTGGTGAACCGGCCGACCTCCTCGCCGCCGTCGCAGGTCACCAGCGCCACGGTCAGCGTCGTCGCGGTGCGCCCGACCACCCGCCACACCGCACCGGAGTCCTCCCAGCGCCGCAGTTCGGCCACCCGGTCCATGTCCATGGACCCACGATGTCACCTAAGCTCCGGCTGATGCAGGCAGCTCTGGCGGTCGCCGTCGCGGCGACGTGGGTCTGGTTGGGGATGGTGCTGGCGATCTCGTTCCTGGAGGCGCCGCTGAAGTTCCGCGCACCCGGGGTGACGTTGCAGCTCGGTTTGGGGATCGGCCGGCTGGTGTTCCGCGCGTTGAACACGTGCGAGGCCGTGCTGGCCGTGGTCGTGGCCGCGGGGCTGGCCGTCGGCGGCGCGTCGCCGGGCACGTGGGTCGCGGCTGTCGTGGCCGCGGCGATGCTGATCGGCCAGGTCGTGTTCGTCCGTCCCGCGTTGACCCGCCGCTCAGATCAGGTGCTCGCGGGTGCGGACGGGCCCAGGTCGCGCGCGCACTACGTCTACGTCGCGCTTGAGCTGGTCAAGGTGGTCGCATTGGTCACGGCCGGCGTGCTGCTGCTGGCAGGTTAGGCTCACCTACACTCCGGTAGGCTCTGCGCTCACGATGACTGATGTGCTGCCGATCCTGCCCAGGGAACTCACCGAGATCAGCGACGAGGTGCGTGCGGTGCCTGCGCCGCCGATCCCGCGGCTGGCCGACCCGTACTCGATCCGGCTCGTCGATCCCGACGTCGACGCCGCGATGATCTCGGAATGGATGAACCGCCCGCACCTGGCCGAGGCGTGGGAGTACGACCGGCCGGTCGAATGGTGGCACGGCTATCTGCGGGCGCAGTTGGCGGGCAACTACTCCCGGCCGTTGATCGGCACTTTCAAGGGCGAGCCGCACGGCTATGTCGAGGTCTACCGCGCGGCGAAGGATTCGATCGCGCCGCGCTACGACGCCGACCCGTGGGATCTCGGGTTACACGCCGCGATCGCCGATCTCGACATCGTCAACCGTGGGTTCGGGCCGCTGCTGTTGCCCCGGTTGGCAGCCAGCCTGTTCGAGATCGAACCGCGGTGCCTGCGCATCATGTTCGACCCGGACCACCGCAACACCGGTGCCCGACGCCTGTGTGAATACGCCAGGTGCGAGTTCCTCGGCGAACACCAGATGTCGAACCGCCGGATGGCGCTGTACGCGCTGCACCGACCCGCGTGACTGTGGGTCAGGACCCCGCGCCGCCGACCATCTCTGCGTAGCCGTCGAAGTCCGGCTTCATGGCCGCGGCGACGAGCTCCCACAGCACCTCGTCGGTGCCGCCGCCGACGCGTGCCAGCTTCATGTCACGCCACCAGCGGCCCAGCGGCGTCTCGTCGACCAGATACCCCGAGCCGCCGAAGATGTGCATGCACTCCGACAGCACCTCCTCGCCGAGCCGGGCGGCCGTGACCTTCACCGCGGCCGCCGCACGCAGATCCAGACGTCCCTGTGCGGCGATGCCGTTGAGGCCGTGGCGGAGCAGATCCACCCGGGCCTGCAGATCGGCCATCCGCAGCCGCAGCGCCTGATGCTCGAACAACGTGGCGCCGAACTGCTTGCGCTGCACCATCCTCGCGTGCGTGATGCCGAGCGCGCGCTGGCACGACGACGCGACCTGACCGGCCACCGACATGCGTTCGTGCGCGAGTCCCCACGAGATCGCGGCCAGCCCGGTGCCCGCCCGCGCGACCAGGTGGTCGGCGGGCACCCAGGTGTCGATGTGGACGGCGGCGGTGTCCAGCGGCGCGGCGCCGACCTTGCGCCACGGGGTCTGCACCTGCACCTGTGACGTAGGCACCGCGATCACCAGCACGTTGCCGTGCCTGCTGGACGGGTCGTGGTCGACGCTGCGGGCCACCACCATGATGTGGTCGGCGATCGGGGACAGCGATACGAACTTCTTCACTCCGCGGACCTCGAAACCGTCCCGCGCCGAACGGACTTCGGTCTCGACGATCTGCAGGTCGGATCCGCCGGACTCCTCGGACGCGGCGATGCACAGCACCGCCTGACCGTCGACCGCCTGTTCGCAGATCGTCTTGAGATGCTCGGATTTGCCGAACCGGCGCAGGACCGCGATCGCCGAGTCGTGCAGGCTGACACCGACGCCGATGCCCGCCGATCCGAGGTGGCCGAGACGGAACGCGAGTTCGTTGAGTTTGGCGACGTCGGGATGCTGACCGCCAGCGGGTCCCCACTTGCTGCGGAAGACGCCGCGGGACCCGAGGTGTTCGATCAGCTTGCGCGGAAACCGTTCGGACGCTTCGGCTTCGGCGGTCCAATCGACCACGGTCTGGTCGAACACGTCGTCCAGGAGAGCTCGGTAGCCGGCGATGTCCTCGGTATGTGCGTCGGTGGGTGCGGTCATACCCGCGTGGCCTCCAGATCTCGTTTGACGTCCAGGCGCCGCAGTTTGCCCGAACTGGTGCGCGGCAGTGATCCGGGGGACAGGAACACCACGTCGGCCGGAACGACACCGCACTGCGACGCGACCCGTTGCACGACCTCGCTGCGCGCGCCCGCCTCGTCGGGGCCGCGGAACTCGGCGGCGATGACGAGACCTTGCCGCGCCGAACCGTTTTCGCTGCTGACCGCGACGACGGCGCCCTCCCGGACACCGCGGACCTGTGCGGCGACGCGTTCGACCTCGGTGGGGAAGATGTTGCGTCCGGCGATGGTGATCAACTCCTTGATCCGTCCGCACACCACCAGGCCGCGCTCGCTCTGGTATCCGAGATCGCCGGTCGGGAACCACTGTCCGGGCTCCAGCGGAGCCTCACCGAGGTAGCCCGACATCATCGAGGTCCCGCGGATCTGGATCTCGCCGATCTCGCGGTCACCGGACTGCTCGGCGTGCTCGGAGGCCACGATGCGCAGCTCCATCCCCGGGATGGGATCGCCGAGCACGGCGTGGCGTCGGACGGTAGCGGTGGTGGGATCGGCCATCTCGTCGATGAGCAGGCCGGTGCCGGGACGTGGCGAGGTCACCGCGCAGGTCGATTCGGCCAGTCCGTACGACGGGGCGGCAACACCGGGATCCAGGCCGAAGCGGGCGAGCTCGCGCAGGAACGTCTCGAATCCGTCGCAGTCGATCGGCTCCCCACCGTTGAGCGCGAACCGCAGGTGGCTCAGATCGACCTCGGGTACCCGGCGGGCATATTTCCCGATCACCGAGTACGCGAAATTGGGTGCGGCCGTGAGACTTGCGCGGCTCTGGGACAACCATGTCAGCCACCGGAACGGCGATGCGGCGAACGCCGCCGTCGGCGCCAGCCACATCTCACCGCCGGTGATGAACCCGGTCAGCAGGAAGGTCAGACCCATGTCGTGGTAGAGCGGCAGCCAGGTCAGGCCGCGGTCGGCGGCGGGGTCGGTGCCGGTGTGCTGCAGCAGCGCGGTGACGTTGTTGCGCACCGCCTCCGGGGACAACAGCGCGGTGCGCGGTGTCCCGGTCGATCCGGCCGTACCCTGCAGTACCGCCGGGGTGCCCGCGGGTGTCGGAACCAACGGCAGCGTGGTGGAACGGTGCGCGTGGCCAACCGCCGCCACGTCGTGGACGGCGACGTCGAACATGTTGTCGCGCAGCAGCTCCAGCGGGCCGCCGTGGGAGAAGACCTGCGTCACACCGATGTTCGCGAACCGCTCGGCCGTCGCATGCGCCCACTGGCGCTCGTCGGCACCGCGGACCGGGCTCGGCAGGATCGACAGCGAGCGCCCGGCCAGCCACGTGCCGTGGATCGCGGCGACGAACTCCGCGGTCGGTTCCCCGACCAGGCCGACGGCGCCGTCGCCGGTGTTCAGTACCCGGTCGGCGATGTTCTCGGCGCGGGTGTGCAGTTCCTGCCACGGATGCCGGATCCACTCTCCGCTGGAGCGGTCGAGCAGCACCAGGTCGGACGTCGACGCGGTCATCGCCTCCGACAACGCGGTCGCGAGCACGCTCACTGTCCTGCGGGCACCTTCGCCAGGATCGCCGCCTCCAGGTCGCCGACGGTGTCGCAGGTGAGCAGATCCTCCTCGGACAGGGCCACTCCGAGCTTGTCCTCGATCGCGACCATGCCGACCGCGAACGCCACCGAATCGAGGCCGACGTCGTCGATCAGGCGCGAATCCCGGGTCACCCGGCTGATGTCGACGTTGAGGTCCTCGCGCAGGATGTCGGCCAGCGCCGCGCTGATGCTGTCGGGGGTCGGCGCCGACGGTGCCGGGGATGTGGTCATGGCGGCAGAGGTTACTCGATCAGCTAAAGGTAGGCTACCCTCACCCACCTGTCTCACCCACCTGTCAGGGGTAGTCTCACCCACCTGTCAGGGGTAGTCTCACCCACCTGTCAGGGGTATGGGTCATCGCCGAGGTCAAGGCTGCCGTGCGCCTGTCCGGAGTGCCGTTCGAGCATGCCCGCCAGCGCACCGACTGTGACCAATCCTTCCTCGGCGGTCAGCTCGTCGACGATCGGATAGGTCGCGGCGATGCTGGCCGCGGTGCCGACGATCACCGTGGTGACCGGGACGTGCCGCACCAGCTGTCCCAGCCGGTCGCCGTGCGGACGCTCGGGGCCGCGGAACCCCCAGATCCCGCGCAGCGCGGTGGCCCCGCTGGCGTGATCGGACTCCTTGAGCCGCTGGATCAGTGCGCGGTGGATCGGGCGCCCGTCGTGGCGCGACGACTCCGAGGTGTGCACGGTCAGGGCGTGGAACGGGCCGTCGAGGACGGGGTCGGTGACGGTACGACCGCCGGCCTTGCACACGACCACAGGTTCGGCCGTCCACGACGCGTCGGGCAGCAGTGCCGCCAGCTCGTCGATCACGGCGGCGGCCTGCGTGCCGGTGCCGATCCCGACGATCGACAACGGCACCTCGGCGTTGCGGCTGAAGAAGCGGGCGCGGCGGCGCTCGTCGCCCACCGTGCCGTCGACCCCGAGATTGGCATCGGCTCCGGCGAACCCGTGCCGGTGCATCATCTCGCAGACCACGACGTATCCGGGCACGCCCGCGATGCGGTGCCGCCGGGCCAGCTGCAGCGACACCCGGACCGCGCCGTCCCCGCCGAGACCCGCCGGTGCTGCGAATCCGCGCTGCAGCGTGATGACGCCGCGGCCGATCAACGTGGCGACCTCGTCGGCCAGCGCCGTGATCCGGTCGGCGGTGTCCACGGCGGTGATCGTGACCGGGGGATCCTCGGACAGGCTCAGCGACCGGTCGCTGCGGATCACCTGGGTGGGCCCGAAACTCGCGATGCCGCGCAGCATCACGCTGGAGCCGACCCGGCGCCGTTCGATCAGGTCGAGGACCGCGTCGGCCAGGAACCGGTCGCCGCTGCGCTGCCGCTCGGCGAAGTACGTCGTCAGCGTCAGGACCGTGCTCACAGCAGGGCCCCCAGCGTCTGGCCGAGCAGCGCGGCGCCGAGACCGAGCACCACGCTGACGACGATGTTGGCCGCCGCTAGCCAGAACTGGCGCTCCTCGGCGAGCCGGTGGGTCTCCAGCATCCACGTCGAAAACGTCGTATACGACCCGACGAACGCGGTTCCCGCGAGCAGCGCGACATGCGTGGGCAACGCCAGCCCAGCCAGGAAGCCGAGCAGCAGCGCGCCGCTGATGTTGACCGCAAGCGTCCCGACCGGGAACGCCCCTGTGCTCCGCCGCGACACCGCCTTGTCGACCGTCAACCGGGTCACCGCACCCAACCCGCCGACCAGGAACACCCCGGCCCAGACCAGGACGTCGGTCATGACCGGCCCACCCGGACCCGCCGGACCAGCACCGTGCCCAGATAGACCGCGCTGAACCCGACCAGGATGCTGGTCACCACGTAGCCGGCGGCCAGACCGTAGTGCCCGTGCTCCACCATCTTGAGGGTCTCGACCTGCATGGTCGAGAACGTCGTCAGCCCGCCGCACACGCCGGTGCCCAGGAACGGCCGCCGGTAACTCGACACCGGCAGTCGCTCCAGCAGCCGGGTGACGAACACGCCGAGCAGGAACGCGCCGACGATGTTGACGGTGAACGTCGGCCACGGCCAGCGGCCCGGGTCGGCGGCCGAGATTTCCTCGAAGCCGGCCCGCGCCAGGGTGCCGATCGCGCCGCCGGCAAAGACTGCGGCCAGTTCCCGCCGGTCGAGCGCCATGCTGTGAAAGTATGCCGACCCCAGGGCGTGCCGTGGGGGATGTGGGCGAGCACAATCGAGGCCATGGCGGCGAATCCCCGAGCCGGTCAGCCGGCACAGCCCGAAGACCTCATCGACATCGCGTCGGTGGTGACGGCGTACTACGCCGTGCAACCCGATCCCGAGAACGTCGATCAGCAGGTGGCGTTCGGCACGTCGGGGCACCGCGGGTCGAGCCTGGACGCCGCGTTCAACGAGGCGCACATCCTGGCCACCACGCAGGCCATCGTCGAGTACCGGGCCGCTCAGGGCTACACGGGTCCGCTGTTCATCGGCCGCGACACGCACGCGCTGTCGGAGCCGGCGTGGGTGTCGGCGCTGGAGGTGCTGGCGGGCAACGACGTTGTCGCGATGATCGATTCGGCCGACCGCTACACCCCGACCCCGGCCGTCAGCCATGCGATCCTGACGTTCAACCAGGGTCGCGACAGCGACCTGGCCGACGGGATCGTCGTGACCCCGTCGCACAATCCGCCCCGCGACGGCGGGTTCAAGTACAACCCGCCCAACGGCGGCCCGGCCGACACCGACGCGACCGGAGTCATCGCCAAGCGGGCCAACGAGATCCTGCGCGGCGGGCTCAAGGACGTCCGGCGGGTGCCGCTGGCCCGGGCACTGGGCATCGCGCAGCGCCACGACTATCTCGACGCGTACGTCGCCGATCTGCCCAACGTCGTCGACCTGCACGCGATCAGCGCCGAGGGCATCCGGATCGGCGCCGACCCGCTCGGTGGCGCCAGCGTCGACTACTGGGGTGCGATCGCCGAGCGGCACAACCTGCAGCTGACCGTGGTGAACCCACTGGTGGACGCCACATGGCGGTTCATGACGCTCGACACCGACGGCAAGATCCGGATGGACTGCAGCTCGCCGAACGCGATGGCTGCGCTCATCGGCAACCGAGACGAGTATCAGATCGCCACCGGCAACGACGCCGACTCCGACCGGCACGGCATCGTCACCCCCGACGGCGGCCTGATGAACCCGAACCACTACCTCGCGGTCGCGATCGACTACCTGTTCGCGCATCGGCCCGACTGGGCGGGCTCGACCGCGGTCGGCAAGACCGCGGTGAGTTCGTCGATCATCGACCGCGTGGTGGCCGGGCTGGACCGCAAGCTGGTCGAAGTGCCGGTGGGCTTCAAGTGGTTCGTCGACGGGCTGATCGGCGGCACGATCGGGTTCGGTGGCGAGGAGAGCGCCGGTGCGTCGTTCCTGCGTCGTGACGGCTCGGTGTGGACGACCGACAAGGACGGCATCATCCTGGCGCTGCTCGCGTCGGAGATCCTGGCGGTGACGGGGTCGACGCCGTCGCAGCGCTACGCGGAGCTGGCCGAGAAGTACGGCGCGCCGACGTATGCGCGCATCGATGCGCCGGCGAACCGGGAGCAGAAGGCGCGGCTGTCGAAGCTCTCGCCCGAACAGGTGACCGCGACCGAGCTGGCCGGTGAGCCGATCACCGCGAAGCTGACAGCCGCGCCCGGCAACGGGGCCCCATTGGGCGGTCTGAAGGTGACGACCGAGAACGCGTGGTTCGCCGCGCGGCCGTCGGGCACCGAAGACGTCTACAAGATCTACGCCGAATCCTTCCGTGGCCCCGAGCATCTCGCCGAGGTCCAGGACGCGGCCCGCGAAGTGGTGGCGGCGGTCATTTCTTGAGTTCCACGAAAGAGGGCGACTGTCCGTCACGCGAGAAGGGTCGGCTGCCGCGCGAAGTCTGGGTCCTGGTGGTCGCGAACTTCGTCGTCGCGCTCGGCTACGGCGTGGTGGCCCCGGTGCTGCCGCAGTACGCCCGCCACTTCGGGGTGAGCATCGCGGCGGCGACGTTCGTGATCACCGCGTTCGCGGTGATGCGACTGGTCGGCGCGCCGCCCGCGGGATTTCTGGTGCAGCGGATGGGGGAGCGGCGCGTCTACACCAGCGGCCTGATCATCGTCGCGGTGTCGACGGGGGCGTGCGCGTTCGCCGAAACCTATTGGCAGCTGCTGCTTTTCCGGTCGTTGGGTGGTGTCGGGTCGGCGATGTTCACGGTGTCGGCGCTTGGTCTGATGATCCGGATCTCGCCGGCGGACGCCCGCGGCCGGGTGGCCGGGTTGTTCTCGTCGGGGTTCATGGTCGGCTCGGTGGGCGGTCCGATCCTGGGCAGCCTGACGGCCGGGTTCGGGCTGTCGGCGCCGTTCCTGATCTACGGGGCGGCGCTGCTGGTCGCCGCGACGGTGGTGTTCGTCAGCCTGCGGCACTCGCCGGTGGTGGGCCAGCCCGACGACGAGGTGCAGACGCCGGTGCCGTTCCGCACGGTGTTCCGGCACCGCGCCTACAAGGCGGCCCTGTTCTCGAATTTCGCGACGGGCTGGGCGTCGTTCGGGCTGCGGATCGCGCTGGTCCCGCTGTTCGTCGTGGAGGTACTGGGCCAGGGGCCGGGCGCGGCCGGGCTGGCGCTGACGGCGTTCGCGGTGGGCAACATCGCCGTCGTCATCCCGAGCGGGTACCTGTCGGACCGGTTGGGCCGACGGCTGTTGCTGATCGTCGGGCTGACGCTGGCGGCGGTGTCGACCGCGCTGGTGGGCTTCACCACGTCGCTGCCGGTGTTCCTGGTCGCGGCGGTGGTGGCGGGTGCGGCGACGGGCATCTTCGTGTCGCCGCAGCAGGCCGCGGTCGCCGACGTGGTGGGCAACAAGTCGCGGGGCGGGACCGCGGTAGCGACGTTCCAGATGATGGCCGACTTCGGCTCGATCGGCGGATCGCTGCTGGTCGGGCTGATCGCGCAGTACACGTCGTTCGGGTGGGCGTTCCTGACCAGCGGCGTGATCCTGGGTATCGCGGCGCTGTGGTGGGTCTTCGCGCCCGAGACGCGCCCGACGCCGTCGGCCGAGCACACCCCGGCCCGTCCTCTCGGCCCCGAGGCGGGCGGGGAAGTCCCGTGACCAGCGATTTTGAGCGGCCACCCCTCGTGGTGTAATTTCGATGAGCACGACAAGGGGCTATGGCGCAGTTGGTAGCGCACCACACTGGCAGTGTGGGGGTCAGGGGTTCGAATCCCCTTAGCTCCACCACGAAACGAGCAGTTCAGGAACTCGGGGCCGCGCCGGGTAGGTTCACAGCGATTCACGCCGAGAACGACGAAGGATTTAGCGAAAGCCATCATGTCTGAAGACCAGGTCGCCGACGTTCCCCCGAATCACCTCTCCATCGATCCGCGCAGCCCGTTCTATGACGAAGAGGTGTTGGTCCGCGACGTCGGTATCCGCTTCAACGGCTCTGAGAAGACCAATGTCGTCGAGTACGACGTGGCCGAGGGCTGGGTGCGGGTCGAGGTGCCCACGGCGAAGGATCGTCGCGGCAACCCGATGGTCATGAAGCTCAGCGGCACGGTGGAACCGTATTTCCGCTCGGCTGAGTAGCCGCGGGAGTGCTGAGCGGATGCTCAGCAATCTGAGGACGGGAGCCGCCTCCCCGGTGTAGCTTCCGCTGCATGCCTTTGGCGCTGGCCTCGTTCTTCCGGACGACCCTGCCCCTCGATCTCACCGGGCTCGCTGCGGTCGATGATGGTCGCTACCACTCCCTTTGGCTGCCCGACCATCTGGTGAGCTTCTGGCCGGACTCGATCTGGACACCCGAGTTCACCGACCTCGCCGCGGCCTCACCGTCGCCGCATCGCTACCTGGACACCGTCGCGCTCGCCGGTGCCGTCGCGGCCCGCACCACTCGCGTCCGGCTCGCCACCAGCGTCCTCGACACGGTTCGCCGCCACCCGGTGATGCTGGCCCAGTCGGCGCTGACGCTGAGCCATCTCTCCGACGGTCGCTTCATCCTGGGTCTGGGCGCCGGCGAACGCGAGAACCTGGCCCCGTACGGCTTCGACGATCAGCGGACGGTGAGCCGCTTCGCCGAGGCGCTGCGGCTCATCCGGCTGCTCTGGAGCGCCGACGGGCCGATCGACTTCGCCGGACAGTTCTTCACCCTGGAGCGCGCCCGGTTGGACACCGATCTGCACCGCAGCGGCGCGCCGCCGATCTGGATCGGCGCAAACGGACCCCGCATGCTGCGGTTGGTCGGCGAGTTCGGCGACGGGTGGTGGCCGACGGGTAGCGCAGGACCGGAGAGCTACGCGAATCAACTGGGCTGCATCCGGGAGTCGGCCGAGCGGGCCGGCCGCGACCCGGACGCGATCACCCCGGCCAAGATGGTGGTCTGCCTGATCGGCGAACCCGACGAACTGCGCGAGATCCTGCAACGCCCGCTGGTGAAATCGCTGGTGCTGCAATTGACCGCCGACGCTTTGGCCGCCACCGGTCACGGCCATCCGATGGGTGAACACTGGCGCGGCATCCAGGACATCGACCCGCGCGTGCTGACCCGCGACCGATTGCTGCGGCTCTTCGACCAGGTCGACCCGGCCGCGATCCTGTCCGTCGTCCCGCACGGAACGCCCGCGCAGGTGGCCTCGCAGATCGACGCCTTCGGCGAGGCCGGGGCCCGCGTCGTCTCGGTGCTCGACTACAGCGGGATGGCGGGACAGGCCTACGCCGCTGACTCGGCACGCAAGGTCCGCGAAGTCGAGTCGCACCTGACAGGAAGTGCCGCATGACAATTCTCGATGCCGACGTGCTGATCGCCGATGCGCGGGAATCGGCCGGGCTCAACGATTTCGGCGACGACACCCTCGCGGACCGGGTCCGGCTGGTCGTCGACCGGATCAACGGCGCCGGGCTCGACGACATCGGAGTCCGGGCCGCCGCGGACACGGTGCGCGCGCTGTTGACCAGCCGGCTGCACTTCTTCGCCGACCGCACCAGTCTCCCGCTCGCCGAAGAACGGATCACAGCACCGCTTTTCGCCACCGGTGAGCCGCGGTCGGGAACGACGCTGTTGCACGCGCTGCTCGCCGAGGACCACGACTCCCGTGCGCTGCGGTTCTGGGAGGTGATGTACCCGTCACCGCCACCCGGTCCGGCCGCCGCCGACGACCCGCGCCGGGCGCAGGCCGACGCGGACTGGCGCGAGATCCTCGACCGCATCCCGCCGTGGATCGTCAGCCACCCGTACAACGATCTGCTCGGCGCCGGATTGCCCGAGTGTGAACGCACCTGGGCGTTCGACTTCCGCGCGATGAACCCGAGCGCGTGGTGGCGAGTTTCCATGACTATCCAGAACTTTCCGCAGGATCCTCCCGCGCAGTACGCCCTGCACCGCATGATGCTGCAGCACATCCAGTACGCCCGTCCACCGAAGCGGTGGGTGCTCAAAGGATTTCACGGCCGGCGTTTGCAGGCGTTGTTCGACACCTACCCCGACGCCCACGTCGTGTGGGTGCATCGCGACCCGGTGCAGGTGCTCGCATCGCAGATCGTCGCATTCGGGCAGATCAACGAAAGCCTCGCCGGGACGCTGGACTGGACGCAATACGCCAAGAACACCATCGAGGGGTCGCGGGCCAATTTCCATGCCTACCTGACCGACCTGCTCGTCGACGACCCGCGCATCCACCACGTCCGCTACCGGGACTTCGTCGCCGACCCGGTCGCGACGATCGGTGGTTTCTACGACTTCGCGGGCGTTGCCTTCACCGCCGCCGCGGAGAACGCGATGCGGGACTATCTCGCCACGAACCGGGGCGATCGCTACGGCAAGTTCAGCTACACCGCCGATGTGCTACCGGTGCCCGTGGAGGATCTCCACGACGAATTCTCTGCTTATCGAGAGCGGTTCGGCGTCGACATCGAGACGAGGCGCTGATGGCCTTCGGCGATTGCGCGGACGACCAGACGCTGCGCGAAGCGTGGCACGAGTTCTGCGACCGGCTCAAGGCCGCCGGGGACCTTGCGTTCAAGGACACGTCTCCGGCGAACGCGTTGCAGCGCGCCGACGCGTTCCGCTATCTCACCCAGAACCTCGGACAGGCCTACGATCTCGCGCTGGAGACCAAGAACACCCGCTATCCGATGATTCACCCGTTCTGCGGCCCCGCCCGCAAACTCGGCGGCGACAACGCCGATTTCGTGTATCTGCAGGCGTGGATCGACGGCGCGTCCACCTACCGGATCACCGGTGACCGTGGCACCGCGCGTTTCATCAACTTCACCGTCCAGGGCGCGCGTCCCGCCGAGGACGTGTACTACGGCGCCGATCATCCGAACCTGCACGAGCCGTTCGGCGACACCCCGGAGGCGAACCTCACCAGTGACGAACTGGTCACCGAACCGGACGGCAGCTTCGTGCTCTACATCGGGGGTCCTGAGCGCGGCCCCAACTGGTTGCCAACCACGGCGGATTCACGAAAGTTGTTCATGCGCCAGGGCTTCGATTCGTGGACGGAACGGTCGGCGCAGTTCAGCATCGAACGCCTCGACATGGACGATCCGCGTCCGGTGCCGACACCACAGGATCTGGTCACGTCGATGCGGTGGGCCGGTGACTTCCTGACCGGGGCGATGACCGACTGGCCGGACCGCGAACTGAAGATCGGTTCACTGTTCGGCGAACCCGAGCCGAATGTGTTCCCCGGTGCGCGGTTCGCCGGTACAGCCGAACAGCGTGACGCCCGCCGCGGCAGGCTGATCGTCACGATGCCGTGGCGACTCGGACCGGACGAGGCGCTGATCTTCGACTTCCCCGACGGCGGGCAGTTCTGGATGCTGACCAACATGGGCGCGTTCTGGAACAGCATGGACTACCTGTACCGCCCGGTGAGCTACACGCCGAGCAGGTCGGCGGTCGAGTCCGACGGCCGGGTGCGGATGGTGTTGGCGCATCACGATCCGGGCGTGCACAACTGGATCGACACGCAGCAATTCAGCGAGGGCTACCTGACGTTGCGCGTGATCGGGAGCCGACAGGTGCCCGAGGTCAACACTCGGGTCGTTCGGTCGAGCGAGTTGGACTCCGCGCTGCCGGCCGGAACCCGGCGCGTCACGTCCGACGAGCGCGCCGCTCAACTGCACGAACGCTTCGACGCCATCCGCCGCAGATACAGGATCTGATATGGACCCGAAACTCGAGACGCTCTCCGCGTCAGCGTTCGACAACGCCTACCACGTCGGCCACATCGTCCCGGACTTGCTGTCCGCCATGGCGGCTCTGGCGGGCTCCATGCAGATCACCTGGGCGTCTCCGTTCGAGATGCGCAGCGGATTCACCAGCCCGGACGGCTCGGTCGACGATCAGCCGGTCCGTATCGCATTCTCGATGTCCGGCCCGCCGTACCTGGAACTGATCGAGGTCGTCGCCGCGCCCGACTCGATCTTCGACGAACCGGGCATGCATCATGTCGGCTACTACGCGCAGCGCTGGCGCGACGACACCGCGCGACTGCAGAGCGAGGGCTGGGAGCTGGAGCGCACGGGCGCCGGCGTCGCCTTCCTGCGCGATCCCCGCAGCGGGCTCCGCGTCGAGGTGGTGAGCTTCAAGGGCCGCGATTTCCTGGCGCAGGTGCTCAGCGGTGAGATGGGGCGGCAGTACCCGTTGACCGAGCGGCCATGACCGCGCTCGCGCACACGTCGTACGGAGTCCTGCGCGGCGACGCCGGTGAAGGCGTCGTCGTCTTCCGGGGGGTGCCGTACGCGGCGCCGCCGACCGGTGACCGACGTTGGCGCCCAGCACAACCCGTGTCGAGCTGGAGCGGTGTGCGGGAGGCGATCGCGTTCGGGCCGATCGCTCCGCAGGACATCTCTGCCGAGCGGCTCGCCAAGCGGGGTCTCACGATGGGCGAGGACTGCCTCACGCTGAACATCTGGACGCCCGCGGCCGACGATGCGCGTCGGCCGGTGCTGGTGTTCCTGCACGGCGGTGGGCAGGCGCAGGGTCACGGGTCGGCGCCGCTGCTCGACGGTGCGCGGCTGGCCTGCCGCGACGACATCGTGGTGGTGACGGTCAACTTCCGGCTCGGTGTGCTGGGTTCGCTCTATGCGCCCGACTGGCACGGACCGGACTCCACGAATCTGGCACTGCGCGACCAGAAGTACGCCCTGCAGTGGGTGCGTGACGAGATCGCCGCGTTCGGTGGTGACCCCGCTGCGGTCACGGTGGCGGGGCAGTCGTCGGGGGCGATCGCGATCGCGGCGTTGCTCGCCGGCGGGTGCGACCTCTTTGACCGGGCGATCCTGCAGAGCGGCGGCCTGGAGCGGGTGCGGTCGCGAGAGGCGGCGTCCGCGGTGGCCGCGCAACTCGGGGCGCTGCGGTGTGGCGGTGAACCCGAGGTTGACGAAATCCTTGCCGCGCAACGGCGTATCGACACCGGCTATGTGCCGCCGCAGGGACCGTTTCACCCGTGTATCGACGGTAACGTCATCGTCGAGCATCCGCTGGTGGCTGCGCGGATGCACGCGATGCCGGCAATCCCGGTTCTCGCCGGGACGACACGTGACGAGTGGCGGATCTTTGACGCGGCACTGGACGCGAGCGTGTTCACCGAGCAGTACGTGCGGGACAGGGCGCGGGCACTGGCCGGGGACGCGTGCGACACCGACGCGGTGGTGACTGCGTACCGCGCGGGTCAGCAGACGCTGCGCGATGTCGCCAGTGCGATGGTCACCGACTACCACTTCGCGGCGCCCACCGAGCAGTTCGTCCGCGCGCACGCCTCGCGTGGTAATCCGGTGTTTCGTTACGAGCTGCAATGGTGTTCTCCGCGGCCGGGATTCGGGGCCTGCCACGATTCGTGTCTGGCCCTGGTGTTCGGGAACCTGGATGCCGCGCCCGCGTTGGCCGGTGCCGACGAGGCGGCTCGCCGGATGTCGAATGCCGTGCAGGCGCGCTGGCTGGAGTTCATCCGTGGGGGAGAGCCCTGGGACCGCTACGACGGTGTCGGTGGTACGACGATGCTGCTCGGCACAGAGAGCGCAACCGTCCGCGGTCACCGCGTCGAGCAAATCGCCCTCTGGGAGGACCGTTACCCCGCGTACGGGTAGCCGCCGGCCGGCCGTCAGGCCGCGTGGTCTTCGGGTGGTGCGGGTCCGCCGGGTCCGCCGGGGGTGTCGGGTTCAGCCGCGGCGCTGTCGTTTTCGGGCTCCTCGGGTGGGCGCAGGAGTCGTTCGGGGCGGTGGTAGGTGTTCACGCGAGCCTGTCCGGTGTCGAGAAGCTCCGGTGGAATCCACTCGACCTCGCCGCGGGTGTTCATCCGGGTGGTCCAGGCAGTCGGGTCGTCGGGATTGACGCTGCGGTTGTCGGGTCCGCAGGCCAGGCCGAGTTCGTCGATGTTGGTGAGCCCGCCGCGGGCCCAGTCGGTGACCACGTGATGGACTTGGCTGCCGTAGGCGCCGACGGTGCAGCACGGCTTCGTACAGCCGCCGTCGCGGGCGATCAACATGATCCGTTGTTCAGGTGTGGCGGTGCGTTTGGTGCGGAACAGATCCAGCGCCGCCCCGGTGGCGTTGTCGAACACCGCCAGGTAGTGATTGGCATGCCCGCCCATCCGGATCACGTCTTTGATGGGCATCTTGGTGCCGCCACCGGTGACCCCGATCCCGGCGCGGGATTCGAGGTCTTGCAGGGTGGTGCGGATGATGATCGACACGGGTAGCCCGTTGAGTGTGCCGAGTTCGCCGCTCATCAAAGCGATGCGTCCGACGGCGATCAGCGCGTCGTGCTGGCGCTGGGCCAGGCTGCGATCGTCAGAGTCGATCTGGGCTTGTGACGGGGTGCCCGAGGTGCAGGGTTCGGGGTCGGCGGGGTTGCACATGCCGGGTGCGGCGTATTTGGCGAAGATCACCTCCAGCACCGCCCACGCTTCCGGTGTCAACGTCGCGGTCACGTCGACCATCCCATCGGCACGCTGCTTGTGCTTGGTCACCCCGCGCTGGCGGGCGCGTTCGGTGTCGTCAGGTTCGGGGCCGTCCTGATCCAACAGAAACAGGATCAGCTCGGCGGCGTCCTTCAGTTCTTTGGGGCCGACCCCGACGGCGGTGCGCACCAGGTCGACCTCGAACTGCTCCCGGGTCGTGCTATCCACCCAGGACGGGAGTTTGGCCGCCGATTTGCGGATCACCTCGACATGCTCGGGGTTGATCAACCCGCGCGACTGGGCGATCGCCGTGGCCGGCAGCAGCGGCGGCAGCGCCGGCCCGGTCACCGACGGGCGCGGCGCCAACAGGCAAGCCTCGGTCAGGCGCCGATTCGCTTCGGTGACCGAGATGCGCCACCGGATCCGCAGCACGTCTTTCCAGGATTTGGCGCCCATCTCCCGGGCGGTGGTCTCGGTCTGCAACCGCGCCAGCAGCCGGTGCCCCAGCCCGGGCAGCCGGCAACCCAGACTCTCCAACTCGTCCATCGTGGCGAGGAGTTCGTCGCGGGTCAGTAGCTCCAGATCGCAGCCTGCCACGGTGTCGAACGCGGCGCGCAGCGCGCTGACCGCGTCCTGCACATCCGTCCTCGACATGGTTCGAACATACATTCGACCACCGACAAATCCGGGCCGTCCGCCGAGTGATGCATCGGGACATCGGTGACACTTCTGGGCCGGGCCTGCGTGGGTAGTTGTCAATGAAAGCACCGATCCTCACGTCCGGCTGGCGATCTCGCAGTGGCCCGATGGCGCACCGCGCGGGGCGGTCTCAACGTTTTGTGCCGACCACCGACAATCTCAGTGCTCCGCCGAGTCTGAAGTAGATGGGCACATCCGGCCCGAAACTCGCGAACAAGTTCAGACTCGACGCCCGTCACGCCGCAGGCGTCACGCCCGTCCGCCCAGATGCTTGGCGAAGAAGCCCGATACCGCCTCCCACATCTCGACGACGTTCTCCGTGTTCACCGCTCCGTGGCCCTCGTCGGCCTGAATCAGGTAGTCCACCTCGACACCCCGCTCCCGCAGCGCGTTCACCAGGTTGTCGGATTCCGCCTGGACCACGCGAACATCGTTGGCACCCTGGATCACCATCAGCGGTGTGCGGATTCGGTCCACCAGGGTGATCGGGGACCGGGCCATCATGTCGGCGAGCTGTTCGGGGTCCTCGGGGTCTCCGACATAGGCGTGCCAGTTGTTCGCCAGCTGTGGCCGCGCGATCGGCGGCAGCGTCCGCATGAAGTTCGCCAGATTCGAGATGCCGACGTAATCCACTGCGGCGGCGAAGACATCGGGTGTGAACGTCACCCCGACCAGCGCGGCGTACCCGCCGTACGACCCACCCAGGATCGCCACCCGGTCGGGGTCGGCGTACCCCTGCTCGACAGCCCACTGCACCCCGTCGATCAGGTCGTCGTGCATCTTGCCGGCGAATTCGCCGATCGCCGCTTTCAGGAACGCCTTTCCGAACCCCGTCGAGCCGCGGAAGTTGACCTGCAGCACCGCATAACCCCGGTTGGCCAACAACTGGACGTGGCCGTCGAAGCCCCAGCTGTCGCGGAACCACGGACCGCCGTGCACGACGAGAACGAGCGGAAGCCCCTTCGGTTCCACCCCGAGGGGCAATGTCAGATACGACTGCAGCGCCAGACCGTCGCGCGCGGTGATCGTCACCGGGTGCATCGGCGCCAGGTGCTCCGGATCGAGGTGCGGCAGTGGCCGATACAGTAACCGGCTCTCCCCGCTGCGGTGGTCGTACAGGTACGTCACACCGGGGTCGCGGTCGTGGTTGAACCCGACGATCCAGCGTTCGCCTGCCTCGTCCGACGAGAGCATGCCGATGTCTCCGTCGGACAGCTTCTGCAGTTCGGCCAGGATGTCACCGAATCGGGGATCGAGTGCGCGGATCTCCTGCCGCTCACCGTAATAGCGCACGGCCAACAACTCACCGGTGCGGCGATCCTGGATCAACGGCGACGGGGCGATGGGGTTGACGCCTGCGCGCGGATCGACGTCGAAGCTCGGGTGACTGTCGACCTCGGTCTCCTCGCCGGTGGTCAGGTCGACATGTACCAACCGCGTCCGGTCGGAACCCCGATTGGATCCGAGCCACACGCCGGTGCCGTCGGGCGTGATCACCATCGGATGGATGCCGACGGGATAGTCGCTGCCGTCGAATCGCGCGATCGGGTGCAGCATCTCGGCGGCGGCGTCCCACCGCGACAGCTCGAGGGCGCCGTCGGGCGCCAGCGCGGTCGCGAACACCTGTCCGTCGTCAGAGGACAGCCAGTTGTTGACGTGTCCCGGATTCTTCGCGATCAGCGTGAGATCCCCGGTGGCGATGTCGAGTTCGTAGATGTCCAGCAGTGTGATGTCGCGGGTGTTGAGCATCACCGGCGCCTTGCCTTGCTTGACCTCGCGTACGGGGAAGGCCATCGCGCCCGGGAACGGGGTGAGGTCGACGGCAGGCGCGTCGGGATCGTCGAGATCGACACGGTGGATGTGCCAGTTCTCGTCACCATTGGTGTCCTGCAGGTAGATCAGCCATCGTGGATCGTCGGTCCACTCGAAGTGCAGGATGCTGCGGTTGCTGTCGTCGGTGACGCGCCGGGCGCCCGGCGACCCGGGATCGAGGTCTTCCACCCAGACGTTGAGACGCCCGTCCGACGGGCTCAGGAACGCGATCCGGGTGCCGTCCGGAGAGATCTTCGCGGCCGCGCGTGTCGGCGGGCGGAACAGATCCTCGACCGGGATCAACGGGGGCAGTGTCGTATCGGATGCCATGTCGGTCCTTTCGTGGTGCGGGCAGGGTTGAGCGCACCGCAAGTCAGGTGACTTACAGTGGGATCGGTTGTCGGGCTGGCTATCTCACGGTGTGACTGGTCCACCCAGCCGGCCGTTGGTGGCTTCGCGTATGGCGCGGTCGACCAATGCGAGGGCCTCCTGCTGGGTGATCTTCTCTTTCTCGACGATCGCGCGGCGCCCGACGTCTTCGTCGACCACCCGGAACGCCGCGGTGACCGCCGCGGCACACAGGCGCGCGGTGAGGTCGTCGTCGGCCAGTCGCAGGCGCTTGGCGACGACGGGCACGAAGGCTCGCTCCATCTCGTCGTGCACCATCAGGTACGCCGACCGCAGTGCCGGTTCGGTCGTCGACAGGGTCGCGATCCGCAGGGCGGCGATCTCGTCGGCGAGCTCCTGTTCTGTCAGCGGATTTCGCTCCATGTCGGCGGCCATGTGCTCGGCCAGGGAGAGCTCGTCGGGCCAGCGATCGGCGAGCGCGATGAAACGGCTCGCCGAACGCGCCAGCACCGGTTCGACGCAACTTTCCTTGCAGCGGAAGTACCGCCAAATCGTCCTGGTCGACAACCCCGCCGCCGCGGCGATGTCATCGCCGGTGGTCGCCGCGACGCCCCTGTCCCAGAACAGTTCACAGGCATGGCGGGACACCCGCAGGCGCGCCTGTGCCTGCTTGTCGTCCGCCGTGTCTGTCATCGCCGTCATGACGCCTCCGTACCTCCTGTCACTTAGTGACAGAACCACAGTGTCACTAAGTGACATCGCGGTCAAGCGGCCCTGGTCAGCGGCCCGCGTTTCCCGCCGATCTCGCCGGGTACCTGAGCGCGATGACCACTGCGACCGAGAAGGACACCGTCACCGCGAAGATGCCAAGCGTTGCGCCGGGACTGCTACTCGGCCTCGGGCTGGGTGGATTCATCGACGGCATCGTGATGCACGAGATCCTGCAGTGGCATCACATGGTCAGCCACGTCGACGACTATCCGACCGACACCGTCGCCGGCCTGGAGGTCAACGTCCTCGCCGACGGCTTCTTCCACGCCGCGACGTGGCTTCTCGTCTGGGCCGGCACCATCACCACCCTGGTGTCCTGGCGACGTGGCCGCCTCGCGCCGAGTTGGTCGTTCCACATCGGCCTACTGCTCACGGGCTGGGGGATCTTCAACGTTGTGGAGGGCGTGATCGACCACCACGTCCTGCAGATCCACCATGTTCGCGACGACCTCGGTGGCCCGCTGGTATGGGACATCGGATTCCTGGTGTTCGGCGCGTTCCTGGTGGCCGCCGGCTGGCTACTTCACCGGCGCGGTGTGCGCGCCATGGCCGGGACGGTCTCCGCCGAAACACTGACGGCGTGACTGCGCCCGCCGGCGCTCGAACCTCCGGCGCTCGGCGATGCGCTGGACCTCGCGACCGACGTCCCGGCGCAGTGTGCGCATCAGCGCGCGCCGGTCCACGCGCGGGTCGCGGACGGCCGTTCCCACCCAGCGCGCCAGTCGCGCGGGCGTGAACACCTCTGTGGCAGGCCGTTTACGCGAGAACACATCCAGGATCTCCGTCGGACCCCCGGGGCGCGCTGCGAACCATCGGTACGCGGCGTCCTCGATCGGTGACACGGTGTCGTCGCGGCCGAGGCCGTTGGCCCACTGGTACATCGGGAGACACTGCCGGTCGCGGTCGTCCTCCCATGCCGCCAAGGCCGAGTCGAGCGCGGGCTGGTCATCGAGATATGGCGCGGCGGCTTCTCCGAGCAGTCGGCCGAATCGCAGCGCGTCCCGGATTCCCTGCGCGGTGACGGGATCCTTGAAGTGGCCGGCGTCCCCGGTCAGCGCCCACCCCGGCCCGTGCGAATGCCGAAAGTACGACGGGTGCGATACCGACGTCCGGATCTTGCTCATCCGGGTGCATCCCCGCAGCCGCGCGCCGAACGCGGGGATGCGGTCGATCGTCGCGTCGAAGGCGGCCTCGGCGCCTGCGCGGAACTCGGCGGCCCTGCGCGCCGGAGGCATCAACAGGGCGATCAACTGCCCACCATCGCAAGGGAATACGGTGACCAGGTCGTCATCCGCGCGCCACTGCATTGCGACGTGCCGCTGGTCGTGGTGGGTGTCCTCGTAATACGCGTAAGCCATCATCCGCTGGTTCTGCCAGCTGTGGTGCTCGGTGGTGCCGACGAGGCGGGCGATGGTGGATCGCCGCCCGTCGGCACCGATCACCAGCTTCGCCTGGATTTCTCCGGTCCCGCCATCGCGGCCCGTGAAACGCACGCCGGTGACGCGGCCCGACGGCGCGGTGAGCAGGTCGGTGACCCTGACCCGCTCCCGGACCTCGGCGCCCGCCTCGCGTGCGGTTTCCACAAGTGCCAGATCCAGGCCCGGGCGGCGCACGCAGCTCCCGGCGGCGATGCCTTCGTAAGGGCTGTAGTCACCGACTACCTCCACGCCGGGCGAGCCCAGCCCGCCGCGGGTGTGCAGCGGCGGATCGAGCGCGAGGACGCGGTGCCGGGCGCCGAGGCGTTCGAGTTCGGCCCAGTGTGGAGGGAAGAACAGGTGGGTGGACAGGGTGTCGGACGGAAATGCCGCGCTGTCGAGCGCGACGACTGTGCGGCCGTGGCGCGCCAGGGCGATCGCTGCGGCCGAGCCGGCGCATCTACTGCCGACGATCACGACATCGACGTGTTGGGACATGGGGCGAAGTCTGACACCTGCGCACGATTTTAGAAGTCGATTCAGAAAATGAACGGACATCGAAAATCGTGGCGTCCTATCCTTGGGCGATGTCCACCGGCGACGAATCTGTGCAGCGGCATCCGCGCGCCGACCGGCGCCGCGCCCGGACCCGCGCCGCGATCCTCGACGCCGCCGAGGTGGTCTTCACCCGCGACGGCTACGACGGGGCGCGCATCGAATCGATCGCCGAGACGGCCGACGTCTCGGTCGGCTCGATCTATATCCACTTCGGCGGCAAGCGCGACGTGTACCTGCACCTGGTGGAGCGGTCCCTGCAGCTGTTCGCTGAATACATGGCCCGCAGTGAGGATCCCGCACTCGGCCCGCTTCAGCGCGTCCTCGCCGGCGGCGACGCGTACCTCCAGTTCCACCTCGACCACCCCGGCGCATTCGATTTCCTGGCAATGCGCAATGACGCCGGCTCCACCAAGAGCGCGGAGATCGAGTCCCGCATTCAGGAGCGCGTCGGAGAACTGCTGTCCCGCTTCGCCTCCCACGTGCAGGCTGCCATCGAGGCGGGGGAGGCCCGCCCGGTGGACGCGATGCGGCTGACCCGCTACCTGTGGGGTGCGTGGAACGGGGTGATCGCGCTGCGGCACCAACCCGAGGGACTGCGCGCCTCGGACGCGGAGATCGCGGATGCGCTCGAACTCGCGCGATGGCTGCTGCGGGAGGGTTTGGCGACCGCGGCACTGCGCGACGACTCCGGTGAGGTCGGTGAGCGTGTGCCACTGCCGCGGATCACCCGGCCGAACCCGGATGGGGTCAGCTGATGCCCTCAGTCCAGGTTTGCCAGCGCCCGGCGGGCGGCTTCGAGTTCGGTCTCCAATGCGGCGACCTTGGCCGCCTGCTGAGCGCGGGCGTCCTCGATGACGGCGTCGATCGGGGTGGCGAGGTCCTCGTGCAGTTCGGCGGCGGCCCGCGACACCGCGGCCGCCGTGACGGCGAGGTTGCGGACCAGGTGGGTGCTGCCCTGCTTGAGGTCGGCGCGCCATTCGCCGTCGGCGGTACCGCTGACCGTGAGCGTCAGCTCGAGGGTCCTGGTCCTCTTGCCCGCCGAGCGTTTGGCCGGAGCCTTCTTCGCCATATCGTCAACCAGCGCCGCATCGTCAACGGGCACCGTGTCCTCAACCGGCACATCGGCCGGTACGACCGTCAGGGCGTCTACTGTCATGTCTGTCGGGCCTCCTCTCCATCCTGTCCGCCGATTGCGGACAGCTCACGAAGTAGAACACACGTTCGACTGCAGGATCAACGTCCGGCGCCCACCGGAGTGGCTTAAACCTAACGAGATAAGGTAATCGTGGGCGGGGCCGTCGGCTGGTGACGGCGTCTGGTCTACTGGTAGCCGTGCGCACCTCGGCACCGATCGCGAAGGGTGACAAGCTATGACGCAGATCATCGACACCGGCCGGCTGTTCATCGGTGGGACGTTCCGCGACGCCGGGCAGACGGTCCCGGTGATCGAGGCCGCGACGGGCGAGGTGCTCGCCGACGGACCCAGTGCGACGATCGCCGACATCGACGACGCCGTGGCGTCCGCCCGGGGCGAGGGTGCGGCGCAGTGGCGCACCGCCTCGGTGGACGAACGGGCCGACGGGCTGAAGCGGTTCGCCGCCGCGCTGCGGGCCCGCGGACAGGACACCGCGACGCTGGTGAGCCGCGAGAACGGCATGCCGATCAGCCTGTCGCGCGCCGTGAACGGTGCGTTTCCGGCGGTGCTCGTCAACTACTACGCCAAACTGATCAAGGGGTTCCACGCCGAAGAGGTGCGTCCCGCCCTGATCGGTCACACCATCGTGCGACGCGAACCGATCGGTGTCGTCGCCGCGATCACTCCGTGGAACTATCCGCAGGCCCTGGCCGTGATGAAGATCGCGCCGGCCCTGGCTGCGGGATGTTCGGTGGTGCTCAAGGCATCCCCGGAAACCGCGCTGGACGCGCTGGTTTTCGCCGACGCGGCCGCCGAGGCCGGTCTGCCCGCTGGTGTGCTCAACGTGGTTCCCGGTGACGCCGCCGCGGGCGCACACCTGGTCACGCACCCGGGCGTCGACAAGGTCGCGTTCACCGGGTCGACCAACGCCGGCCGGGTGATCGGCGCCGAGTGTGGCCGGCTCATCCGTCCGGTCACCCTGGAGCTCGGCGGTAAGAGCGCTGCGGTGATCCTCGACGATGCCGACCTCGGCGCGACCATCGAGGGTCTGCGCACGGCGTCCTTCGTCAACAACGGGCAGACCTGTCACCTCAGCTCCCGGATCCTGGTGCCGACGTCCCGGTACGCCGAATTCGTCTCGGCAATCGGCGAATTGGCCGACAATCTGACGGTCGGGGACCCGCTCGACGACAAGACCGAGATCGGCCCGCTGGTCAGCGAGCGTCAGCGCGAGCGGGTGCTCGACTACATCCAGATCGGCAGGGACTCCGGTGCCCGCCTCGTCGCCGGTGGATCGGTGCCCGCGAACCTGACCCGCGGGTGGTTCGTCGCGCCGACGGTGTTCGCCGACGTCGACAACAACGACCGGTTGGCACAGGAAGAGATCTTCGGCCCGGTCATCACCATCACCCCCTACGAGGACGAGGCCGACGCGGTGCGGTTGGCCAACGACACGGAGTTCGGGCTGGCCGGCACCGTCTGGTCCCAGGATCCGGCGCGGGCCACCGAGATCGCCCGCGCGATGCACACCGGATCCGTGGGCGTGAACCACTATCAGCTCGACATCCAATCGCCGTTCGGCGGCGTGAAATCCAGCGGTCTCGGTCGTGAACTCGGCCCCGAGGGCCTCGACGCGTACCTGATCACCAAGTCCGTCTACCGGGCCGACCCGGTTCCGGAGTAGTCGGTGAACGTGGACGAAGCGACCCGCGCGGGCCGTAATCTGGACGAGATCGCCGACCAGAGCCCCTGGTACGCCGAGGATCTCGCGGTCGGTGACTGGATGGATGTCGGCAGCGTGCGCGTCGAACTCGACGAGATCACCGAGTTCGCCGCCAAGTATGACCCGCTGCCACTTCACCTCGACGCCACGGATTCACCGTTCGGTCAGGTGATCGCCAGTGGCATGCACACGATGGCGCTGTTCTCCAGCCTCGCCTCGCGCGCGTTCATCCCGCGGTTGGCGCTGGTGGCGGGCAAGGGTGTGGACCGGATGCGGCTGCCCGCGCCGGTCTATCCGGGCTCGACGCTGACGGGACGGGTCGAGGTCACCGGTATCACGATGCGCGAGCGCCGTGCGGATCTGCTGCAGCGGTCCACCCTGGTCGACCAGAACGACGCCGTCGTCCTGAGTTTCGACGGCGTCATCGTGGTCTCACGGCGAAACGGCTAACGCACCTTGTCGAACCGCGCCGCCAGATCGCGGTATTCCGCGCGGATCGTCGGCTTGTCGAGCTTGCCGCTGGGCAGCCGCGGCAGCGGGGATTCGCGCAGCACCACGTAGCGCGGCACTTTGTAGTCGGAGAGTTGATTCTCGCAGTGGGCGACCACCGTCGCCTCGTCCAACGCGCCGTCCGACGGGGTGATGATCGCCGCCGGCGTCTCGCCGAACCGCTCGTCGGGGACCGCGATCACCGCGACCTCCGCGACACCCGCCAAGGTGTTGATGACGCCCTCGAGCTCGACCGGGGAGATGTTGATCCCGCCAGAGATGATCAGGTCCTTCTTGCGGTCGACGAACTTCACGCGGCCCTCGTCGTCGGTGACCCCGAGATCGCCGCTGTGCAACCAGCCGTCGTGGATGGCCTGGGCGGTCGCGGCGGGATCATTCCAGTAGCCGGGGGTCACCAGCGGGCCGCGCACGACGATCTCGCCCAGCTCGCCGGGGCCGGCCAGTGTCCCGTCGTCGTTCATCACCCGGACCTCGGTGAAGATCGAACCGCTGCCACAGGAGTCCGGATGTTCCAGGGCTTCGGATTTCAGCGTCGCGGTCGCGACCCCGCCGGCCTCTGTCATCCCATAGATCTGGCGCAGCAGAACACCTTTGGCCGCCCAGCGGTGCAGCAGGTCGACCGGCACCGCGGCGCCGCCGACGATCGCCGTCTGCAGCGAGCTGAGGTCTGCGGTGTCGAACTCCGGTGCGCGAGACATGGCTTCGAAGATCAGCGGCACGCCGAACACCGTCTGGACGCCGTACTTCTCGATCAAGGTGACCGCGCGGGACGGGTTCAGCTCGGGCTCGACGATCAGCGAACCACCCAGGATCGTCGTCATCAGGACGCCGTACACCAGCCCCGGCGTGAAAGCCAAAGGCAACACCAGCAACGAGACGGCCCCGGGCCGGAACCCGTCTTCGATCAGCGTGTTCTCCAGCACGATGTTCAACAACGTCTGCGTCGTCAGGATCACGCCCTTGGACAGGCCGGTGGAACCGCTGGTGAAGATCACCGCGATCGGTTCGTCGGCCGCGCGGTCGATGTGGAAGTCGTCCGGGTCGCCGGCACGCAGACTGTCGACGACGGCGAAGCCCAGAACCGCGAAAGGCGCCCCGAGCCCGGCCGCGCGTTCGGCCGACTCCCGGAAGTCGGGGTGGGCGAGCACGACGGTGATGCCTGCATCGTCGGCGACCTTGCGGATCTCGGCGGGCTTGAGCCGGGAATTCAACGGCACCAGTACCGCCCCCGCCTTGATGACCGCCAGCGCTGCCGCGGGCCACTGGATCGCGTTCGGCGACAGCACGCCGACCCGGTCTCCGGGCCCGACGCCGCAATCGGCCAATCGGCGCGCCAGCCGGCTCGACCAAGCGGCGAGCTCGCGATAGGTCGTCACATCGTCGACGACCCGCACCGCCGGCTCGTCACCCTTGGTGCGTGCCCACCAGGTCAGCGCGGACCCCACGGTGGCGGCCATGTTCCTCCTTCGAAGACAGAGATGCGGTGAGAATCAGACCGTCGCCGGCGAACCGAATATCGTCGAGCTGACGATCGGCGCCATCGGGCCACCGATGAGCAGCGAGATATCGGCGCCGGGAACCGGATTGGCCGAGTCGCCCCGGATCTGGCGCACCGCCTCCAGCACCAACCCCATGCCGTGGACGAAGCCCTCGGCGATGTTGCCGCCCGAGGTGTTGATGGGCAGACTGCCGCCGGGCAGCGTGAGGTTCTCGACGGTGAGGATCTCACCGGCGGCGGGTCCGGGCGGGCAGAGGCCATGGTCGATCATTGCAGCCACCGCGGGCCCGGTGAAATTCTCGTAGACCTGGGTCACGTCGACGTCGTCCGGACCGACACCCGCGCCGTTCCACAGGCGCTGGACCAGCTCAGGGTGGAATCCGGCCGAGGTGTAGTTCTGCTCGTTCTCGACCGATTCGGTCCACCCTGCCGCGGCGCCTTGGGCTCCGGCGAGGATCACCGCGGGCGTGGTCTTGTAATCGCCGACGCGATCGGAGCTGACCACCAGGATGGCCGCCGCGCCGTCGTTCTCCCGTGAGCAGTCGTAGAGACGCAGCGGATCGGAGATGGGCCGGCAACTCTGGTAGGCGTCATGGTCGATCGGCTTGCCGTAGGCGACGGCGTCCGGATTGTTCTGAGCGTGGTGGTATCCCGCGAGCGCGATCGCCTCCATCGTGGACGCCGGGACGCCGTCGACCTCGAGGAGACGCTGCGTGCGCAGCGCGCAGATCTGCGGCGGGGTCAGGATGCCGTGTGCGGTGTACAGCGATCCCAGGTGCCCCTTGGAGAAGGCCCGACGTCCGTCGTCGGCCTCGTTGAGCGCTCGATAGACGGCCACACACTCGGCCTGTCCGCTGTAGACCGCGGCGGCCGCGGCGTTGACCGCGGCGGCGATACCGCCACCGCCACCTCCCCAGACCTGCGTGGACCAACGCACCTCGTGTACGCCGAGCGCCGCGGCGACCCCGAGGCCCGCGTTGGCGTCGTCGCCGTAGGACACGAAACCGTCGACCGAGCGTGGGTCAGCGCCGGCGTCCTCGCAGGCGCGCAGGATCGCCTGCAGCACCAGCTGTGCCGAGCTCAACGGACTGGTGCCGCGCTTGTAGTACTCGGTGGTGCCGATACCGACGACAGCTGTGGCGCCGCGGAATCCGATCACGACGCCTGTCCTTCCAGATGCCACCGCATCAGTGGCCAATGCTCGTCGTCGGGTGGTTGTTGGATCTCACCACACACGCTGCTCCCGATCCGCGGCGTGACGCCGTCGGCGTCGGCGAGCACTCCCAGCACCCGTCGGCCGCCGGCTCCCGGCAGTTCGACCAGCACGACCACGTAGGGCAGGTGCCCGGTGGCTTCCTTGGTGAACGGCTGCCACGTGCGTGTCCAGGAGTACACGGTGCCGACGGGATCGACCGGCTCCCAGCTCATCTCGAAACAGTGGCAAATCGGGCAGATCGGCCGCGGCGACCACACCCAGGTGCGGCAGGAAGAACAGCGCTGCAGCAGCAGCTTTCCGTCGCGCAGCCCGTCCCAGTGCGGCGCGTCCAGGCCGTCCGGCGACGGGCCGGTGAGATCCATCCACGGGGGAGTGGCGGGGATGTTGCGCACGCTGAACGTGCGCCACGTGCCCTCGCCGTCGCGGATCCACCGGCTGCGCAACTCGAACCACTCGTCGTCGGGCTTGGTGTAGCGGATCACCGCGTCGAAGAACCCGTCTCCGACGTCGGTGATCGACTGCACGTCAGCGCTTTTCAGCGATGCGGGCACATCGGCCGAGCCGATCAACTGACCCACCCGGTCGGGTAAGAAGTCGGCCAGTACCGCGGGATGATCCCCAGCGGCAACCGCTTTGCCATGGGCCTCAACGACACTGGCCAAATCTGAGGGCACCGATGTGTCGGTGCTTGTCGTCATGAATGATCACCTATCTGGTAGCACACGTCGGTGCGGTCATGTTGGAAGCCGACCAGTCGGCAGGCGTTGACCAGCCGGCTGTCACCGGAGTCGACGTGCACGATCAGGCCGGTCAGGCCGCGCTCATGAGCGATCGCGGCGGCGCCGTCGAGCAGGCGGCGCAGGTCCGCGGGATCTGCACCGGGGGCGCTGAGCAGCTCGGTGGCCGTAGCGCATGCGCCGAATTCCTCCGAGGTGCGTGGAGCGAAGTCCAGTGCGACCAGTCCGCTGACACACCCGCCGAGGCGGAGCGCGTAGATCCCGTCGGTCGCGATCAGCGAACGAGTCCACTCCAGATGGTTCACCGACGCCGGGTCGACGGGCTCGAGGACCGGCGAACCCGCGACGAGGTGAGGCGTGCATGCGCGGATCAGTTTCCAGATCCGCCGGGTACGCGGGATCAGGAACCGGTTGCTCAGCCGTCCCGTGGCGGGATGGTTGCCCCGGGCCCACGCCGTGATGCTCCGTGCGCCGGTACCCAGCCACCCGTCGGGGGCACCGGTGTCCAGTCCGACCTGTTCGACGAACAGGGTGGTGATGCCGATCGAACGGAAGCGGGGATCCACCACCAGATGTGCCTTCGCGGCACCGTCTTCGCCGATCTCCAGGCGCAGCAGCGCGGCGATCCGCTCGGGCTCGTCGGGGGCGGCCATCGCGGTGGCGTACGGCAACATCCAGATCAGCAGGTGCTTGACCTGCCGGTCACGGCTGTCCAGTGCCGCCTGCACGTTGTCGAAGTCGATTGTGCTGTATTCGGGTTCGGCGTCGTAGGTCGCCGCGCGTGCCAGCATGTCTGCCAGCTCGGCGGCCTCCTGCGGGTCGAGCTCGGTACGCCACTCGTACTTGATCACCGCGCGGTCACTCCGCGGCCGCTCGCCCCTCGGCGAGCAGCTTCTTGGTCTCGCGGCGGAAGACCTGGTTGCCGGTTTCATTGCGGCCCAACAGCATCTTGCCCGCGTCGGCGCTGCCCATCCCTGTCTGCGAGTTGCGCAGCAGCGGGAAGTCCTCGTTGTGCAGCACCGCGAGCAGGATCTCCCAGTTCTTCTCCCAGCGCTTGTTCCAGTGCTCCTCGGTCATGACGGACTTCTCCAGCGGCGGCACCATCAGGCGCTGCTCCATGAACGATCGCTCCGGATTCGTGGGATGCGGGCGGAAGGTCAGCAGCTGGAAGTGATCCGGCTGCCTCAGAAACGTGCTGTTCGGCAGCAGGAAGTGCGTCTCGGTGACATAGGGATCCAGCGGGGTGTCACCGGGATCCTCTTCAAGCCAGCGGTCGATCGACTTGCGCGGCGCGATGAACCGGAAGTGCCTGCCGAAGTCCTCGAACGCCATCACGTTGGTGTGGATCACCTTGCCCGCGGTGTTCGGGTGCGCGTACTGGATGTGGTAGCCGTCCAGGAACGCGTCCTGCATGATCTTCCAGTTGGTGGGTTCCTCGAAGCTCGCCGCCCGGAAGCACACCAGCTTGTCGATCTGGTAGCCGGCCAGGATCCCGTCCATCTCGGGCCCGAGCCACGACGCGACGTCGATCTCGGCATCGGCGTTGTCCACCACCCAGATGAAGCCGTGGCGCTCCTCGCACGGAATCTCGACGAGGCCGAACTTCTCGCGGTCGATCTCGCCGAACGTGTTGTCGCGCGTGATCATTCGCAGCTTGCCGTCGGGATCGTAGGACCACCGGTGGTAGGCGCAGGAGAAGAACCGGCACCGGCCCTTCTCCTGCGGCTCCAGCAGCGCGCCGCGATGCCGGCACAGGTTGACGAACGTCTTGACCGAGCCGTCCTTCTGGCGCACCGCGATGATGTTGTTGCGCGGCATCGTGACGGTGATGAAGTCGTACGGCTTGGCGATCTCGCTGCTGTGCGCGATGATCGACGGCACCCGGCCGAAGATGAAGTCGCGCTCCTGCTGTGCGAGCACCGGATCGGTGAACTCGCGCGCCTCGAAGTCGACGACCTCGTCGAACCTGTCGGTGGTGTCGTTGCGCAACAACTCGATGGCGCGGCGGATCCGGTCCTGCCGCGGCAACGACGTCGTCATGTCATCACTTCCCTTCCGGGGTGAACTGGATGGGCATCCGATGGCAGCCGCGCACCTGGGTGGAGTGCCACACCGGCGGATCGCCCTCGACCAGGCGGTAGTCGGGGATGCGGCGGTGCAATTCCTCGAGCGCGATCGTCAGTTCGATCCGGCCGAGATGCGAACCGAGACAACGATGAACACCCGCACCGAACGACAGGTGCCGGTTCGGGTGGCGGTTGATGTCCAGGGTGTGCGGATCGGCGAACTGCGTGAGATCCCGGTTCGCGCCGCACAGCATCAGGATCAACTGGTCGTCCTTGGCGATCTGCACGCCGCCGATCTCGACGTCGCGGGTGGCGCGGCGGCCGGGAATCACGGCGGCCTCGATGCGCAGGATCTCCTCGACGGCCTTCGGGATCAGCGTCGGGTCGGCGATCAGCGCGGCGCGCTGGTCGGGATTGCGCGACAGGTGCCACACGGTCCACGCCAGCGAACCCTGCACCGTGTGCAGACCACCCATCAACAGCAGGAAGAACATCCGGAACAGTTCTTCGTCATTGAGCAGCCGCTTGCCGTCGTCGAATTCGACCTCGGTGTTGATCAGTTTGGAGGTGGCGTCCTCACCGGGGTTGGCGCGGCGCTCGGCGATGACGTTGTTGAAGTAGCCCGCGACCGTCATCGCGGCCATCATCATCACCTGGTCGGACTCTTCCTTGGTGCCGCCGGGCTTTCCGAACAGGACCGCGTCGGTGGCCTCGGTGAACATCGGGGCGTCGGCCACCGGCCAGTCCATCAGTGACAGGAACACGCGGGCCGGCAGCTCGTGGGCGAAGGCCGAGATGAATTCGGCCTCGCCTTTCGATGCGAACTGGTCGATGAGATCGTTGACCTGATCACGGATGTCGTCGCCGAGCTTCTTCATCCGCTGCGGGCTGAACAGTGGCTGCAGCGCGTGCCGGTAGGCGGTGTGCTCCGGCGGATCCAGTTCCAACGGGATGAAGCGGCCGAAGTCGGCGGGTGTCACCAGGTTGTTCGGGTAGCTGGAGAACGTCTCGGCGTCGGTGAGGATCTGGTGGATCTCGTCGTAGTGGGTGACGATCCAGTGCCCGCCGTGAGCGGTCGAATAGACGATCGGGCCCTTGGCGGCCAGTTCGGCGACTCGTTCCGGCATGACGTCGACGGGGCTGGCGAGCGCTTCGTCGTAGACGTCGAAGTCGACGGTCAGCGCGGCGGGTGCGGGTCCAGTGGTGGTCGGTTCGATGGTGGGCATGGTGTGCTCCTCGCGGTCCTCAGTTGACGGCTTCGGGATTGAGGTCCTCTTCGAACCACATACCGACGCGCGCCAGGGTGCCGCCGTCGGCGGATCCGATCGTGGCGCCGGAGATGTACGCCGAGTCGTCGGAGACGAGGAACAGGGCGACCTTCGCGTTGTCCGACAGAGACGGCGGGCGCTGCAGTTTCAGCGGAATGGGAGACACCGTGGGGTTCCACGGGCCTGCCACCTCTTCGTACGACTGTCCGACGACGGGGGTGCCCGGCGGCATCAGGAAGTTCGGGGACATGCCGTGGGTGGGGGCGATGGCGTTGACGCGGATGCCGAAGCGGCCCAGGTCCAGGCTCAGGCCCCGGACCAGGCCGTTGACGCCGGCCTTGGTGGCCGAGTACATCGCGATGTTGTGGTAGGCCACAAAGGAAGCCGCCGACGAGGTGGCCAGAATCGTGCCGCCGCCGTTGGCCTTGAGGTGGGGGACAGCGGCCTGCGCCGTGTAGACGACGCCGGACAGGTTGACACCCAGCACGTGCTGCCAGTCGGCGTCGGTCAAATCCTCGAACGCGACGAACTCACCGCCCGCCACCGTCGGAACGCCGCCGCGCGAGACGATTCCCGCGTTGGCCCAAGCGATGTCGAGCTTGCCGAACTCTTTGACCGTCGCATCGACGGCGGCGGTGATCTGATCGCGCTGCGCCACATCGGCGGTCAGTGCGATGGCTTCCCCGCCCTGTTCCTGCACGAGCTTGAGGGTCTGCTCGGCGCGGTCGGTGTCGATGTCGACGATGGCGACCTTGGCGCCTTCGGCGGAGAACAGCTGCGAGCAGTGGCGGCCCAGGCCGGAACCGGCACCGGTGATCAACGCGACTTTGTCCTTGAGCTTCATGCTTCTCCTTTGAAGGATGGTTCGAGGTACAGGGCGGCCGATCGTCGGTGCCCGGGCTGTTGGCGTGGCGGTGTGTGTGACGCGTGCCACCCTGGCGCTAAACCTTACGACAATAGGTATAAGAGGTCAACGGCGGATCAGTCCTCGTCGAGGATCAGCGCAAGCTCGGGGCACGCCGCGACGCCCGCGCGCACCGTCTGCTCGTCGGCGGGGTCGACGGCGTGGGGCTCGAGGATCGAGTAGCCCTCGTCGTCGATCGGGAACAGGTCGGGGTCCGCTCCGTAGCACAGCGCGTGGCCGGCGCACTTCTCGCGTTGCAGGCGAATCCTCATCCGGGGTGACCTCTCGTATTCTGCGAAATAACCTACTGTCTTTAGGCTAACTGGACTATAGGGCTCCGGCCGTCGGTGGTCCAGCGTCGCGGCCGGTGCGATTCCGGCCGGGCCCGCCATTGCGGAGACCGGGAAGTAAATCTTATGGTGATAGATAAAGGTCCCCCGTGGTTCCCGATCGAGGAGATGCGATGACGCTCGACCACGCTGCGATGGCCGGTCGGCCCGATGGCTCTGACCCGGACAACCGCCGCATCACCGTGCGGTGTCCGGCCGACGGCCAGGTGGTGGGCGAGGTCGAGGTGGCCGGCGCCGACGAGGTCGCGAGCGTCTGTGAGCAGTTGCGCGCCGCCCAGCCCGCGTGGGAGGCGCTCGGTCCGCGGGAGCGCAGCGCCCATCTGCTGCGCTGGCTGGACTGGCTGCTGGACAACGAGCGGCGGCTGCTGACCCTGGTGCAGCGTGAGACCGGCAAGTCCTGGGCCGACGCGTCGCTGGAGATGTCTGTCGCCGTGGACGTGATCAACTACTTCACCTCCAACGCGGAGGTCTTCCTGCAGGACCGCAACGTCAAGCCCGCCGGCCCGGCCAACGCCGTGCGCCGCCTGCGGGTCCAGGCCCGCCCGTATCAGCTCGTCGGTTTGATCACCCCGTGGAACGGTCCGTTGGCCGGTCCGATGATGGATGTGGTCGGGGCGTTGGTGGCGGGTGCCGCCGTGGTGTCCAAGCCGTCCGAGGTGACGCCGTTGACGTGGCGCGAGGTGGTGCGGGGTTGGCGAGAGGAGATCGGCGCCCCGCCGGTGCTGGCGGCGGTCACCGGTGACGGTGCGACCGGTCAGGCCGTCGTCGACGCGGTGGACATGGTGATGTTCACCGGCTCGGTGCGTACCGGCCGGGCCATCGCGGTGCGCTGTGCGCAGCGGTTGATCCCGTGCAGTCTGGAACTCGGCGGCAAGGACGCGATGATCGTGCTCGCCGACGCGGATCTCGAGCGCGCTGCGAAAGCCGCTGTCTGGGGTGGGATGACCAATTCCGGGCAGGCATGTATCAGTGTCGAGCGGGTGTATGTCGAATCGCCGGTCTACGACCGGTTCGTGGAATTGGTCACCGATCAGGTCGCGGCGTTGCGCCAGGGCACCGACACCCCCGGCAGCTACACCACCGACATCGGTGCGATGGTCACCGGCGCGCAGCTCGACATCGTCGCCGACCACGTCGCCGACGCGGTGGCCAACGGCGCCCGCGTGCTGACGGGAGGCCAACGCGCAGAGGGCAACTGCTTCCAGCCGACGGTGCTCGTCGACGTCGACCACAGCATGCGGTGTATGCGGGAGGAGACGTTCGGGCCGACCCTGCCGATCATGCGGGTCGCCGACGAGGACGAGGCGATCGCACTGGCCAACGATTCCGAGTACGGGCTCAGCTCCAGCCTGTGGACCAGCGATCGGGCCAGGGCCGACCGGCTCTCACGCCGCATCGAGGCGGGTTCGGTGTCGGTCAACAACGCCTTGGTGGCGACCTTCCAGCTGCCGATTCCGATGGGCGGCTGGAAGAGTTCCGGGATGGGTGCGCGATTCGGTGGCGCGCACGGCGTCTTGAAGTACTGCAGGCAGCAGTCGGTGGTGGAGGAGAAGTTCTCGCTGAAGTCGGAGCCGCTGTGGTACCCGGTGGTGCCGGCGAAGTCCCGATTCATGTCCAGGGCCGTGCGCTTCCTGGGTGCGCACGACTGGCGCCGGAAGCTGGGACTGCGTGGCCGGGGCTGAGGTACACCCCGGTAGGGCTTGCCGACCCTATACTGGCCGAATGTGCTGTGGCCGGAACCGCGTCGGCAGACGGGGGGCTTTCTGACATGGCTCGTCCGTCGAAGCCGCTGATCAGCAAGACCGCGGCTGTCGAGGCGTCGATCGAGATCATCGACGCCGAAGGGATCAACGCGTTCAGCCTTCCGAAACTGGCCGCGCACATGGGAGTGCGCGCTCCGTCGCTGTATCACCACTTCGCCGACAAGAACGAGATCATGACGGCGATCGCCCGGCACATCGCGGGCAAATCGGTGATCAAGCCGCGGCGGACCCCGGGACCGGACTGGCCCGAGTACTTCGTCAGCCTGGCGCTGAACTTCCGCCAGTCGGTGCTGCGGCACCGCAACGCCGCGACAGTGCTCATCGAGCACCTGCCGAGGGAGACGCTGGTCGGCAGCTTCGAGGACGCCGCCCGCTTCCTGCGCGATTCGGGGGTGCCGACGCATCTGCACGTGCAGATCCTCGACGGTATGGAGACGCTGTGCATAGGCGCGGTGCTCGCCGAGGCCGCCCGCAGGCCGCGTGGCCGCTACGCGCTGTTCCCGCCCGTCGACGCCGACCAATATCCCTATCTGACCGAGGCCCTGGAGCAGAACGAGTTCTCGGTCAAGGAACTGTTCGCCGCGCGGATCCGGAACTTCCTCTACGGCGTGATCCTCAGCGACGGCGGGATGCCCGCGATCGAAACCTCCTCTGCCTGACCGACCTACTTGGATCAGGCCGGGGTCGGGCGCCCGTATACCGCGACCACCACGCTGCGGTCCGGACTGTTCTCCGACCAGACCCCGATCTCGGTGTGGGCGCAGTCGGCCATCACGGCGTAGCTGACCGGGTCGAAATACCACTGGCGCAGGATCTCCAGGCCGTTGATGGCCAGCGCGGGGTTGATCGCGACGGTCTGTGCGACGACCCCGGTATAGCCCGCGGCACTGGCCCGGTCCTGGGCGGTGGATCCGTCGGAGCCCAGGTCGCCGTGCAGGTTGCGGTTGGCCAGGACATCCCGGGCATGCCATTCGGCCGCGAGTTGGAGCCGGGGGTTCTTCTTGACGTCGTTGGTGCAGCCTGCCTGGTGCTGCAGTGTGTAGACGTTGGTCACCACGCTGTCGTTGAGGCGTTTGTTGTCGGCGGCGGCCGGCGCTGAGACCGCCAGTATCGTCAGCGTGACCGCCGTACCTACCGTGAGTACGGAAAACCGTTGGGGCATCGGGTATTCACCACCTGTCGCGTGTTCACGGGCCGTAGGGGGCGGTCAGCATGCCCTGCCACGATCTGTCTCCGGCCGTGGTGGCGAGGTCGGCCTGCTGGTGGACCTGCCCGTCCGGTGCGAGGTACTTGCCGGTCGCGGGGTCGTAGAACGCGGTGCCGATCGCCGCGGGTGCCGCATCCGTGGGTGCCGCCGCCGGGGTTGCCGGCGGGCGCTGCGGCACGTCCTGGCCGGACAGCGTCGCGTTCGGATCGCCTTTCCAGTTGAACCCGTCGTTGAGCGGGACGTACTCGTCGTCGCTGCGGCACATCTTGGCGGTGGGCGCGCGCTTTCCCGGCTTCATCATGCAGGGCAGGTTTCGGGCGCCGCGCACGGCCATCCACGAGTCCTGGGGGATGCGGCAGTACAGATCGTCGACCGGCCGATCGGGGGAGTCCACCATCGACGGGATGCGTTGTTGCTGTGCGGGAAGGTAACCGGTGGTGCACGGCGGAGGCAGGTTCAGGTTCAGGTTGAACGACAGCACCAGACCGGGGTGCTTGCTGTCCCGGTTGGCCACCGTGCCACCGGCCATCACCTGCACACCCATCGGGATCAGCACCAGAAGCTGTTCGATGCCGGGGTGGTAGGTGAGCGCCAGGTGACCGATGCCCGCAAGGTTGGACATCAGGACGGGCAGCGTGGGCCGCACCAGGTCGATGAGCTGCCTGGCCTCGTCGGCGGCCCGCGGACCGTCGCGCAGGATGCCTGCGACCGCGCTGTCGTTGTCCCTCACCTGACGGGTCAGGTCGGCGACGTCGGCCGCCCACGACTGGATGTCGGCGGCGGTGTCGCCTTGGGAGTCCATCAGGGGGCCGGACTTCTCGATCAGATCGATGATCGGGCCGATGTTCGCGCCCGCGTCGATCGCGAGTTCGGTGGAGCCGTCCACCAGCCGGGACAGTTCGGGGCCCAGACCCCCGACGGCCGTGTAGCTTTCGTCGATCACCGTTTTGAGACTCTCGCGCGGGATCGCCTGCAGGCCGCGGTCCGTCGCGTCGAGCAGTTCGCCGATGTCCGGCGGAACCGAGGTGTCCGCTGAGGCGATGACATCGCCGTCGCGCAGCGGCGGGGCGTCGGCGCTGCGCGGGATCAGCGCGACGTACTGTTCGCCGATCGCCGATGTGGAGTGCACTTGCGCCTCAAGGTCCGACGGGATCGTGACACCGGAGCGCAACGTCAGCTGCGCCTCGACCCCGTTCGGGGTGAGCCGCACGGCGGTGACCCTGCCGACCTCCGTACCGCGGTAGGTGACGTTCGCGGTGTCGTACAGTCCGCCTGCCCGGGGCAGCTGCATCGTCACGGTGTAGTGCCCGATACCGAGCATCGCGGGGACCTTGATGTAGCCGAACAACATCACGAAGCCCGCCACCACCGCCACCGTCGCGAAGATGGACAACTGGATCTTGATCCCTCTGGTCAGCCTCATGTCAGCGCCCCTGATCCAGCCGGTACGGCGCCACAAGGGGATTGCCCGCGGTGTACGGGCTGGGCAGCTGACCGATGGTGCGGCCCCACTGCATCTCCAGTTCGGTCAGGTCGCCCTCCCACCGCGTCCCGGTGAACAGGGTGTTGTCGATGCGGCTCAGCGTCAGGTCGAGGATCGCGGTGATGTTCGCGTAGTCACCGCGGATCCAGTTGTCCAGCGGGCCCTTCGGCCAGGGGAACGTCCCGATGAAGTCCAGGGAGCGGGCCAGGGCAGGACCTGTGTCGGCCAGCGACTGCAGGACCGGACCGAGGTGTTCGAGCTCCTTGACGAGGTTCTCCTTGCTCCTGGTGACGGTGTCGGTGGTCAGTGCGCTGAACTTTCTCAGTGCGTCGGCCACCTCGACGAGGTGGTCGCGCTGTTCCGCGAGTACCCGCAGTGCGTCGGGGATGGTGCGGATCGCCTTGTCCAGTACCGGTTTCTGGTCGGCGACCTGTCCGACCAGACTGTTGAAGCTCTCGGTGGCGGAGAGGATGTCGCCGGTCTGCGCATCGAGGCGCCCGGCGAACTCGTCGAGCCCGCCGATCAGACTCCGCAGGTCGGCCTCGCGGTTGGCCAGCGCGTTGGCGAAAGCCACGGTGATGTCCTGCATCTCACCGATCCCGCCACCGTTGAGCACCAGCGACGTCGCCGACAGCGTCTGGTCGGTGCCCGGATAGGAGCCCGCCCGGTCCAGCGGGATGAGGGAACCGTCGGCAAGCCTGCCGCGCGGCGGTTCGTCGGTGGGCGGTGCGAGCTCCAGGTGCAGGGAACCCAGAAGGCTGGTCTGGCCGACCTTGGCGGTCGAGTTGGCAGGCAGGTCGACGTCGGCGTCGAGCGTCATGGTGACCAGCGCATGCCAGTCCTGACGATCGATCCTGGTGATCGTCCCGACGTTCGCGTCACCGACCCGAACGCGGGAGTTCTGCTGGATGTAACCGACATCGGGGAGTTGCGCCTGCACGACGAACGAGCCGGGACCGCCGCCCGCCGTGCCCGGCATCGGCAGCGAGTTCAGCCCGCGCCATTCGCATCCCGACGTGCCCGCGGCGACGACGGCGAGGACGACGGCGACAGCAGGGGCCACGGTGACCCGGTGCCGGCGCGGTACCCGGGTCACGATCCTGCGCCCGGGATCATCATGCCCGGCAGCCCCGCCGCCGGGTCGGTCTGCTCTGCGGGCGGCGTCGGCCGGAAATCCGGCCGCAACCGGTCCTCGGAGTAGGTGAGTTCGTTGGGCCGTGCGCTTTCGCCGACGACGTAGTTGGCGCCGAGCGGAGGGAAGTTCCACTGCCGGTTCTTCACGATCGGGGCCAGGTACTGCACGCACAGCTTCGCCGCCTGCTCGCTGTTCAGTCGCGACGCCGCCTGGATTCCACCGCACAGGAACGAGATCGGATTCGCGAAGTTCTGCATCGTGAGCGCACCGGTGATGCCCTGTTGCGTAGGCTGGTAGATGTTGACGAAGTTCTGCAACGTGTTCGGGAACAGGTGCAACGCCTGCTCGACGTCGTCGATGCTCTCGTTCACCGCGGTGGTGACCGATGCGAGCTGCGCGGTGGCGGTGCCGATCGACTCTTTGTTCTCGGCGATGAAGGCCGTGGTCTCGCCGACGATGTCGTTGACGTCGGAGAGTGCGTCGCCCACGGCGCCGGGGGTGGAACTGACGGCCGCGGTCGCGGCGGCGAAGTTGCCGTTGAGCGCGCGGAGCAGCGCGGAGCTGTCCTGGAGCGCGTTGACCACCACCGACAGGTTCTTGATGGTCGAGAACATGTCGTCGCTGTGGTCCCCGAGCGCCGAGAACGCCTGCGACATGGTCAGGATCGTGTTCCGCATGTCCGGTCCCTGACCGCGCATGTTGTCCGCCGCGGTGTCGATGAACGCGCCCAGCGTGCTCACCCCGCCGGGCTCGATCGGCTGCAACGCCGCGGTCAGTTCGGCGAGTTGTTCGCGCAGATCGTCCCATTCCATCGGAACCGCCGTGCGATTCAGTGGGATGACGTCGCCGTCGGCCAGCGCGGGTCCGCCGGTGTAGGCGGGGGTGAGCTGAATGGCCCGGGCCGTGACCAATTGCGGTGCGATGATCGCGGCACGGGCCTCGGCGGGCACCCGGTATCTGTCGTCCACCCAGAACGTGATCTTGACCCGCTCGGGCTCCGGTTCGATCTCGGTGATGCGGCCCACGCGCACACCGAGGATGCGGATCTCGTCATCGGTGAACAGCCCGTTGCTGTTGTCGAAGTACGCCACCAGATAGGTGCGGTGCAGCGCGCCGATCAGACCTGCCTGCACGGCGATCCCGGCGCCCAGCAGCAGTGCGAAGCAGAAGGCCAACGCGGGCCGCCACATTCGTGACCTCATCGATGCCCTCCGTCGGTGGGTTGCGCGTGTGCCGGCGGTCCGGGCGGAGGACCACCGGGAGGCGGCGCGGGCAACGGCTCGCGGTACGGGTAGCAGCCCGGACCGGGCGCCGGGGCACCGGCAGGACCGCACGGTTGATCTCCGGGATTTCCGGTGATGGCGTCCGCGACCGTCATCCGAGGGGGACCGCCCTGGCCGGTCCGCGGGAACGGCACCGGCATCGGCGGGGTCGCCTGCTGGCCGGTCTGCGGATCGGTCCGTTCGGACGGCAACAGCACGTTCGGGTCGAGCCCGAGGTCGGAGAACGCGGAGTCGATGAACGGCTGGATGAACTGCCCGGGAAGCAGGTTGGCGATGTAGGCCTTGAAGAACGGGCCGGAAGCGACCGACTCACCCAGCGACATGGCGTACTGGTTCAGGTATTTGATGGCCTGCTGAAGCCCGGCCTTGTGTTTGTCGACGATGGACAGCACCACGTTGAGCTTGTCCAGGGTGGGTTTGAGCTGGGCGCGGTTGTCGTCGATGAATCCGCGGATCTGGTGCGCCAGCGCCGACAGGTTGGTCGAGATCTGTGCCAGCGCGTCGTTCCGGGTGCGTAGTTCGGCGAGCAGCGCGTTGCTGTTGGACACCAGTGCGGCGATGTCGGCGGCACGCTCGGACAGCACCGTGCTGGCGGTGCTGGCGTCGGCCAACAGGTTTCGCAACGCGGCGTCGCGGGTGCTCAACGTCTCGGAGAACCGGCCCACGCTGTCGACGGCGGCGCGCAGCTGCGGCGGGGTGTCCTTGAAGGTCTCGGCCAGGGTGGCCAGTGAGCCGGACACGGTGTCGGTGTCGAGTTCCTCGATCGTGGCCGTCAGGTCTCCGAGGGCATCGGGCAGCTGGTACGGGGCCTTGGTGCGGTCGACCGGGATCGCCGCACTCAGATGTCCGTCGCCACGCGGCGTGACCTCCAGGACCTTGGCGCCCAGCAGGCTCTTGGTGCGGATGTTGGCTTCGGTTTGCTCACCGAGCCGGACGTCGTCCTCGACGTCGAAGGTGATCAGTACGCGGTCTCCGTCGAGGTCCACGGAGGACACCTCGCCGACCTGGTAGCCGGCCACCTGCACGGCGGCTCCCGCCTGAAGGCCACCGGCCTCGCTGAAATAGGCTGCGTAACCCCGTGACCCGCCGAAGAACGGCAGGTTGTCGTATTGCAGTGCGGCCAGCACGGTGCCGGCGAGGGTGAGTACGCCGATCCCGCCGATGACCACCGGGTTGCGCTCGGAGAACGATTTCACTTCGGCTCACACCGTCCCGAGTCCTGGCCCGCGAGTTTCACGTAGACCGGTTGTCCGCCTTTGCCGTTGACCTTCAGGACCAGATCACACAGGTAGAAGGTGAAGAAGTCACCCATGATCCCGAGGCGGCTGAGCGTCTTGTAGGACTGCGGGATCGTCCGCAGGTAGTCGTCGACCCATTCGTGGTCGGCGGCCACGATCGAGGTGACCCGATCGGTCTGGGTGACGGTGTGTTTCAGCGGTTTCCGGGCCTGGCCGAGCATGTCGGCGATCGATGCGGCCGCGGCGTTGGTGTGCGCGACGGTGTCGGCGATGTCGCTGCGCCGCGCGGCCAGCCCGTCGATCAGTTGCGACATCGAGTCGACCGCCTTGGCGAACTGGGTGTGTTCCTCACCGAAGGTGCTCATCACCGCGGTGAGGTTGTCGATCACCTCGCCGATCAACTCGTCGCGGTCGGCGAGGGTGCCCGTAACCGACGCGGCCTGGCTCAGGAACGAGTTGATCGTCGCCCCTTCACCCTGGAAGGCCCCGATCAGCTGGCTCGACAGCGTGTTGACCTGCTGCGGATCCAGCGCCCGGAACAGCGGGCGGAATCCGCCGAGCAGGGTGTCGAGGTCCAGTGCGGGTTCGGTGTGGGAGACCGCGATGGTGCCGCCCGGGTCGAGGGGGTGCCGACTTGCGCCCGGTCCGTCGGTGAGCGCCAGGTAGCGGTCGCCGATGGGGTTCTCCCAGCGCACCGCCGCGCGGGTGGCCGACGTCAGCACCACGGTCGGATCCACGGTGAACTCGACCAGCGCGATCGAGTCGTCGGTGACCGAGATACCGCTGACCTTGCCGACTTCCACGCCGGCGATGCGGACGAAGTCGCCGTCGCCCAGGCCGCTGACGTCGGTGAACTCGGCCCGGAATGTCTGGGTTCCGGCGAACCGGTACTGCGAGAAGATCGCCAGCAGTGCGAACGTACCCACCAGGCAGACGATGACGAAGACCGCGAAGCTGATCGTGGCGCGGCGGAGATTGTCATTCATGCGCAGACCTCCTCCTTCGTGCTCACGGGGCCGGGGCCGTCGGTACCGGCGGCGGTGGTTCGGGCAGGCCGGGGTAGAGCGGCGTGCCGTCGGCGGCGTACCAGGGCGCGCCGTACGGAGGCCCACCGGGGTACGGGGGAGGGGGGCCGGGAGCGGGTCCGGGCATGCAGCGTCCGACGTGCGGGGGTTCGGGGACCGCGCGGGTGACGGGGAAGTAGTCGGCAGCGCATATCTGCCCGATCCCGGGATTCGGGCGCCAGTCCAGCCCAGACCCCCACCCGGTGTCGGTGATCAGTTGGCGGACAGGAAAGTTCTCGGCGACGTCGGGCAGCGATCCGCAGCCGGGCTTGCCGCCGGGCCCACCCTTGGCGGCGACCTTCGGCAGGTTTTTCGGGTACTCGTACAGGTCGTCGCCGAATGCGATGCCCGCATCCAGATAGACGGTGCGGCCGTTGCCGCCGAACCATTCGTTGCCGGCCTTGTCCAGGAAGATCTTCGCGCCCTCGATGGTGCAGGTGTATACGGGGTTGTACTTGAGAAGCAGTGCCGTGGTCGGCTCGAGGACGTTGACGGCTTCGACGAAGGTGTCGTGGTTTCCGGCCAGCAGATTGGTGCCGCTGTCGGCGAACCCGGTGACGTTGAGCAGCAGTGTGTCGAGGTCGTTCGCCTGTGCATTGATCGTGGTGGCGGTGGTGCTCGCCGCGTCGAGGGCCGCGAGGATGTCGGCGGCCGCGGGGCTGTATGCATCGCTGAAGCCGCGCAGCGAACGCCAGTCCGCGGCGACGATGTCCATCCGCGGATTCACCTCGCGCAGAACATGATCGGCTGCGGTGATGGCCTCACCCATTCGGTGACCCTTGCCGCGCACACCTTCGGCGACCGCCGAGAGGACCGCCTTGAGCTTGGGCACCTCGATCTGGTCGAGAATGCTGACCAGGCTGTCGAACACGGTGTTGACCTCGGTGCCGACGTTGCGTGACACCAGCACCGCACCCGCGGTCAGGCTGGCAGGGCTGGGCTCGTCGGGCACGACGAAGTCGACGTATTTGGCGCCGAACGCGGTGGTGGCCTTGATTTCCGGCTCCACGTTCTCCGGGATCATGCCGACCTGATCGGGGTAGAGCTCGAGCCGCAGGCTGACGTTCTGCCCACCCCCGGTGATGCCCGCGACCCGACCCACCTCGACCCCGCGCATCTTCACCTTCGCGCCGGACTCCATCACCAGGCCGGTGCGGTCGGAGGTCATGGTGACCGGAAGATTGTTCTGGAACGCTCCGGCGAACGACGCCGAGCACACCGCCACGAACACGGCGATCGCGGTGAACAGTCCCGCAGCCCACCACAGCGGGTGGATCCGGTCGATCCGCGGCCTCATCCCCATGGGCTAGCCCGACAGGTTGAAATTGCCGGACTGGCCGTAGATCGCCAGCGAGACGAACAGCACGACGAAGACGGCCGCGATCATCGAGGTGCGGACGGCGCGGCCGACGGCCTCGCCGACGCCGGCGGGCCCACCGGAGGCGTTGAAGCCGTAGTACGTGTGCACGAGCATGATGACGACGGCCATCAGCACCGCCTGAAAGAAGGACCAGATGATGTCGGCCGGGTTCAGGAATGTGTGGAAGTAGTGGTCGTACACGCCGCTGGACTGCCCGTAGATCACCGTCGTGCCGAACCGGGCCGCCAGGAACGCGGTGATCATCGCGACGCAGTACAGCGGCATCACGACGATCACACCGGCGATCACCCGGTTCGATGCCAGGTAGGCCACCGAACGCACGCCCATCACCTCGAGGGCGTCGATTTCTTCGTTGATCCGCATCGCCCCGAGCTGCGCGGTTGCGCCCGCACCGATGGTCGCGGCCAGCGCGATTCCCGCGATGACAGGGGCGATGAGCCGGACGTTGAAAAACGCCGATGCGAAGCCGGTCAGCGCCTCCACACCCACGTTGGCGAACTGGTTGTAGCCCTGCACCGCGACCAGTGCCCCGGTCGACAGCGTCAGGAATCCGACGATCACGACCGTCCCGCCGACGATCGCCAATGCCCCTGTGCCCAGGCTCATCTGAGCGATCAGGCGCACTGTCTCGCCCTTGTAGTGGACCAGGGCATCGCGGATACCGGCGATGGTGGTGAAGTAGAACTGGGACTGGGTGCCGATCCGGGTCAGGCCCTCGATGCGTTTGCCGTAGGCGCGGCGCCACCGCGGGTGCAGCCCGGCCGGGACGCCCGCGCTCACAGGGTCGCCTTCACGCCCACCGCCGTGGCGATGATGTTGATCGCGAACAGGGCCATGAAGGTGTACACGACGGTCTCGTTCACGGCGTTGCCGACCCCGGCCGGCCCGCCACGTACGGAAACGCCCTCGTAGCAGGCGATCAGCCCCGCGGCGAGCCCGAACAAGCTCGACTTGACCAAGGAGATCACCACATCGGGTGCCTTGGTGATGACGGTGAGCCCACCGACGAATGATCCGGGCGTGACGTGTTGGATGAAGACCGCGAAGATGAAACTCCCGATCAGCCCGACCAGGATCACGACCGACGACAACAGGGTGGCCACCACCGTCGCGGCCAACACCCGCGGAACCACCAGGGCTTGAATCGGGTTGACGCCCATGACTTTCAGCGCGTCGAGCTCTTCCCGGATGGTGCGCGCGCCGAGGTCGGCGCACATCGCGGTGGCGCCGGCGCCGGAGACCACCAGCACCGTGACCACCGGACCGATCTGGGTGACCGTTCCGTAGGCCGCCCCGGTGCCGGAGTAGTCGGCGGCGCCGAATTCGACCAACAGGATGTTGAAGGTGAAGACCATCAGCACCGTGAACGGGATGGCCAGCATCAATGTCGGCATCATCGACACGCGAGCGACGAACCAGGCCTGCAACAGGAATTCGCGCCAAGCGAACGGCCGACGGGGGATCAGCATCAGCACATCGAGTGCCATGGCGAAGAATCCGCCGAAGGCGCGCAACGGCTTCGCGGCGGGGGTGGCCGAAAACCGGCTGAGCCCGTCGTCGAGCCTGCTGGGGGGTGCCGCGCTGTCGGGCATCACCACATCCGTCTCCTCGGGCGGTGTCGGCGCGGACCGTGCGGGTGGGCACCAGGCTGCGGTGACGCGTCGCATCGTCCCACTCCGAGCATGGGATGCGCCTCCATCTGTCGAGCATGCGGTCGTACCCTCGGCCGTCGGTGGGCCGCGGGGAGCAGCGGAGCTGTCGTGTCCCGGGTATGGATACCGAGCTACTGTGATCCAGGCCACCGGGGTGCGCAAACCTTACCCCTATAGATATAGATGGGTCAATCACCGCGACACCCGCATCCGTGTGCCATGGCACGTGTGGCTGACCCGTGGTGATCGAGCGGATCGGTGTCCGTCGCTGTGGCTATCGGATCCGGGCCGAACGTGTTCGGGGTGCCGCGCGGAGGGGCCGGAGGTTCGAGGCAAGTCGTGCACATCGGCTGACACGGGCGATATCGGGCAGATCTGCTGGACTGCACCGATCATCGTGATGCGGTGGCGGGTCGCCGCCTGCGCCTCCTGCGAGATCGCCTCCTCGGCCGTCCCACCCGGCGGGGGTCGTGCGGTATGGCCGGGTTCTCTCTCCGGTGGTTGCTGTGCCCCTCGCGACCGGGGTTGGCACCGTCGGCGAAGCAGAGTACTTTCTGCGGCGAGATAAACCGTGCGTTTATAGGTTTTTTGTCAGTTTGACGGCGATACCGCCGACGGTCGGGAGGGGGCCACGTGACGCCATCACTGCGGCGACGCCGGATCTGCCGTGCGGCGGCCGTGCTGGGGGTGATCCTGTGCGGCGCGGTGAGCCCGGTTCCCGTCGCGCCCGCCCAACCGGTGCACGACCCGTGTCAGTTGGGCGTCACGTTCCTGTGCCACTTCATGCCGATCGCGCCGGAGTGGGAAGGCGACATCGACCTGACTCAGCACGCGCCCACCGACGCTGCCGCGGTGCGTCCCGACGAACGCAAGCCCGCGGACTATTGCTTCAACGGGTGCATCTGACGCTCGCCGACGAAAACGGGGCCCCTCCCAGCAAAGGAAGGAGCCCCGCCGCCGACGCTTGACTAGTCGTCGGTGCCCGCCTTCGACTCGTGGTGCGAGTCGGATTCGTCGTGTCGCGCTGTTCTCGGCTTGTGCGGCGCCCGGGAATCGCCGCCGGAGTCGGCCTTGCCGGAATCCGACTTCCCCGATCCGTCCGCCCCGGCCGCGTCGTTCGCGGCGCTGCCGTGTCCGGCGCCGTCGTCTCCGGCACCGTCTTTGCCTGCACTGTCTTTCCCGATGCTGTCGACCTCGGTGTCGCTGCCGGCGGCGTCGGACTCCGCGTCGGACTCCGCTTCGGTCGAGTCCTCGACTGCCGCTGGGGAATCCTCGGTCGCCCCGCCGGCCGACTCCGAGGGGGCGGGGGCGGCCAGCGCTTCGGCCGTGGCCAAGGTGACGGTTGCCGATGCCGGCGCGGGAAGGCTGGCGACGGCCGTGGTCGGCACGACGGCGGTGGCCGGCGCGGCCGGCGCGGTCGGGGTGATCGCATCGGTGATCTTCGTGATGAGCTGCTGGAACGCGGCAAGGGGGCCGCCGGTGTTGACGAAGAAGCTGCCGTCGGGCAGGAACACCAGACCGGCCGAGCTCAGCAGACCGCCCGCCTTGACGGGCAGTCCCGGTGACACCAGCGTGCCGAGGTCGGGGCCGTACCCACCGTTGAGGAAGCCGTCGATGATCGTCGCGGGTGCGGTCAACAACGCATCGACCACCGCCGAGGGCGAGGTGCCGAACGCGCCGACGACGTTCTGGACCGCCGCGACGATCGCGGCCGGCGTGCTGATCAGCGGTGCGATGAAGCCGCTGAGCAGCAATGTCGTCCCGAGCGTATCGGTGGTGAACGCGTTGACGATGTTCACGATGTTTTTCAGCGGTTTGGTGAGCACCTCCTGGATCGCGGGCACCAGATCGGTGATCGGCAGGGCCACCGCCAGCGGAATCTGGACCAGGTTGTCGAACGCCTCCGACAACTGTCCGGCCGCCAGCGCGGTGACGGCGGCCTGCAGCAGCTGGGGCACCTCCGTCTTCAACGCGTCGGCGATCCCGGCTGCGGTGCCGCCGAGCCCGGTGGCCAGCGCGGTCGCGCTCGCGATCTGGTTGTCGATGAACTGCTTGAGCAATTGACCGGGTTCGGCGTTGGCGATCAGGGCGTTGAGCCCGGCGCCGGCGTCGGCGAAAACCTTCTGGTAGATGGCCAGCACGTCACTGGACGCGAGCAGGTCGACTCCCGCGGAGTACAGGGCCGGTGGGTTGACGGCGGAAAGCGACAGGTCGGGTGTGGGCGTGACCGGCGAGATGGCGATCGCGCTCGCCCCGAGAAGTGCGACACCCGCGGCGAAGGGGCGGCGGACGGCAGTGGACATGGAGACTCCTGGCTGGTGTGAGCAGTGACGCGGCGGAACTTACTGAGGAGTAATGTCGCGCCGGGATGACTCAACCACCGCACGTTCCCGCTGACCATCGCATGAACAGGTGAAACTTTCCCGCGCGTCAGCAGGCCGACGGCCTTCGTGGCCCGCCGATGGCGCGGCGGCCATCACGCGTTCGGGGGACACGTTGCTGTGGTGCGGGTCACAGTGACGAATACTTTCACCGGGCATCGGCGTTCTCTCCAGCGCCGACCCGCCTGCTCTGGGCGCCGGTGATCGTGAGGCGACAGGACCGGACATGACGCGGATCGTGCTGAGGGGGCGTGCGGAGGCGATGTCGCGCGCGCTGGGCGCGCTGCGGGACGCCAGGCGCACCGGCCGGGGCTTCGTGGTCGTCGTCAGCGGCGAGCCGGGTATCGGCAAAACGGCATTGCTGCGCGAGATCATCGAACAGGCCACCAGGACGGGCTTCCGGGTGGGCGGTGGCAAGGCCGAGGACGGTGACCAGATCGCGCCGGGGGCGCCGCTACTCGTCGCGTTGCGGTCCGGTCCCGATCCGCTGCTGAGCGGTGACGCGTTCGCCAGCCTCGCCCCGCTGTACGACAAACCGCTGTGGCTGGTCGACCGCATCGGCGCTCTGCTCGAAGAACTGGCCGCCGCCGGTCCGGTACTGGTCACCGTCGACGATGTGCAGTGGGCGGATCGGTTGACCCGCTTCGCGTTGCGGGTGTTACCCGCGCGACTGTCCGGCTCGCCGGTGGTGTGGCTGATCGCCAGTCGGCGCGCTCCGGGAGAAGCTCTCACCGAGATCCTCTCCGGCGCCGACGATGTCACGGCGGTGACGCATATCCCGCTCGGTCCGCTGACGTCCGCCGACATCGCTGCCATCGCCACCGATCGCAACGGCGCGGAGCTCTCCCCGGCGATGCGGGGACTTCTCGACGACACCGGCGGGAACCCGTTCTGGGCGGTGCAGATCGTCGACGGCCTGGCAGGCAGGCCGGACGCCGAGACGGACTTCAGGAACTTCTACGCCGAACTGGGACTGGGCATCCGGCGCAGGCTGGGTGCGCTGTCGGCAGGTGGTGCGGAGCTGGTCCGGCTTGTCGCGGTGTGGGGCAGGCCGCTGGGCATGTCCGACGCCGCCGCCATTCTCGCGGACTCTTCGGAGAGTGAATTATCCGCTCTTGCAAGGGAAGCTGTCGCTCACGGTTTGCTTTCCGGGGATCACGGCGAGGTGCGATTTCCGCACGATGTGCTGCGGGAGGCCGTGTACGCCGACATCGCCCCGGAGCGCCGCCGGTTGCTGCACCGCGCGTGCGCGCGCCGTATCGTCGCCGCCGGTGGCGCCGTGCAGACGGCGGTGGGTCATTACCGGTGCGGCGCGGGAATCGACGACGACGAGGCCATCTCAGCTCTCGTGCAGGCGGTGCGCGACGGTGCGTCACTTCCGCTGCAGGCCGTCGACACCGCCCACGCCGCGTTCGCGTTGACGACGCCGGGCCACCGGCTGTGGTTCCTGGCCGGCGAGGTCACCGTCGAAGCTCTGCTCGACGCGCAGCGCGAGGCCGAGGCGCTCGTTCTCGCGGACAGGCTACGTGCCGCCGCAACCGACCCGGAGACCGTCGCCAGGCTCGAACTGCTGGCCTGCCGCGCGCTGTGGGTCACCGAGGACATCGCCGAAATGGACAGGCGCGCCACGGTTGCGATGACACTGGACGGCGTTTCCGCCGTCATGCACGCCCGGCTCCGCTCGGCGCAGGCGCTCGCGGCCTCGCGGACGCTGCCCGCGGCCGCCATCCACGATGTGGCCCGGTATGCGCTGGCCGAGGCGGAACGACTCGGTGACCTGCCGGCTCAGCGGCTGGCGGTGGTCGCATCGATCGAGGCGGCCCGTAACGAAGGTCGGCACACGGTCGCGTTGGAGCTCTTCGCCGATCTGCGCCGGCTCTCCGACGACGGTCATCTCGCCGAGGAGATCCGCACCCTGCAGCATCTCGACCGTTTCGACGAGGCCGACGCCATGCTGACCAAGATCCGGGAGGCGGTCCACGACGTCGACCGCCAACTCCCGTCGATGCTGTACGCGCAGATGTGGCAGGACCTCGCCCTCGGCCAGTTCGACGCGGTGGAGGCCGGCGCGCGGACGTTGATACGCCTGACCGAGGAGACCGGCAACCATGCCTACCGGCTGAACGCGCGGATGGTGCTGGCGGTCGTGGCTGCCTACCGGGACGAGATCGTCTCCGCCGTCACCCTGCTGCGTCCTGGGGCCCAAGACCAGCCGCCGAACGAACGTCGTTCCGCCCGTCTGCGTCTGGTGCGCGGATGGCTCAGCGCGGCGACCGGTGACTACGACACCAGCCTGGCCTTGCTCGCGCCGCTACTGGACACGGCGGGGGAGTACCGCGATGCCTGGCCGTGGTCGCCGCCCTGGATGCGGATACTGGCGAGCATCGGCCTGCTCGCCGGCGACACGGCGTTCGCCGCACGTGCAGGTCATCTCGCCGACCTTGCCGCACAACGTAATCCGGGTGTGGCCAGCTTGCAGGGCGCCGCACTGCACATCCGGGCGTTGCTCGGCGGCGACGCCGCGGTGATGGCCGAAGCCGTGGCGGTATTGCGGGAGTCGCCGCGTCCCATGCTGGTCGCCGATGCGCTACGAGATCTGGGATCGCTGAACCTCGACCAGGGTTCGGCCGGCGCCGGGGTCGCCGCGCTGACCGAGGCGGCCGAGATCTATCACCAGATCGGCGCGGTGGCGGGCACCCGCACGGTGTCGGCGGTGCTACGCCGCCACGGGGTGCACGGAGTGCGGGTCGACGCGCCGTCGCACCGACCGGACAGTGGGTGGGAGTCCCTGACGCCGACCGAACTGCGGGTGGTCGGACTGATCAGTGCCGGGCATACGAATCGTTCTGCCGCAACCGCGTTGAGCGTATCGCCGAACACCGTGAACACGCACCTGCGGTCGGTGTTCCGGAAGCTCGGCGTGCGCTCGCGCGTGCAGTTGACCAACGCGTTCCGGGAGCACTCCGGCTCGCAGCACTCAGCGTCGGGCGCTACCTCTGCGCGCGGCGTGCCAAGCGGGCGGGGTCGTGGATGATCGTCGTCTTGCCGCGCTGCTCGATCCACCCACGTTGCGCGAAGTCGGCCAGTGCCTTGTTGATCGTCTCCCGCGACGACCCGGCGAGTTGAGCGATCTCCTCCTGGGTCAGTCCGTGGTCGACACGCAGCGACCCGTCCTGCTGGGTGCCGAATCGGCGCGCCAGATCCAGCAGCTGCTTGGCCACCCGCCCCGGGACGTCGGTGAAGATCAGGTCCGAAAGTGTGTCATTGGTGCGGCGCAGTCGGCGCGCCAGGACGCGCAGCAACTGCTCGGCGATCTCGGGCCGCTCGGCGATCCAGAACCGCAGCGCGTCGCGGTCCATCATCACCGCGTTCAGCGCCGTCAGCGCGGTGACCGACGAGGTCCGGGGGCCCGGATCGAAGATCGCGAGTTCGCCGAACATGTCGGCCGGGCCCATCAGTGTCAACAGGCTCTCCCGGCCATCGGGCGCCGTACAGCCGACCTTCGCCCGGCCTGCGGTGATGATATAGAGAGCATCACCTAGATCGCCCTCGTTGAACACGCGGTGTCCGCGAGGGAACGACACCTGTTGAAGCTGGCTGCACAGCGCTGCCACGGCGCCTGGATCCACGCCTTGGAAGATCGCGGCGCGCGCCAATACCTCGTCCACATAGTCCTTTCTGGGCGCCTTCACAGGCGTCGCGTAGCCGGTCTCAGCCGTCGTGGCCGGCCACGGTGTACGCGTTGTTCAGCATGCGTAAATTATCAGCTGCGATTCTGCTGTGCGCGCTCAGGCGGTGATGCCCAGGCTGTCGCACAGCGACAGGAACGCCACCGCGAACGGGTTCTCGGCCGTCATCTGCCGTAGCCGCGGCCAATCCAGCTGCTCCCGTACGGCCCGTACCGGCGGGAACAGCGTGGCGAAGTCGCAGTGGTGTTCGTGCAGCGCGCGGAGTTTCTGGGTGAGCACCTCGGTCGGGGGCAGCACCGGGATCGCCAGGGCCAGCACATCCTGGGTCTCGGCCCGCTCCAGCAGCGCCGCGTCCACAGGTACCCGGTTGATCTGGTGCAGCACGTCGATCACGACGGGACCGTCCACGGACAGCGCCGCCTTGAACAACCACTCCTCGGGGGGCCGCCGGATGTCGAAACCCGCCTTCGACAACGTCGCCACCGCGGCCTCCGCGTCGTGTTCAGCCACCACGAAGTCCACGTCGTGCACGGGCTCCGGGGCGCCGTGCACCCACAGCGCGTAACTGCCGGCCAGCGCGAACGGGGGGCCGTCGGCCTTGAGCGCCGAGGCCGCACGTTTGAGCGCCTCACGCAGGACGTCATGAGGCAGGCTCGGGTGGGACATGCTCACCGCCGTCGATTCGGTCACAGGATGGGTTTCGGTCCAGGATGGGTAGTGCGTACCCATGAAGTTGGTGACGTTCAACATTCTGCACGGGCGCACACCCGGGCACGGGGTGGATCTGGACCGCTTCGCCGACTGCGTGGCCTCGCTCGACGCCGACATCCTCGCGCTGCAGGAGGTCGATTCCATCCAGCAGCGATCCGGGCTCGCCGACCTCACCGCACTGGCCGCCGAAGCGATGGGCGCCAGGAGCCACCGCTTCGTCGCCGCGATCGCCGGCACCCCTGGGGCGACCTGGATGGCCGCCACAGGTGAGGAGCAACCGGGGACGGCCGCGTACGGGGTCGCACTTCTGTCGCGCTACCCCGCGGTGAGCTGGCAGGTGCTGCGGCTGCCGCGGATTCCGTTCCGGTTCCCGCTGTACCTGCGCGAACCCGGAAAGGTGGTGGTCGTCGACGAGGAGCCGCGCGCGGCCGTGATCGGAGTGTTCGACACACCGATGGGCGAGCTCACCGTGGTCAACACCCACCTGTCCTTCGTCCCGGGGTGGAATCGATTCCAGCTGCACCGCTTGATGCGCGACGTGCGCGCGCTGCCCTGGCCGCGGATCGTCACCGGAGACCTGAACATGCCGGCAAAGCCCGCGCGGCGGTGGTCGCGGTTACGGCAGCTCGCGGTCGCGCCGACGTTCCCGGCCGACCGCCCGACCCGCCAGCTCGACCATGTGCTCACCGACGATCCCGCCCTCACCGTGCGGGCCTTCGAGACCCCGGAGCTGGCGATCTCCGATCATCGGCCGCTGGCCGTGCACCTGGAGCGTCTCAGCTGAGGGGAGTGTGATCGGTTGTGGGCGAACGAATTCAGCTCAGGAATCGGGTGGTGTAGGGCGCGAAGCGCCGCCGTAGGTCGTCGGTATCCAGGCCGAACATCTCGGCGGAGGTGTGTACCCGGCCGTGCCTGCCGCGCCGGTGGCTTTCCAGATAGTCAGACACCGCCGCGCGTGATGCGTCGTCGAGGGTTTCGCCGGTCAGGCTGTAGATGGACTCGGCGACACCCATCTCGTCGGACATGAAATCGTCGAAACGGATGTCGAGTGAGCGGTCGGCGGCGATGACGTCGCGGTCGCGGACACACGCGGCGAGCATCTTCTCCAGCCGGTCCACCCACGCCGCGGAGACGGTCGCAACGTCGACCTTGTCGCGGTGCATCCGTTCGGAATACGTGATCATCGCGATCATCGACAGCGCGACCGGCACCGGATCACGGTGTGTGAAGACGACTTTGACCCCGGGCAACACATTGTCGATCACCGGCAGCTGGGCCAGGTGCTGGGGTGATTTCAGTACCCAGCGACCGCCGCCGCGCAGGAACTGCAGGGCCTTGAGCTGGGTGACCAGATACCGGTAGGTCGAGGTCTGGTCGTGGTTCCAGTAGTACTCGGTCCAGCGCGGCACATGTGCGAGGGTCTCCATCAGCATCGTGGAGAAGTCGTTGGCGAGCAGCTGGATCTCTTCGTGCGCGTGGTCGGTGGTCATCTCGTGCATCAGCGCGAAATGCGGCATCAGCAGGTCCATCGTCTGCACTGCGAGATCCATTCGGCCGATCCTCGGATCAGGTTCGACACCGGCCTCCGACGGCAGCGGGAACGGCTCGACGCTCTCCCAATACGGGAGGCTGCGGAAGGTGGGCGCGGCGGCGAGCAGGTTGTGCAGGTGCGTGGTGCCTGAGCGCGGAAGCCCGGCGATGACGACCGGCGCGACCAGCTCGATGTCCTCGATCTCCGGGTGGCGGGTCAGCAGATCGGTCAGCAGCAGCCGGTTCTTCAGCCACTGTTGAAGCTGGGCGTGGAAGTTCACGATCCCGGGGGCGTGCATGTCGATCTCGCGCAACTCGGCAACGTACAGGTTCAGGCGCTCGCGGTAGTCGTCGGGACCGAAGTCGTCCAGCCCGGTCGCCTCGCGGGCCCGCGCGTGCAGCACGTCGGCATCGAGCGGGCAGTCTGCGGCCAGCGCCGCCATCATCTCCCGAAGCTGTTGCGCCTCAGCTGAATACCGCGGCTCTGCGAGGTCGTCGAGGTGAACCAGTCCGGCTGTGGTGTCCGTCACATCGAGTTATGTTACTCTGAGTATCGTAATGATGACAGAGGTGGGACGGCCCCGGAATCAGGCGATCGCCGACGCGGTGCTGCGCGCGACGACGGAGCTGCTCGGCGAGTCGTCCTACGCCGAACTGTCGCTGGATGCCGTCGCCGCACGGGCGGGTACCAGCAAGCCGGCCATCTACCGGCGTTGGCGCAGCAAGGCCCACCTGGTGCACGAGGCCGTGTTCCCGATCGACGCGACCACCGAAATACCCCAAACCGGTTCTCTCGAAGGCGATGTGCGAGAGATGGTGCGGCGCACACACGCGATCCTCGGCACGCCCGCCGCCCGCGCGGCGCTGCCCGGCCTCGTCGGGGAGATGGCCTCGGACCCGACCCTGCACACCGCTCTGCTGGAACGCTTCTCCGACATCCTGGTGCGGGATCTGGCCGGATACCTCGAGTCGGCGGCCGGGCGCGGTGAGGTTCGGCGCGAGGTTCTCGCCTCCGAACTGGCCGAGGTGATCGCCGGAATCACGCTGTTGGCGTTGATCACCCGCGGCGCAACCGCAGACGAGGACTGGATCGACCGGACCGCACGGCTCATCACGAAAGGAATCAGTGCATGACCGAAACCCATGAAGCGACAGCGGCGTGGCGGGAGTTGCTCGACACGCTGCGGGAGCTCGATGCGTCCTTCATGACCGGGCCGAAGGCGGTCACCGACGATCGGCATGTCGCCGACGGCTACCGCATGCTCGCCACCACGCTCGGCGTCGCGTTCGACACCTATCTGTTCGCCGATCCGAGCCGCCCGCGCTGGGTCGAGGTGAACTCGCCGTTCCGGCCCGACCGGCGCTGGGGTGGCGACAACACCGACGCGCTCTACTTCATGTGCCCTGTCGATCCGGCCCGGCGGTACCGCATCAGCGGCAATCGTGGTGACAGCGTGTACTTCTCGATCACCGCGTACAACGAGCCGTCGCCCGGGGCGTGGTCGGACCGCATCGTCGCGCTCGTCCGCGACGACGACCTCGACATCGACGAGGACGGCAACTTCAGCTTCGAGTTCGGGCCGCAGCCCGATGCCGCGGTGCTGATGACGCGCGACTACCAGGCCGACCCGCTGACCGGTCGGCCGGTGAGCTGGACGATCGAGGCGTTGGAACCGCCGGATCCGTTCCGGCACAGCGAGGCCGAGACCGCCGCGGCGCTGCGGGCCGGCGCGGCGTGGCTGCGGACCATGTTCGCGATCCTGCCGCTGGCGGTCGGCGTGAAGAACTCCGATGCGCACGAGTTCGGCCACGAGACCGCGATGGCGGCCAATGATTTCGCCGAACCGTATCAGGTGCCGGACGCCAACTTCGGGTGGTCTGCCCGCGACGCGTGCTACGCGTACGGCAGTTTCGACCTTGCCGAAGACGAAGCCCTGGTGATCACCCACCGCCCGCCGGCGTGCCGGTTCTGGAACCTGGTGGTGTGGAACCAGTTCATGGCGGTGCCCGGTGTCTCCGACGCGCGTAGCTCGGTCAACGGATTCACCGCGGTACCGAACTCCGACGGTTCCGTGACGGTGGTGCTCTCCCGCGGTATGACGGCGCACCCCAATTCACTGACCACGCTCGATTACCCGCGGGGAAACCTGGCGTTCCGCTGGTTCCTGGCCGACCAGGTGCCTGCCCGGCCCGAGGTGTCGCTGGTGAAAGTCACCGAGGCGCCGACGGAGCTGACGTAGTTTGTGTCAGCAGCGATTCGGTCAGCAGCTCCGAGAGTAACGCGGCCAATTCCGTTGGCTTCGACCACATCACCATGTGGCCGGCGTCGATCTGTCTGCGGTCCACCGGTCCCGGCAGGTGGCTCGTCATCTCATCCCACAGCGTCGGGGGTACGGCCACATCGTCGGTCAGGCCGACGTAGGTCGTCGGTACGCCGTTCGGGTAACCACTGAGCCGAGCGTTCATCAGCCGCGGCGCCTCGGGGACGAAGCTGGGCCACCACGTCGCCCACTGGTCGTCGGTGAGGTCATTGCCGAACATGGCCCTGGCAACACCCTCGTCGATCGTGGCGATCTCTCCGGCGGGCCAGTCCGCCCCGTACGCGAGTCCGCATCCGCCCTGGCCCGGTCCCGGGATCAATGCGCCGACATACACGAGGTGTGTGATGCGGTCGGGACAGCGGTGGGCGGTCTCGGTGACGGTCACCCCGCCGAGCGAGTGCCCGACCAGGGCGAAGCGCCGCCACCCGGCGTCGTCGGCGCACTCGAGGACGGTGCGGACGCAGTCGTCGAGGCTCACTTCGAGAAGGTCGCAACGCCGGCTTCCGCGGCCGGGCAGGTCGACCGCGATCACCGGCAGCGCGAGACGTTCGGCGACCGGGCTCCAACACGACGACGTGCACATACCGCCGTGCACGAGCAGCACCCCGCCGTCCATGTGTCACCGCCTCCGGCGCAAGGATCGATACGGCAAGTATCCAGGCCCGCACGCGTGGGCACGGGCGTTCCACCGAAAAGGACTTTGGTCCTCGGGCCGCGTGACCGTCGACCACTGATGGTCGGAGCACCCGGCGGGTTAGCGTGGAGGTATCGGGTGGCGCCGGTGCCACCCGCCGGTAGGAGGCTGCGACATGTCCACCACATCTGCACCCCTCGGCATCGTCGTCGGCGTCGACGGCTCGGCCGCATCGCGAGTGGCGATCGATTGGGCTGCCCGTGACGCCGCGATGCGGGAGGTGCCCCTGACCCTCGTGCATGTGCTGCCCAGCGCGTCGATGCAATCGTGGGTCCAGGTGCCGTTGCCCGCCGCGTTCTACGAGGACGAGCGCAAGGAGGCGACACGGCTTCTGGCCGAGGCGCGCACCGTCGTCGAATCGGCCGTCCCGGAAGCCGTTCCGGCCATCACCGAGAAGATCCTGTCCGGTCAGCCCGTGCCGACGATCGCCGACCTGTCGAAGAACGCCGCGATGGTCGTCGTCGGCAGCCGTGGTCTGGGCAAGTGGGAACGCCGGTTGCTCGGCTCCGTCAGCTCGGGCCTGGTCCACCACGCACACTGCCCGGTCGCCGTCGTCTACGACGAGGACCCGCTGATCCCGCACCCGGCGCAGGCTCCCGTCGTGGTCGGGATCGACGGCTCGCCGGCCTCCGAGCACGCCACCGCGATCGCGTTCGACGAAGCCTGCAGACGAGGTGTCGATCTGGTCGCGGTGCACACCTGGAGCGATGCCGGATACGAACTGCCCGGCACCACCTGGAGCGAGGTCCAGCCCGAAGAGGACATGCTGCTCGCCGAACGGCTGGCCGGGTGGCAGGAACGCTATCCCGACGTGACCGTGCACCGGGTGGTCCGGCGCGACCAACCCGCGCGGCGGCTGCTCGAAGAGGGCGCGAAGGCGCAGTTGCTCGTGGTCGGCAGCCACGGCCGCGGCGGTTTCGCCGGAATGCTGCTCGGGTCCGTGGGCTCTCAGGTCGTGCAGTCCTCGCGGACCCCGGTGATCGTGGCCAGGTCGTCGTGAACCGAGTCCGCGCCGTCGCCGCCGGAACCGCGGCGGCGGCGCTGGCGCTCGCGTACCGGACCCGTCTGCGGCCCTGGATGTACCGCTGGGGCGCGACCCACGAGGAATCGGTGGCCGGGCTACCGGGCGACGAACTCGTCGCCGGGGGAGCGCGCACCACCCGGGCGGTCACCATCGACGCCGCGCCGGAGGAGGTCTGGCCGTGGCTGGCGCAGATCGGAGAGGACCGCGGCGGGTTCTACAGCTACAGCGGACTCGAACGGGCGGTGGGCGCCGACATCCACAACGCGACGTCCGTCCATCCCGAATGGCAGGACCTGACCGTCGGCGACACCGTGTGGCTGGCCCGTCGCGGCGGCGACCGCGGCAGGCAGATCGTCGCGGCGCTGGAACCGGAGTCCCACCTTGTGCTGATGTCACCGGACGACTACGCGCGCGTCCAGCGTGGCGAGAAGGCTTCGGGCAGTTGGTCATTCCACCTCAAGCCGACCGGGACCGGCACCCGGTTGCTGGCCCGGGGCAACGGCGGTTACGGCGGCAACATGCTCTACGACATCGTGCACTTCGTGATGGAGCGCCGGATGCTGCTCGGTGTCCGGGAGCGCGCCGAGCGGGCTACCGGGTGGTCAGCCGACCGTAGCGCGTGACGTGGTGGTCGGTTGACCCGAACTCGAACTGCAGCGCGGTCAGCCGTTTGAAGTAGTGGCCGATGGCGAGTTCCTCGGTCATCCCCATGCCGCCGTGCAGCTGCACCGCCTGCTGGCCGACGAACTGGGCGGCCCGACCGATGGTGGCCTTGGCCGCCGACACCGCCCGCGCGCGGGTGGCCTCGTCCTCGTCGAGCTTGAGCACCGCCAGAAGTGCTGCGGCGGCGGCCTGTTCGACCTCCATGTACATGTCCACCATGCGGTGCTGGAGCACCTGGAAGCTGCCGATCGGCTGACCGAACTGCTGCCGCTGCTTGCAGTACTCGACCGTGTCGGCGAGCACCTTGCGCATGCATCCGACGGCTTCGGCGGCGACCGCCGCGGCGCCCTCGTCGCGGGCGCGGGCCAGCGACGGCCACGCGCCGCCCTCGGGACCCAGCAGCGCTGCCGCCGGCAGCCGCAGGCCGTCGAGCACGATGTCGGACGCCCGGCGATCATCGATGGTGCGGTAGTGGTGCGCCGTGATGCCGGCCCCGGCCGCGGCGAGATCCACCACGAACAGCGAGATCCCGGCGGTGTCGGTGCGTTCGCCGTCGGTGCGCGCGGTGACCAGGACGTGCCCGGCCAGCGGCGTGGCCGACGACACGATCTTCTCACCGGTGAGCACCCAGTCGTCGCCGTCGCGCACGGCTCGGGTGCTGACGTCCTGCCAGAAGTCACCGGACGTCTGCTCCGTGGCTGCCAGCGAGACGATCGCGGAGCCGGCCACGATCTGCTCGAGCAGCGCGTCGGCGACCGCGCCGCCGGCGCGCAGCAGCAGCCCGGCCGCGACGACGGCGGTGTCCACGTACGGTTCGACGACCAGCGCGTGTCCCAGTGCTTCGGCGATGAGCATCATCTCGACCGGACCGCCGCCGATCCCGCCGTTGTCCTCGGGGAGTGTGGCGCCGAGGATGCCGAGTTCCTCGGCGAACGCGCGCCACACCTCGGGCTGCCAGCCCGCGCCGGTTTTCGCTGCGGCACGGCTCTTCTCGAGGTCGTAGCGGGTCGCGAGGAACCGGGTCAGGCCGCCGCGCAGCAGTTCCTGTTCGTCGGTGAGTTTGAAGTCCATCTAGAGCCCCAATGCTGCCTTGGCGAGGATGTTGCGCTGAATTTCGTTGCTGCCGGCGTAGATCGAGCCGGCCCGATCGTTGAAGTACCGCAGCGGTGCGACCGCCTGCCAGGGCTCACCGCTGACGTAGCCGTCGTGCGGCGGCTCGAACTCGGCGATCGGACCGCCGGGGAACGTCGCGTGGGGTTGGTACACGCGCCCACGCGGTCCCGCCGCTTCCATCGCGAGTTCGGTTATGGTCTGGCTCAATTCGGTGCCGAGCACCTTGAGCATGGAGGATTTCGCCCCGGGGTTGCCGCCCTCGGCGACCACGGCGAGCACCTGGTACTCCAGGATCTCCAACACCTCGGTGCGGATGCGGGCGTCGGCCAGCTTGCGCGCGAACGCGGGATCGTCGAGCAACCGGCCGCCGTCGGGGCCCGGCTGTCCGGCGGCCACCTCGGCGATGTTCTCGGCCATCACCTGCAGGCCCGCGGCGACGGCTCCGCCACCGCGCTCGAACTCGAGGAGATACTTCGCCACGGTCCAGCCGTCGTCGATCCGACCGATGACGTTCTTCTTGGGCACCCGCACCTCGTCGAAGAAGACCTGGTTCTGCACCTCTTCGCCGGACGTCATGACCAGCGGGCGGATCTCGATGCCCGGGGTGGACATGTCGATGAGGAGGAACGTGATGCCCCGCTGCTTCTTCTCGTCACGGGTGGTGCGCACCAGCGCGAACATCCAGTTGGCCTCCCGCGCATGGGTGGTCCAGATCTTGCTGCCGGTGCAGACCAGGTGATCGCCGTCGTCCCGGGCGGCCATCGACAGCGCCGCCAGATCCGAGCCCGCTTCCGGCTCCGAGTAACCCTGGCAGAAGAACACCTCGCCGGTCAGGATCCGGGGCAGGAAGAAGTCCTTCTGCTCGTCGGTGCCGAACTTGATGATCGCGTGGGCGACCATTCTGATCCCCATCGGCGACAGCGACGGCGCTCCGGCCAACGTCGATTCCCGGCTGAAGATGTAGTGCTGGGTCAGGCCCCAATCGCAGCCACCGTAGGCCACCGGCCACGCGGGAGCCGCCCAGCCGCGCTCGTGGAGGATGCGCTGCCACTCCATGCTGGCGTCGTGGTCGGCGTAGACGCTCGTCATCAACCGCCCGGCCTGCCGGAGTTCCGGGGTCAGTTTCTCGTCGAGGAATCCCCGCACTTCGTCGCGGAACGCGAGGTCGGTCGCAGACCAGCCCAAATCCATCGATCTCTCCTTTCCGCCCGCGTTACAGACACAGTAAACCTAGTTAGTTAAGTGGAAGCTACCGCACGTTCCTGCCGGAAACGGTCGCACCTGTGAACTACCGCCGGCGATTTTGGCCAGGTATCGGCGATGCCATAGCCTTGACCGGCCGGGAAAGTCCAGGTCGGGCTCCTCTTTGCGGCATCTACAGCGAGGCAATAGAGCGTGAACGATCCCGAATGGGACGACGAGGTCGACGTCGTGTGCACCGACACCGGGCTGGCGGGGCTGGCGACGGCGATCTCGGCGGCCGACCAGGACGGCGAGGTCTTCCTCGCCAGTGCCCCGACGCCGGCGCGGCACGGCTGGTTCACGATCGACGTCATGTCCGACGGCGACGAGGCGACCGGTGACGAGGCGACCGGTGACTACCTCCGTTCGTTGACCTCCGACATCGATCTCTCGGCGCTCGGTCAGCACGACGCCGACCTGCCGGTGCGCGCCGCCGGCGAACCTGTTCCGGTGCGCCGCAGGCCGATTCCGACATTCGACGGTGCGCGACTGCGTGACTGGGCGGCGCGCTGCATCCCGTCACCCACGGGCTACCTCTACACGCAGGTCACCGACTGGACGTCGGCGACCATGGACCGCGGCGACGGTGAACTGGTCAAGGTGACCGAGATCGGGGAGATGATCCCCGACGTCGCCGACCCGATCGGTTCGGTCCGGCGATGGCTCACCGCGCAGGCCGAGGACCGGGACCTGTGGCCGCAGCCGGTGACGCGGTTCGAGCGGTTGGTCTTCGAGGACCATGTGGTCACCGGCGCGGTCTTCGCCACCGCGGACGGCCCTCTGTCGATCCGTGCGCGGCACGGAGTGCTGATCTGCCGCCACGAGGACGTCGCCCGCGGACCGGCCGGCGACGGGCTGACCGGACAGGATCCGCTTCGGGTCGCGCTGGTCGGCAAAGAGGCCAGCAGGTTCGGTCGCGTCGAGCTGCTGACCGGCTAGCCGTCAGGACTTCGAGAAGCTGACGGGGATGCGCCCTTGAGAGAACAGGGTTTCCATCGCCTCGCCGGGGATCGGGCGGGAGAGCAGGAAGCCCTGTGCCCGATGGCAGCCGTGCCGAAGCAGGGTCAGCGCCGCGGCGTCGGTCTCGACACCCTCGGCGACCAGCTCGAGGCCGAACGCCTCGGCGAGGGCGATGATCGCCCGCACGATCGCGAGATCCCCGGGGTCCGAACCGAGTTCACGCACGAAACTCTTGTCGATCTTCAGCGTGTCCACCGGTAGCGACTTCAGGTGCGACAACGCGCTGTAACCGGTTCCGAAATCGTCGATGGCAACCAGCACACCGGTCTTCTTCAGCCCGTCCAGGGTCACCCGGGTCGTCTCGATGTCCTGCACCACCATGCTCTCGGTGATCTCAAGACAGACCGAACCGTGGTCGAGACCGAACTCGTCGATGATGCCGGCCACCGTCTCGACGAAGCCGTCGGTGACCAGTTGCACCGGGGAGACGTTGATCCGCATGATGGCGTCCCTGCCGATGCCACGGGCCCGCCATGCGGCGAACTCCGCGCACGCCGTCCGCATCACCCAGCGGCCCAGCTCGCCGGCGAAGTTGATCGACTCGGCCACCCCGATGAACGCATCGGGGGACAGCAGACCGCGGGTCGGGTGCTGCCAGCGCACGAGTGCCTCGGCGGCGAGGATGTCGCCGGTGCGCATGTCGATCTCGGGCAGGTAGTGAAGAAGCAGCGCACCGTTCTCGATCACGCCCTGCAGGTGCAGTTCGATGTCGTTGTCGAACTCGTTCTGCAGAGACATGTCCTCGGTGAACACGGTGATCTGGTTTCCGCCGGAACCCTTCGCGGCCAGCACGGCCTGGTCGGCGCGCCGGAGTAGATCCGACGTGGTGTCTCGCCCCGGAATGCCTTGTGCCACACCGATGCTGACGGTTCTGGACAGGGTCTCGCCATCGATCGACACGCGTTCGCGCAACTTCGACTGCAGCTGGTGGGCGAGCGCTTCGGCGGCGGCCACGTCCATCGGTTGGCTGGGCACGACGACGAACTCGTCGCCGCCGAGGCGGGCGATCATGTTCGGGGTCTCGGTGCTCTCGCGGAGCCGCTCGGCCAGCACCCGGATGAACCGGTCGCCCGCGGTGTGCCCGAGATAGTCGTTGATGGCCTTGAGGCGGTCCAGGTCGAAGAACAGCGCGGCCACCGGACCGGGCTGGTCCTCGGCGAGACGCTCGTCGAGGTGGGCGAGCAGCGCACGCCGGTTGCACAGGCCGGTCAGGTCGTCGTGCTCGGCGAGGTACCGGAGTTGCTCCTCGGCCTGCACCCGCGCCTGCACCTGGGCGAACAGCGAGGCGATCGCCTGGAGCGCGTTGAGTTCCTCTTCGGTCCAGTCGCGGTCGCCGAACTTGATGAAGCCGAGCACCCCGGTGGTGTCGTCCTCGGACAACAGCGGAACGCATGCCATCGAGACCTGGGGAACCTGGCGGCTCTCCTCGATGGTCTTCTGATACTCGTCGGTGGCCGGTTCCGGCCGGAACACCAGCGGTTCCTTCTGGTGTTCGGCCAGGGCGAACACCGGATCGGCGTCGGCGAAGTAGACCACCGCGAGCGGGTCTGGATCGGGGGTCTCGGGCCGAACCGGCCATTCGGCGACCAGGATCGATGCCCGGATCGAATGATCGTTACGCCGCAGGAAGCTGACATCGACGTCGAAGTGGGCCACCAATTCGGCGAGGACACCTCGGCTGGCCTCCACCCAGGAAGCGGCACCGGCGCCCATGAGTTGTGCCGCCACTGACGTGACGAGCATGTCCAGACTCTCGGACACTGACCTCCGATCCAACCTAGGTCGGTGTCGAACGACCGGGTATCTGCCGTCGTCGGCTCGACACCGAGGGCCGGGGCGCGCGACAGATCCTGAGGATCAGGATCAGCGACTCGTCCGACTCGAGGTCGATCAACGTGTGGAAAGAGTATTGCAGGTCGGCGAGCCGCTTCGAGAACGCCGCGGACAGGGCGTGCAGTTCACCGGCGGTCCGCGCGTACAGGAACGCAGGTGAGATGGGTTGGACGGCCTGACCGTGTTCTTGCGCACTGATCCAGATCGCCTCGACCGCGGCGCCGCCGCGGGCGTAGTCGACGAGCGTGTCCCCGCGCACCGACACCACGGCCAGCGCGGAGGACTCGCTGACCGCGGCGCGGGTGGGTTCGCCGAGCGCTGATCCGGCATCCCACTCCGCGAGGTGGGCCATCACCGCGCCACTGCGGAGCAGATCGAGCGACGCGAGATCGGCCGCGTCGAGTTCGAGGCTGCGCACATCGATCCCGGTGTCCGGATCGGGGTCGCCGGGCCGGCGCAACTCGCCCATCATCTGCGAGTGCAGCATCGGGGTCAGGTAGCGGATGCGGTCGGCCTCGGCGAACAGCGCCGCGGCCTTGTCGAGGCGGCCAGCGTCGGTCACCAGCCGCAGCCGGGCGCCCTCGGCGGCGGCGATGCGCTCCCACTCGGCGACGGCCTCGGTGGGAATCTGCTCCGCGGTGCCCCGGTGCCGGTTGGTCTCGCGGGCCAGCATGGCCTCGTACCGGGCGGCGAGGTTCGGGTCGCCACCGGGGGCGGTGGTCACGACGGCAGTCAGTGGCGACGATGACAGTGACGACGACGGTGACGATGACGGGGGCGCCTCGCTGAACTCGACCTGCGCGCTCAGACCGCGGGCCGCGGCGGCGACCCTGGCGTTGAACGTGGCCGCACCGACGGCGACCGCGCTGCCGCGGTACCCGACGTCCATCGCGGAGGACAGGCTCGGATCGACCCGGATCGTCAGCGCGGAGTCGCCGACGTCGATGCTCCACGGTTGGGTGTTGCCGCCCGACGGTGCCCGCGCCGCAGCCGCGGCGATGGTGGCGAGGTCACCGCGCCCGGAATCGACGGTGACGGCGTCGGCGGCGGCCGGCGCGGACCGTTCGTCATCCGGGTGTCGGCGGCGCGCTTCCCACGGATCGTCGACGTCGTCGAGCAGCGCCGGAACGTCGACCCGCACCCGGCCGGATCCGAGCTCCTCACCGAGGCCGATCCGGCGCACGGCCTCGGCGACGGTCGCGGCACCGATGGCGACCTCGGAGGACAACTGAGGCCACGTCGTCAGCGTTGCGCCGACCTCGATCAGCGATGCCTGCATCCGGGGCCGCAGCAGCGCGGCGTCGATGATGCGCATGACGTGCGGCACTTTTTCTTTGGAGCTGAGCCTGCCGAGTTCGTCGGCATCGACATCGCCGAGCAGGCCGTGGAACACCGGACGGTCCGGCTGCTGGTCGAACCGTTCGACGTCGAGCAGTCCGCCACTGCTGGTGGCCATCAGTACCGGAAGCCCACGCGCGCGCGCCGCCTGGCGTACCAACATCTTGACGTCCAGCGAGTCGCATTCTTCGACGACGACGTCGAGCCCGTCGAGGAACGCCTCCACGTTGTCGGCGGTGACACCGGCGGTGACGACCTCGACCGGAAGATACGGATCCAGTTCGGCGATCCGCCGCGCACATGCCACCGCTTTGTTCAGCCCGAGGTCGAGTACCGAGGCCGGCACGCGGTTGAGATTGGACAACTCCAGGACGTCGTAGTCGGCCAATCGCAGCACACCGCAGACTCCTTCGGCCGCGAGCGTGTGGGCGATGGCGTGACCGACGCTCAACCCGACGACACCGACCCGTAGACCGGCGAGCCGGCGAAGTTCGTCCCCGGTCATCAGATTCCTGTTGCGGTCCAACCTGACCCGCCGGAACTCCTCCGGCGCAGGCACATCGACCACGGCGCGCCGCCACGGATAGTGCACCCACCGGTGCGCGCCGGCCCCGTCGGGCGGTTCCGGCGCGCACTCGATCGAGGGGTCTTCCCGAAGCTGCGCCAGCCTGTGCTGGTGGGCGGGGACGGCAGGGTCCAAGACCTCGGCCCGATGGTCGGCGGGCCGGTCGTCGCTGTCGGTCATCGAGCGGGTGCGTCTCCTGCGACGGGAGCGGTCAGCTCGGGGAGCATCTCGGCGATCTGGCGCTGCTCGGCGAAGTACGACGAAACCTGGCTGGGATCAGCGTGGTTGGCGAAGGTGAGACGATCCCACCACGCGAGCCGGGTGTCGTAACGCTCGTCGGGGTAGGGCGTGGCCGGGATCTTCGTGGCCAGCACGCCGCCCGACGACAGCCAGCGCTTGAGCACATACGACGCCGCGGTCGCGACGATGAACTGGATGTCGAGGAGCGTCATCGCGTGCAACGGGGTACGCGCGATCGCCGTCGTCAGACGTCGGCTCTCGTCGGGATCGTCGGTCACCCACGCCGTCTTCATTTCGGCCACACCGAAGGGTATGCGGTCGGCGACCATCTTGTGCACCGCGGCCTGGCCCGGCTGACCGTCCCACTCCCGGACTGCGTGGCAGTCGTCGGCGGACAGGTACGGTCCGCGCGCACGCAGCCCACCGACGACATCCCCGGCATCGTTGACACACGCGGCGAACAGCACCGTGTCCTCGCCCGTGCGCAGGGCGTCGAAATCCAGGGCGGCGGCGACACCGTGCTTCTCGTAGTTCTTGATCGCGCCGCGCACGTAGTCGCGCCACAGTTCGCGCTCGCCGGACGGTGTCGCATAGACGACCGTGCACTCCGTTGCCGGGTCCCAGTAGCTCGGGCTCGCGGTCAGCGGGGCGTACTCGAGTGCGGAGGGGCGGAACTCAGGCGTGGTCATATTTCATCCATTCATCAGGTGACAGCGTGGGTATTTAGCTGTACTTCGTTGGGGGATGCGTGTTCGTTATCTGCACGCAGAATGAGTATCTCGCCGCGTTGAGATCGGGATCGGCGATTTTGAACTCGCGATCGTTAACTCGAGAACAACAATCCATTCGCGAGAACGGCTGGCGAATGAGGACAATAACGGGCTATCAGCCGCTGAGATGTTTTTGCAGGTCAAATTACTTTTGCTGGATCATCAGCGAACATCGGAGATCGCTAGGCCCGTCAGCGTATTTGCCGGACGCGAACCGACTTTCGGCAATGACTACGGCGGGAAAGGACCACAAACGAAGCTTTGGAGGCGGTTACCGGCTGGTAACCCCAAATTGCCGCACCGTTCGCGGCCCCCGTGGGGGCGGGCGGGCGTATCCCGGAAATCGGGTTCCGAATTTGCTGAAATCGCAGTGTCGTGATGAGTTCGGGGGGCCTGGCGCGGGGACGGCGCGCCCACTGAGCGGCGCGCGGCGCGGTGCGTCGGCGCCGGATACGCGTCGCTATTCATCCGGGCGGCACCCCCGTCGGCCCTATCGCCTGATTCGAATTGGCTCGGTGAATTGCACATGCAATTGCTGCTGCGGCACGCCGCCGCCGGGGTCCCGTGATTCGGGCCGGGGCTGCCCCGAGGTTCGCGCCGGCGCAGCGATGGTGGTATGGCGGCGATCGCGGTATGGCACAGTGTGGTGGCGCCGGACTCTCGTCGACTGCAGTGTCGGTGACGACGGTGTCGATCCCGCAGGGCCGTCCGGCGCCAAGCAGTGATCACCCGAGGAGGATTCTGGCGTGAAGAAGTTCGAAAATCTGGCTGAACTCGTTGCGGCTCAGGGCACCCAGCTGGGCCCCACGGAGTGGATGGAGATCACCCAGGACCGGGTCAACCTGTTCGCCGACGCGACCGACGATCACCAGTGGATCCACGTGGATCCGGCCCGGGCCGCCGACGGACCGTTCGGCGGGACCATCGCCCACGGCCTGCTGACCCTATCGCTGCTGCCGCACTTCACCCATCAGCTGTACACGGTCGGCAACATCGCCATGGCGATCAACTACGGCTACAACAAGGTTCGGTTCATCACCCCGGTGCGTGTCGGGGCCAAGCTGCGGGCGCGCGCCGAGATCTCCGAGGTCAAGGAGCTCGACAACGCGGTCCAGGCGACGGTGACCACCACCGTCGAGGTCGAGGGCTCCGAGAAGCCCGCGGCCGTCGCCGAGTCGATCGTCCGTTTCATCGGCTGAGTCGCCGCGGCGCACGGGCGTGCCGTGGTAGAACAGGCGTCAGCGATTTCTGACATACGTCAAAAGCGTGAACGTCCCACGGCGTGAGGAGTGACGGTGAGGCATGCGCAGCCGTATGTGGCGGTGATCGGCGCCGGTATCAGCGGGCTTACGGCGGGCAAGATGCTCAAGGACTACGGGGTCGACTACACCACGTTCGAGACCTCGGACCGGATCGGCGGGAACTGGGCGTTCGGCAATCCCAACGGGCACAGCAGCGCCTACCGGTCACTGCACATCGACACGTCCAAGGACCGGTTGTCCTTCAAGGACTTCCCGATGCCGGAGCACTATCCGTCGTTCCCGCACCACTCACAGGTCAAGGCCTACCTGGACGACTACGCCAGCACGTTCGGGCTGCTCGACCACATCGAGTTCGAGAACGGGGTGGTGCGCGCCGAGCGGAACGGCGACGGCCGCTGGATCATTCGGGACCAGTCGGGCGCAGACCGGCATTTCGACATGCTGGTCGTCGCCAACGGGCATCACTGGGATCCCCGCCTGCCTGACTTCCCAGGGTCCTTCGACGGCGAATCCATCCACTCGCATGCCTACATCGATCCGAGCACGCCGCTGAACCTGACCGGCAAGCGCATCCTGGTGGTCGGCATCGGTAACAGCGCCGCCGACATCACGGTCGAGCTGTCGTCGAAGGCGCTGGACAACCAGGTCACGCTGTCGACCCGGTCGTCGGCGTGGATCGTGCCGAAGTACATCGCGGGCCGGCCGGGGGACACGTTCTGGCAGACCTCGCCGTACCTGCCGCTGAAGTGGCAGCGTAAAGCGGTGCAGCTGATCGCCCCGATGCTCGGCACCGACCCGACGATGTACGGGCTCCCGCCTGCTGACCACAAACTGTTCGAGGCCCATCCCACGCAGTCGGTGGAACTGCCCCTGCGGCTGGGATCCGGGGACGTGGCCCCCAAGCCGAATGTCGCTCGGCTGGACGGTCATACGGTGCATTTCGTCGACGGGACCCACGACGAGTTCGACGTGATCGTCTACGCCACCGGATACAACATCACCTTCCCGTTCTTCGATCCAGAGTTCATCAGCGCCCCGGACAACGCGATCCGGCTATACAAGCGGATGTTCCTGCCGGGCATCGAGAACCTGGTCTTCATGGGGTTCGCCCAGGCCGTGCCGACGCTGTTCCCGTTCGTGGAATGCCAGGCCCGGCTGCTGGCCGCCTACGCGATCGGGCGCTACGCGCTTCCCCCGGTCGACGAGATGGAACGCGTCATCGACGCCGACCAGCAGCTGCACGCCGGGCACTGCACCGACCGTCCACGCCACACCCAGCAGGTGGACTACTTCGTCTACGAACACGACATCCGTAAGAAGGAGATCCCCGCAGGCATGGCGCGGGCGCAGCGGGCGGCGGTGGTGGCACGATGACGCGGACCGAGGTCGGGTTCGTCAGTGGTGAAGACACCTGCAGCGCATGGCATTTCGCTGCCGAGGGGTCCCGGCGGCCGGTCGTGGTGATGGCGCACGGGTTCGGCGGCACCAAGGACTCCGGTCTGGAACCGTTCGCGCAACGGTTCGCCGCGGAGGGTTTCGACGTGTTCGCGTTCGACTACCGCGGGTTCGGCGCCTCGGGCGGAGCGCCCCGGCAGTCGCTGTCGGTGCGCCGGCAGATCGACGACTACCATGCCGCCGTCCACGCGGCCAAACAACTCGACGGGGTCGATGCGGACCGGATCGCGCTGTGGGGAGCCTCGTTCTCGGGTGGGCACGTGCTCCGGGTGGCCGCCGACCGTCCTGACATCTCGGCGGTGATCGCGTTGACACCGCTGACCAGCGGGCTGGCGGTCAGCCGTGCCGCGATGGCCTCGCGCGATCCGGTGTCGTCACTGCGTTGGACGCTGACCGGGCTCAAGAGCCGGGTCTCGGCGGCGCGCAACGCATCTCCGACCCTGATGCCGCTGGTGTCGGCGGTCGGCGGGGGCGGTGCGCTCGCGCTGGAGGGCGCCTACGAGAGCTACACCGCGCTGGCGGGGCCGACCTGGCGCAACGAGATCGACAGCTCGATCGGCCTGGAGGTCCTCGGTGTGCGGACCACCGCGGCCGCCAAGAAGCTGCGCTGTCCGCTGCTGGTGCAGATCGCCGATTTCGACCGGTACGTGCCCGCCGACGCGGTCGCCAGGACCGCGGCCCACGGCAGGGCCCAGGTGCATCACTACCCGTGCGACCACTTCGACGTGTGGCCGGGCAACGACTGGTTCGACAAGACGCTGACCGACCAGGTCGCATTCCTGCGCCAGACGCTGGCCGATCAGTAGTGCGTCGAGCCCTGGTCGATCGATATCGCGCTCGCGGTGACGAATTTCGATTCGTCGCCGGCCAGCCAGCACACCGCGTCGGCGATGTCCTCGGGTTCGACAGCCCAGGTCGGCAGGAACGGCGTCATCATGTTCTGCAGCTGCGGGTTGGTCTCCATCGCCTTGCCCAGCGCGGCGACCATGTCGCCGGTGCCCATGTCGGTCAGGACCGGACCCGGGTGCACGCTGTTGACCCTGATCGAGTGCTTGCCCAGCTCCGCGGCGAACGCGCGCGCCATACCGGTCACCGCGTGCTTGCTCGCGGTGTAGTGAACCATGAACGGCTGCAACTTGATTCCTGCCGCCGAGCTGATCAGGATGATCGATCCGCCGCGGCCGCCGTCGATGATCTTCTGCGCGCCCGCCATCACGGTGTTCCAGGTTCCGGTGACATTGATGTCCATCACGTCACGGAAATCGTCGGCGCTGATGTCATCCCACGCCTGCGGGGCGGTGACGCCCGCGTTCGCGACGATCACGTCCAACCTGCCGAACTCGGCGACGCCGGCCGCGACGACCTCCTTGAGCTTCTCGCCGTCACGGGTGTCGGCTTCGGCGGCGACGATGCGCCGCCCCGTCTGCTCGACGAGTTTCACGGTCTCGGCGAGGTCGTCCGGGGTGGCGTGATCGTAAGGGACGCAGGGCGGTAACGGCCCGGCGATATCGACGGCGATGATGTCGGCGCCCTCATTGGCCAGCCGCACCGCGTGCGCCCGGCCCTGCCCGCGGGCGGCCCCGGTGATGAACGCGACGCGTCCCTGCAGTCTGTTGCTCATTTCTGCGCTTTCTGGGCCGCCTTGACCAGGCCGCCGCCGATGATCAGCCGCTGGATCTCGCTGGTGCCCTCGTAGAGTCGTAACAGTCTGACATCGCGGTAGATCCGCTCCACCGGTACTTCGCGCATGTAGCCGCTACCGCCGTGGATCTGCACCGCGAGATCGGCCACCTTGCCTGCCATCTCGGTGCAGAACAGCTTGGCCGCCGACGGTGCCAGGCGGCGGTCCTGCCCGGTGATCCACTGCTGCGCGGTGTCACGGACCAGTGCCCGGCCCGCCATCACACCGGTCTGCTGATCGGCGAGCATCGCCTGCACGAGCTGGAACTCGCCGATCGGCGTGCCGCCCTGGGTCGCGGTCGCGGCATAGGCCACCGACTCGTCGAGCGCGCGTTGCGCGGCGCCGACGGCGAGCGCGGCGATGTGCACCCGACCGCGGGCCAGCGAGGTCATCGCCGCCCGGTAGCCGATGTCCTCGGACCCGCCGACCAGCGCGCTGTTCGGTACCCGGACGTCGGTGAAGCTGACATCGGCCGTCCAGGCGCCCTCCTGACCCATTTTCTTGTCCTTGGCGCCGACCTCGACACCGGCGGTGTCTGCGGGCACCAGGAACACTGCGATCCCGGCACCCGAGGCGTCGGCCGGGCGGGTGCGCGCGAAGGTCACGAACAGATCGGCGTTCGGTGCGTTGGTGATGAATCGCTTCTGGCCGTTGATGATCCAGTCGGGATCAGGCCCCTCGCCGTCGCGGACGGCCTTGCTGCGCAGGCCCGATGGGTTCGATCCGGCGCCGGGTTCGGTCAGCGCGAACGATGCGACCACGTCACCGGACGCGATTCCCTCCAGCCACGTCTTCTTCTGCTCGTCGGTGCCGTAGCCGACCAGGACCTGACCGGCGATGCCGTTGTTGGTGCCGAACATCGAACGCAGGGCCAGCGAGGTGTAACCGAGTTCCATCGCAAGCTCGACGTCCTGCGCCAGGTTCAGGCCCAGGCCGCCCCATTCCTGCGGGATCGCGTAGCCGAACAGACCCATGGATTTGACCTGTTCACGCAGGTCGTCGGGAACCTGATCGGTGGCCAGGATCTCCTGTTCGCGGGGGACGACCGCGGTACGGACGAACTGGCGCGTCGCGGCCAGGATCGCCTGGAAATCCTCGGCGCTGACTTCTGTGGCGCTGGCTTCGGTGGCGCTGGCTTCGGCTGGTGCCATCGGGTGGTGCTCCTCGGGAAGGACATCGGCGGGGATGGTCGGGAATTATGACGGACTGGCCGCGAGCCAATATCGTATATGAAATACGATAGCGTGCCGAGAGTTCCCGTCGACGTGAGGATTGGTGAATCAGGTGTCATTGCTGACTGGTCGGACCGCGGTAATCACTGGTGGAGCCCAGGGTCTGGGTTTCGCGATCGCGGAGCGCTTCATCGCCGAGGGCGCGCGGGTGGTACTCGGCGACTTGAACCTCGAGGCGACTCAGGCGGCCGTCGAGACGCTCGGCGGTCCGGACGTCGCCCACGCGGTGCGCTGCAATGTCACGGACTCCGGTGAGGTCGACGCGCTCGTCGCCGCGGCCACCGATGTCTTCGGCGGGCTGGACATCATGGTCAACAACGCGGGTATCACCCGGGACGCGACGATGCGCAAGATGACCGAGGACGATTTCGACCAGGTCATCTCCGTACACCTGAAGGGCACCTGGAACGGTCTGCGCGCCGCCGCGGCGGTGATGCGTGAGCAGAAGCACGGCGCGATCGTGAACATGTCCTCGATCTCGGGCAAGGTCGGCATGGTCGGGCAGACCAACTACTCGGCGGCCAAAGCGGGCATCGTCGGCATGACCAAGGCGGCATCGAAGGAACTGGCCTACCTCGGCGTGCGGGTCAACGCGATCCAGCCCGGCCTCATCCGCTCGGCGATGACCGAGGCGATGCCGCAACGCATCTGGGATTCCAAGGTCGCCGAGGTCCCGCTGGGGCGCGCCGGTGAGCCCGAAGAGGTCGCCAATGTGGCGCTGTTTCTGGCCTCGGATCTGTCGTCGTACATGACCGGGACGGTCCTCGAGGTCACCGGAGGTCGGCACCTGTGACGCGGGAGGCCGTCATCTGCGAGCCGGTCCGGACACCGATCGGCCGCTACAACGGCATGTTCACGTCCCTGACCGCTGTCGAACTCGGCGTCGTCGCCCTGCAGGGGCTGCTCGCGCGCACCGGCGTAGCCCCCGACGCGGTCGAGGATGTGGTCGTCGGGCACTGCTACCCGAGCATGGAGGCGCCCGCGATCGGTCGCGTGATCGCGCTCGACGCCGGCCTGCCGGTCACCGTGCCGGGCATGCAGATCGACCGGCGCTGCGGGTCCGGGCTGCAGGCGGTGATCCAGGCCGCGATGCAAGTGGCAAGCGGCAACAACGATCTCGTCGTCGCCGGCGGTGCCGAGTCGATGAGCAACGTGGTGTTCCACTCCACGGACATGCGTTGGGGTGGCGCCAGGACCGGCATCACCGTGCACGACGCGCTGGCCCGCGGCCGCACCACCGCAGGCGGCAAGAACTACCCAGTGCCCGGCGGCATGCTGGAGACCGCCGAGAACCTGCGCCGCGACTACGGGATCTCCCGGCAGGAGCAGGACGAACTCGCGGTGCGCTCACACACCCGCGCGGTGAAGGCGCAGCAGGACGGCTCACTGGCCGAGACGATCATCCCGGTGACGGTGAGCAGTCGCTCCGGTGAGCAGGTGATCGACACCGACGAGCACCCCCGCGCCGACACCTCGCTGGAGACCCTGGCGAAGCTCAAACCTGTTCTCGGCAAGTCTGATCCGGATGCGACGGTGACGGCGGGAAACTCCAGCGGCCAGAACGACGCCGCGTCGATGTGTCTGGTCACCATCCCGGAGAAAGCCGCCGAACTCGGCCTGCGCCCGCTGGTGCGGATCGTGTCGTGGGCAGTGGCCGGTGTGGCGCCGAAGATCATGGGCATCGGCCCGGTCCCGGCCACCGAGGCCGCGCTGGCCAAAGCCGGACTGGCCTTGACCGACATCGACCTGATCGAGCTCAACGAGGCGTTCGCCGCGCAGGCGCTCGCATGTCTGCGGGAGTGGAAGTTCACCGAGGCCGACCTGGAGCGGACCAACGTGCACGGCTCGGGCATCTCGCTCGGGCACCCGGTCGGGGCGACCGGCGGACGGATGCTCGCCACGCTGGCGCGCGAGTTGGTGCGCCGCGACGGCCGGTACGGACTGGAGACGATGTGCATCGGCGGCGGCCAGGGCCTGGCCGCGGTATTCGAGAAGGTGGCGTCATGACCAAACTTGCGCAGACCCTGGGCCTGACCGAGTTCCAGACCGAGATCGTGGCCACGGTACGGCAATTCGTCGACAAGGAGGTCATCCCGACCGCCCAGGAGCTGGAGCACTCCGACACCTATCCGCAGGCGATCGTCGACGCGATGCGGGAGATGGGCCTGTTCGGGCTGATGATCCCGGAGGAGTACGGCGGGCTGGGGGAGTCGCTGCTCACCTACGCGCTGTGTGTCGAGGAACTGGCCCGCGGCTGGATGAGCGTGTCGGGGGTGATCAACACCCACTTCATCGTCGCGTACATGATCCGCCAGCACGGCACCGACGCGCAGAAGAGTCACTATCTCCCGCGGATGGCAACCGGGGAGACCCGCGGAGCGTTCTCGATGTCGGAGCCCGAACTCGGTTCCGACGTCGCGGCGATCCGCACCCGCGCCCGCGACAACGGCGACGGCACCTACACCATCGACGGCCAGAAGATGTGGCTGACCAACGGTGGCAGCTCGACGCTGGTGGCGACGCTGGTGCGCACCGACGAGGGGGCCGACAAACCGCACCGCAACCTGACCGCATTCCTGGTCGAAAAGCCCACGGGCTTCGGCGAAGTCGTTCCGGGTCTGACCATCCCGGGCAAGCTCGACAAGCTCGGCTACAAGGGCATCGACACCACCGAGCTGATCTTCGACGGATACCGGGCCAAGGCCACCGACATCCTCGGTGAGGCGCCCGGGCAGGGCTTCTTCCAGATGATGGACGGCGTCGAGGTCGGCCGCGTCAACGTGTCGGCACGGGCCTGCGGCGTCGGGATCCGGGCGTTCGAGCTCGCGGTGCGATATGCCCAGCAGCGCAGCACCTTCGGCAAGCCGATCGCCGACCATCAGGCCATCGCGTTCCAGCTCGCGGAGATGGCGACCAAGGTCGAGGCCGCCCACCTGATGATGGTCAACGCGGCCCGGCTCAAGGACTCCGGTGAGCGCAACGACGTCGCCGCGGGGATGGCGAAGTACTTCGCCAGCGAGGTGTGCGCGGAGGTGACCCAGCAGAGCTTCCGCATCCACGGCGGGTACGGGTACTCGAAGGAGTACGAGGTGGAACGGCTGATGCGTGACGCGCCCTTCCTGCTGATCGGCGAGGGCACCAGCGAGATCCAGAAGAACATCATCAGCAAGCGATTGCTGGCGGACTACCGGGTCTAGGGCGTTGAGCATTCCCGACTTCGCGGCCAGGCCGCAGCTCGCCGAGGACGTCGCCCGGTTCGTGCGGCGGCGGATCTTCGAGGGCACCTACCCGCCGGGCCGCTACATCCGGCTCGAGCAACTGGCCGCCGAACTCGGCATCAGCGTGACCCCGGTGCGCGAGGCGCTGTTCGGGCTGCGTGCCGAGGGACTGCTGGCCCAGCAGCCGCGGCGGGGGTTCGTGGTGCTGCCGATCACCGAGCGTGACATCGCCGACGTCTCCGACGTGCAGGCCCACATCGGCGGGGTGCTGGCCAGCCGGGCGGCCGAGCTGATCACCGACGAACAGCTCGCCGAACTCGAACGGATCCAGGACGAACTCGAATCGGCGTATCACGCCGTCGATCACGAGGCCGCGGTGCGGCTCAACCACGCGTTCCACCGCGGGGTCAACCTCGCGGCCGGCTCGCCGAAGCTGGCCCAGCTGATGGGCCAGATCACCCGGTTCGCGCTGGAATCCGTGTACCCGACCGTCGAGGGGTGGCCCGCACACTCGATGCGCGACCACCGGCAGCTCCTGGACGCGCTGCGCAAGCGCGACGGTGCGGCGGCCAGGGACGCGATGTCGGAACACCTGTGCGCCGCCGCCGGTCCGCTGATCGACCACCTGACCCGCCGAGGCGTGATCGGATGACTCGCGAGCAGACACAAACTCGCACCTTTTCGCGCTGAATCGTGCGAGTTTGTGTCTGCTCGCCCAAGGGGAGGTAGGCATGGGGGTTCTCGACGGGATCCGCGTACTCGACTACGGCCGGTTCATCGCCGCCCCGTGGTGCTCGGCGCTGCTGGCGGACATGGGTGCCGACGTGATCCGGGTCGAGAAACGCGAAGGCGGCGAGGACCGCTGGGTGCAGTCGATCGCCGATACCGGTGAGGGCGGCACGTTCCTGCAGTGCAACCGCAACAAGCGCTCGCTGACGCTGGACACCACCACCGCCGAGGGGCAGGAGGTCACCCGCAAGCTGGTGGCCGGTGCCGACATCGTCGTCGCGAACATGCCCGCTGCCGGAATGCGGGCCAGCGGACTGGATTACGACACGCTGCGGGCGATCAGACCCGACATCATCCTGGCCAGCGCGACCGCGTACGGCGAGGGCGGACCGTACAGTGACCGGATCGGGTTCGACGGTGCCGGGCAGGTGATGTCCGGTGCGGTGTACCGGCAGGGTCTGCCGGAGCAGCCGATCCGCACCGTGGTCCCGTACGCGGACTTCGGCACCGCGCTGACGTTGACGATCGGGGTGATGATGGCGCTCTACCACCGCGACCGGACCGGGGAGGGCCAGCACGTCGAGGGTGCGCTGCTGCCGACCGCGATGATGCTGTCCAACGCATTCCTGATCGAGCGTGACCTGCTGGGCACCGACAAGCCACGGATGGCCAATCAGGGCACCTCGGTGGCGCCGTGTGACCTGTACCGGACCGCCGACGACGGCTGGGTGCTGCTGCAGATCGCCGGGCCGTCGATGTTCAAGCGGTGGTGCAGGTTAGTCGGACGGCCGGAGTTGTTCGACGATCCGCGGTTCGCCGACGACGATCTGCGCTGGCAGCACGGCGACGAGCTGAACGCCATCATGGCGCGGTGGTGCGCCGACAAGACCAAGGCAGAGGTACTCGGGCTGTTGGAGGCGGCGAAACTGCCTGCCGCGCCCATGCATTCGACACAGGAAGCGCTCGACGACCCGCATGTGCGGGCTATGGGCTATCTCAAGCGGGTACCGTTTCCCGGCACCCCGAAGGAGGTGCCGCTGATCGAGACCCCGTTCCGGCTGTCGGCGACTCCGGGGGAGATCCGCCGGCGCGCCCCGCTGCTCGGAGAGCACACCGACGAGATCCTCGGTGAGGTCGGATACACCGCAGAACAGATCGACGGTCTGCGTGAGCGCGCGGTGGTGTGAGTGGCGCCTGCGCCCGCAGCGCCTCGGCTTGTTTCAGCAGGAGATCGGCGTCGGTCTCGGGAAAGTCGTCGTTCCGCCTTCGGACTCCCAGCGGTCTTCGGCCACGGTCGCCTGGGTTCGTCGGTCGCGTTCTCGTGGGCTCATCATGAGCAGCCCGTCGAGGGTGGCGGCGTTCTCCGCCTCGGCCGCCGCCATCATCGTGGTGTGGGCGTCGTCGGGATCGGTGCGTGGCGGGATCACCAGCAGGGTGAGGCGGGCGTGATTGCCGTCGAGGCCGAGAACTGTGATCGAGTTGAGCGGCTGAAGCCGGTATCCATCCAGGCGTACTGCCCGGCCGCCGGTCGTGAATTTCCGGGGGGCGTTCGCCCAGGCGCCCAGGTGGTACAACACTCGGTCGATGCGGCCCAGGCGTACCGACAGCACCGCCAAGAGGTCAGGCAGCTCCGTGGTGAGATCCTCGGTGCGCGGCCACCAGGCGCCGTCGACGTATCCGGTTCGTGGTGCCTTGCTCTTCAACCGTAGCCGCGGTGTGCGTGCAGGGACGGTCGTGTTCTGATCGTTCTTGCGTGTCATCTGTGGCGTCATGCGACGCTCCCGTCCCGGCCGCTAGGCCCCAATCCTGGAATCAGCAATGACATGCGCAATATGGTCGCGTGTACGAAAAACCGCTGATAGTCACCACTGTACGCGGATGTGTGCCCATGCGTTCGGCGAATCCGAGGTAGGCCTCAGGGATCGGTCGTCGGGCCGCCCCTGTCCGGGTGATCACACCGCTGTTGGTGTGCGAGCCTGGTGTCGCGGGAGCAGTCCGCGAATCGGTTTCGGCGGCGAATCCTGTCGATGGCCCACCGGCCGCTGGCGGCACGGCTGGCCGCAGGTTCTCCTGCCCTGAGCAGGTTCCGGATCGCGGCGGCGGGACCCATCACGGCCTCGCGCTCGCACGAGCCGAGGCATCAACATCGGCACTGGCGTCATGGACAATCATTGTGTGACCTCGTGATCTTCGAAGTCCAGTACACGCCCGTTCCGCAGGTCTGTCAACACAGCTCACGAGGAGGTTCAGCTGATGCGCCGCAGCGGTTTTCGCGGCGCGTATCAGTACTAGCCGCCGCAACCGCACTCGAGAAGTTCCCGCAGCCGGACCGCGTCCACCTTACCCGTCGGACCGCGCGGGATCTTGTCCTCGTCCTCGACGAGCACCCACCCCGAAGGCACCTTGAAGCTGCTGAGCACCTCGCGGGCGGCCCGGTGCAGCCGGTCGGCGGTGATCGACGCATCGCACACCACCGCGGCCGCGACGCGATCACCTTCGGGGCCGGGCAGATTCGTCACAAACGCCGCGCGCACCCCGTCGAGGCTTCGCAGCGCCTCCTCGACCTCCGACGGGTAGACGGTCGCGCCGCGCACCTTGAACATGTCGTCGGCGCGGCCGTGCGAGAACAGGAACCCGTCGGCGTCCAAACGGCCGAGATCACCTGTGCGGTAGTAGCCGTCGGCGGTGAAGACGTCCTCGCGAGCGCGCCCGCAGATGCCCTGCATGACGGTGCGGCCGCGGATCTCGATCATCCCGATCGAGTCCGCAGGCAGCGCGGTGCCGGTGTCAGGGTCGGTGATGCGCACCTGCACCCCGTCGAACGGTCGGCCGCAGCTTCCCCATGCGGTGGCGGGCATATCGGTGTCGGCGCGGTAGCCGCAGTACGGGCCGAACGACTCGGTCATCCCGAACAGGTTCGCCCGGGCGCCGGGGGTGGACCGCAGATCGCGGGGGAGCAGGGCTTCCAGGCTGCCGGGGCGCAGCTCGAGCTGTACGCCGGAGCCGGGCAGGTGTCGGGCCAGCGCCACCGCCTGGTCGGGCCAGCCCCGGAACAGCGTCACCCGCTCGTCGGCCAGCAGCCGCAGCGTCGACGCGGGTTGGGGGACAGCCTCGGTGATCAGGGTCGCGCCGGCCACCAGCGCCGAGAGCAGCCCGCCGCCGAACCCGCCGACCCAGAACAACGGCATCGGCAGGTACAGGCGGGTCTGGGCGTCGATGCAGCGCTCGGCCAGGCCGGCACGGACGGCACCGATCGCGTTGCCGTGCGAATGCCGGACACCCTTGGGCGGGCCGCTGCTTCCCGAGGTGAACAGGATGGCCATCGGGTCGGCAGGTCTGACGCCGCGGGCCATCGCGTCCGCCACCGCTGCCGGGCCGGGCGGGAGCGCGTTTGTCTGGTCGGGTGTCCACACCGCACGCAGCGCGGGAAGATCCGCGGACAAGCGGTCGAGGTAGCGGTGCCCGCGGAACTCTTCGACCGCGATCAGGTACTGCACCGACGCGGTACGCAGCTGCGCATCGAGCTCGCGCGGGGTCAGCAGCGTGCTCAGCGGGACGAGCACCGCGCCGATGCGCATCAACGCCAGTGCGGTGCGCGCCCACCGCACACCGTTGGGCATCAGCAGTCCGACCCTGGTGCCCTTGCCGATGCCGACCGCGATGAGGGCGGCACCGAGTTCTGCTGTGGCCGAGTCGAGTTCGCGGTAACTGATACGGCCGCCGGGGTCGATCACCGCATCCTTGGCGTGGTGGGCCGCGGCCTGCGCGCGCAGCAGCGCGTCGATCGTGTCAGTCATCGAACAGCCTGCGCAGCGCGGGAAGGTCGAGCTTGCCACTGGACATGGTCGGCACGTCGGTGGGGCGCACCGTCAGCACGCGCCGGGGAATCTTGTAGGACGACAGCGTGTCCCGCAGCGCCGCCGTGACGGCGGTCTGGTCGATCACGCTGTCGGTCGCGATGACGGCGGCGACGATCTGCCCGCGTTCGGGATCGGGCAGGCCGACGACGTGCACCGCCACGTTCGGGTCGACGACCGCCAGTGCCGCGGTGAGCGCCTTCTCGACCTCGGCGGGTGCGACGTTGGCGCCCGCGGTCTTGATCATCGAACCGGCCCGGCCGACGAAGTAGAAGACCTCGTCGTCGTCGCGGCGCACGAGGTCGCCGGTGTGGAACCAGCCGTCGGCGTCGAAGCAATCCTCGCGGGGTCGGCCGTAGTAGCCCTGCAGCAGATGTGGTCCGCGCAGCAGCAGTTCGCCGACAGCGCCAACGGTGTCGCGCCCGGTATCCGGGTCGACGATCCGAGCGTCGAAGCCGGGCGCCAGAAATCCGTAGGAGCCGCGGCGGGATTCGGGCTGATCGGATTCGTCGCCGGACAGCAGCACGACGCTGCCCGCCTCCGTCATGCCGAGCATGTTGTGCCGCAGCTCCGGGTCGTCGGGCCGCGCGTCGGGGGCCATGATCGGGTACAGGTTGCCGCGGCGCATCGAGGACAGGTCACGGGTGGTGAAGCTCGGGTGGCGGGTCAGGTGCGCGATGCCGGCGACGAATCCGTTGGTGACCGTGGGTTTCTCGGCTTCGAGCAGGTCGAGGGTCTGTCCGGCGTCGGTCGCGTTCGAGCAGATCAGCGTCGCGCCGGCGACGAGGGTGGCCAGCAACCCGAACGCGAACCCGCCGATCCAGAAGAACGGCGAATTGCAGAACAGCCTGTCGTCCTCGGTGAGCCCACGGATCTCGTTGAGGTTGCGCTGGTGTGCCAACAACGACGCGTGCGTATGCACGACACCCTTCGGGTCGCTGGTCGAGCCCGAGGTGTAGATGATCGCGAGGACGTCGGATCCGTCGACGTCGTCTTCCAGGGCTTTCACGTCTCCGGCTCCGGGTGCGGGATCGACCACAAGGTCGAACACGATGCGGCGCAACACCGGAACCTCGGTGGACCACAGCGGTCCGTCCGGCACCGGTGCACCGACCGCGTCGCCGAGGGCCGCGACATAGTCGTGGGTGCGGTAGGTGCGGGCCGCGAGCAGCACGCCGACGTCGCTGTCGACCAACTGTCTGCGTAGCTCCGCGGCGGTGCTGAACGTCGAGAACGGTACGACCACCGCGCCGATGCGGGCCGCGGCGAGCGCTGCGACGACGAACTGCGCCCCGTTCGGATACAGCAACCCGACGTGGCTGCCCTTGCCGACCCCGAGGGTGACCAGGTGTGCGGCCAGCGCCGCGGACCGGGAATCCGCGTCGGCGTAGGTGAGCCGCTCGTCGTCACAGATCAGCAGCGGCTTGTCGGCGTACCGGCGTTGCGCGCGCAGCACGTCGGCGACGGTGACCGGCGCGGTGCTCATCGTTGCGCGAAGTGTGACCGCACGGCGGTGAGGTCAGGCTTGCCCGACGGGGTGCGGGGGATCGCGTCGGTGAGCACCAGTGCGGTCGGGACCTCATACCGCGCCAGCCGGGTCTGCAGGTAGTCCATCAGCTCCTGCGGCGTCGCGGAATCGCCGGGGCGCAGTTCGACCAGCGCCGCCGGGGTCTCGCCGAGGCGCGGATCCGGCACCCCGACCACGGCCGCGCCGGCCACGGCGGCATGAGATTCCAGCGCCGACTTCACGTCGTCGGGCATCACCTTGAACCCGCCGCGGATGATCGCCTGATCGGCGCGTCCGAGGATCCACAGAAACCCGTCCTCGTCGATGCGTGCGAGGTCGGTGGTCTGCATCCATTGGCCGGTTTCGGCGAGTTGGGCGGGGATCACCTCCAGCAGGCCGGCCTGGCCGGGTGGAACGGGTTCGCGGTGGTCGTCGACCACCCGCAGCCGGGCTCCGGGGTTGGCCCGTCCGACGCTGCCGCGCTTCTGGTGCCAGAACTGCTGGTGGTCGGCCAGCGTCCAGCTCGCCACACCGCCGCCGAATTCGGTGGCCGCGTATGAGGTGAGCACCGGGATGCCGAACTTCTCGGTGAACGCGTCGGCGTCATCGGCGGACAGCGGCGCGGTGCCGGACGTGACCACCTTGATGCCGGTCAGGTCTTCGCGGGTCAGGTCGGAGTGCAGCACCATGCGCAGTGCCGCGGGCACCAGGGACACCGCGCTCGGCCGGTGCTCGCGCACTGCGTCGGACCACCGCCCGAGATCGAACTTCGGCAGCAGCACGAACGGGCGGGCCTCGGCCAGGCACAACAGGATTCGGAACACGCCACCGACGTGCACCAGCGGGGAGTTCACGATGGCCACGCCGCGCCGGAGCTCGGTGGGTGGCGGCGACGAGGCGGGGTCGCGGCCCATCACGCTGCGGGCCAGCATCTCGTAGCTCAGGTCGACCCGCTTGGGTGGGCCGGTGGTGCCGCTGGTGAGCATCCGCACCGCGACACCGGACCGGTCCTCGCGCGCGGCGGCGGTGCCGGCGTTGACGTGCGGCGCGTCGTCGAGGCCGCCGAGTGCCACCGTGGTCGCCGAGGTCTGCGGCGCCAGCGCCGCCAGATCGTCGGTCGCTCCGATCAGGATCGGTACCCCGAGCGCCGCGATGTCGGCGCGGGTGCGGTCGTCGCCGCGGGACGGGTTGATCACCACCACGGTGCCGCCGCCGGCCAGCACACCGAGCAGTGCGGCGACGTGGGTCGGTGTGTTGCGCAACATCATTCCCGCGGAGGCGGTGCCGACCTGGTCGCGGATCCGGTGCGCCAGCGTGCCGACCTGCCCCCAGCTGCTCCACTGTCCGTCGAACTGGATCGCCCGCGCCGACGTCTCCAGTGCCAGCACGTCGGTGATCCGCCGCGACAGCGGGTGCATCATCGGATCCTCGGCGCCGTCTTCGGCACGGGGCGTTCGGCGAGTTCGTCGGTCGCGATGGGGTTGCCCAGCCGGGTGTAGATCAGCCCCTGGTCCATCGCGGCGCGGTAGGGCTTGTCGAGGGATTCCCAGATCGCCTTGACCGTGCCCTGGGTGGCGGTCGGCGGCTTCTTCGCGATCGTCACGGCGATCTCGTGGGCGCGGTCCCACAGCGCGCTCTCGGGGACGACCTCGGTGACCAGGCCGATGCGCAGCGCGGTCTGGGCACCGACGCGTTCGTCGTTGCCCATCAACGCCATCCGCAGTGTGTCGCCGAGGCCGACCCGGCGCATCAGGCCGATGGGTTCGAGCGCGCTGACCAGACCGGCGCTGACGTGGGAGTCGAAGAACGTCGCCCCTTCGGAGCAGATCACGACGTCGGACTCGTTGACGAAGTACAGCGCACCCGCGGTGCACATGCCCTGGACCGCGCACACCACCGGCTTCCACATCTTCTGCCACTTCGGGCTCAGCAGCTCACCGGGATCCTCGTGGTTCCACACGATGTCGGGCTGGCCGTAGCGGGATTTCACGTCCAGTCCGGCCGAGAAGGCCCGTTCGCCGGCGGCCCGCAGCACGACGGCGTTGATGCCCTCGTCGTCCTTGATGGTGTGCCAGGCGTCGCGCATTTCATGGCACATTGTGCGATTGAACGAGTTCAGTGACTCCGGGCGGTTCAGCGTGATGGTCGCGACCCGGACGTCGTGGTCGAGATCGAGCAGGATGGTTTCGGTTGCGGTCATCGACATCCTCAGCGGCACTGCCAGTTCGGCTTGCGCTTCTCGACGAACGCCCGCGGGCCCTCCTGCGCGTCCTCGGTGCGCACCACGCGCTCGCGAAATGTCTCGGCCAGGATCTCGCCTTCCAGCAGTGGCAGATCGAGTGTCTTGTGGATGGCCAGCCGGGTGCCGCGGACCGCCAGCGGCGCATTGGAGTTCACGATGTCGGCGATCTGGTGGGCGCGTTCCAGCAGTGTGTCGTGGGGAACCACTTCGGTGACCATGCCGAGTTCGTAGGCGCGCTCGGCGCTCATCCGTTCGTGTTTGCCGGTCAATGCCATCCGCAGCGCCACCGTGCGGGGCAGCACCCGGGCCAGCCGCACCATCTCGCGCGCGGCGACCAGCCCGATGCTGACGTGGGGGTCGAAGAACGTCGCCTTGTCGGAGGCGATCACGATGTCCCCGGTGGTCACCCAGTCCAGCCCGGCGCCGCAGCAGATGCCGTTGATCGCCGCGAGCACGGGTTTGGCCATCCGCCGGAACGGGGGAGTGCCCTCCTGGGGCGCCTCCCACTGGTCGTAGGTGGACAGGTAGGGGCGTTCGTAGATCACCTTGCCGTCGTCGGGAATCTCCTTGACGTCGGCCCCCGTGCAGAACGCCCGGCCGGTGCCGGTGACGATCATCAGCCAGATGTCGTCGTCGTTCTCGGCCTCGTCGTAGGCGGCCCGCAGCTCGTTGATCATGTGCGGGGACAGCGCGTTGAGCGCGTCCGGCCGATTCAGCGTGATCGTCGCCGTGTGGCCGTCGACGTCATAGCCGATGGTGTCGTAACGGTGGGAACTCACGTGCCTTCTTTCGTCTATCTGCCGTGGAAGTCCGGTGCCCGGCGGGCGCGGAACGCCGCCAGGCCTTCCTTGAAATCAGCGGTGCGGCAGGCCAGTTCCAGATCGGCGAGCTCGTGGGCCATCGACTGCGGCAGCGTGGCGGTCAGCCCGAAGTTCACGGCCTGCTTGGCCAGCCCGATCGCCACGGTCGGTCCCGCGGCCAGCCTGCGCGCGAGATCGTCGGCCGCGGCGGTGATCTCGTCGGCCGCGACGGCCTGGTGGATCAGCCCCCAGTCGGCGGCCTCGGTGCCGCTGACCTTTTCCCCGAGCAGCAGCATCCGTTTGGCCCGGGCCACCCCGGCGAGTCGCGGCAGCAGCCAGGTCGCGCCCGAGTCGGGGCTGAAGCCGCGGTCGATGAACGGTTCCCACAGGTTCGCGTCCGAGGCCGCGACGGTGAAGTCCGCGGCCAGTGCGAGGTTGCAGCCCAACCCGACCGCCCAGCCCTGCACGGCGCACACCACCGGAACGTGGATGGTGGTGATCAGTTCGACGAGCCGGTTGGCCTGATGCGGCACGCGGCGGATCAGATTGCCGGGACGTGGCTTGCGGTCTCCGCTGTTGCCGGCGGCACTGTTGGTGGCGACCCAGTCGGCGCCCGAGCAGAAGTCGCGACCAGCGCCGGTGAGCAGCACCGCGCGCAGCGAGTCGTCGGAGGCGGCCCGGGTCAGCGTAGCGACAAGCTCATCGATCATGCTGTGGCTCAATGAATTACGCCGACCAGGACGGTCCAGCGTGATGCGCAGCACGGAGTCGTCTGTGGTCAGCCGCACCGCGCCTGCGTCCGCGTCATCGCGCACAGGACACCGTCCTCCCGGGCCGGCAGAGGGCTATACAGATAGCCATACAGTTGGTACTACGATTACTATCCTGTACAAGTTAGCAAGGAAAGGCCGTCGACGGAACACGTGTCGTCTCAATCGCCGCCACCGCGTATACGCCAGCCCCGGGTCGCCGACCTCGTGGCGTCTCGGCTGCGCGAGGACATCCTGACCGGGCGACTCAAAGAGGGCGACGTACTACCGTCGCAGGAGGCGCTGTTCGCCGAGTTCGGCGTCAGCCCACCCGCGGTGCGCGAGGCGATCCACATCCTGGAGTCCGACGGCCTGATCTCGGTGCGGCGCGGCAACGTCGGAGGCGCGGTGGTGCATCTGCCGTCGGCCGAACGCACCGCGCAGATGATCGGCATGGTGCTGCAGACGCGCGCGGCGACCCCGGGAGACGTCAGCGAGGCACTGCTGCATCTGGAGCCGATCTGCGCGGGCATGTGCGCGGCCCGCGAGGACCGCGCAACCGAGGTACTTCCGTACCTGCGGGAGGCGATCGACGCGCAGGCCGAGCAGTTCGACACCCCGTCGCGGTACGTCCCGAACGCCCGCCGGTTCCACGAGGCCATCGTCTCCCGCTGCGGCAACGAGCCGATGATCCTGCTGATCGGTTCGCTCGAGGTGATCTGGTCGGCGCACGAATCCGCGGTCTGGAGCGACGAATTCCACCCCGAGGACCCGATGAGGCCTACGACGATGCGCGCGGCCCTGCGTGACCACCACCGACTGCTCGAGGCGATCGCCGACGGGAACTCGGCCAAGGCCGTGCGACTTGCCCAGGATCACTTGGCCGCCGCTCGCCGCAACACACTCGCCGCCGGGTCGGACAAAACCATTGACGCCAAACTGATCTCGACCTGAAAGGCTCACCCATGACCACCACCGCCGACGACCGCGTGTTGTTCGAGGTCGACCGCGACAAGCGCATTGCCACCATCACGCTGAACAACCCCAAGCAGCGCAACTCCTATGACGCGTCGATGCGCAACCTGATGGGCCGCTACCTCGACGAGGTCGCCGAGGATGACGACATCACCGTGGTGTTGCTGCGCGGCGCCGACGGCGTGTTCAGCACCGGGGCGGACATGAACAACGCCTACGGCTGGTATGGCGGTGAGGGTAAGGGCGACGAGAAGAGACCCGCGAAATCCCGTCCCAGTCAGCGGCGCCGGCTCACCGTGGACCGCAAGTCGTTCGGCTTCTATCACAACCTGATGGGCTTCCCGAAGGTCACCGTCGGCGAGATCAGCGGGTACGCGCTCGGCGGCGGTTTCGAGATGGCGCTGATGACCGACATCTCGGTGATCGCCCGCGACACCCGCATCGGGATGCCCGCCACCCGGTTCCTGGGCCCCGCGCTGGGCAGCCTGCACATGTTCTTCCACCGGCTCGGTCCGGTGCAGGCCCGCCGGCTGCTGCTCACCGGGGACATCATCAGGGCCGGCGAGGTCGAGCACCTCGGCGTGTTCACCGAGACCTGCGAGCCGGGGAAGGTCACCGCGCGCGCCCGGTATTGGGCCGAGAAGGCGGCCAAGATGCCCGCCGACGGCGTGGTGATCGCCAAGGAGGCGTTCCGGCTCGTCGAGCAGAGCCAGGCGTACCAGGGCGAGGAGGTGGCGAGCTATCTGTTCCATGCGTACGGCACGAACCTGCAGTTCGCCGACGGCGAGTTCAACTTCGTGAAGACCCGCGCCCAGCACGGCACCAAGGAGGCGTTCCGGCTGCGTGACGAGCATTTCTTCGTGCCGGAGCCGGAGTGACTCGGGTCACTTGCGGTCGGCGCTACATTATCTGTTAGTTTTGTAACGTTCGTCTGTCGAGAAACCGAGGTCGAGAGCATGCCTACACCCGTCATCGTCGGTGCTGCCAGGACGGCCATCGGCCGCTCGTTCAAGGGCACACTGGTCAACACCCCGCCCGAGACGCTGATCACCACGGTGCTGCCCGAGGTCGTCCGCCGCTCCGGCGTCGACCCTGCCGACATCGACGACATCATTTTCGCCGAATCCCATTACGGCGGCGGCGATCTCGCGCGCTATGCCGCCGATGCCGCGGGCCTGCAGCATGTTCCCGGACAGTCGGTGAACCGGCACTGCGCGGGCAGCCTGACCGCGATCGGCAACGCCGCGGCGCAGATCGGCTCCGGCATGGAGCGCGTGCTGATCGCGGGCGGCGTGCAGTCGCTGTCGATGACGCCGCTGACCAACTGGCGCATCCCCGGTCCCGAGCTGAAGTTCGAGGAACGCTGGATGCCGCCCACCCACGTCGAGACGCCGGACGCCCCGACCAAGGACATGTCCATCACCGTCGGCTGGAATACCGCGCAGGCCGCCGGCATCACCCGCGAGGACATGGACGCCTGGGCCGCCCGCTCCCACCAGCGCGCCGTGGCCGCCCAGGATGCGGGCAAGTTCCTCGACGAGATCGTGCCGCTGAAGGTCGAGCAGTTCGACGGTTCGGTGATCGACTTCAGCGTCGACGAGCACCCGCGCCGCGACACCACCGTCGAGAAGCTCGCCGGCCTGAAGGTGTTGCACCCGGAGATCGAGGGCTTCTCGATCACCGCGGGCAACAGCAGCGGCACCAATGACGCCGCAGCCGGTGTGGCCCTGGTGGAGGCCGACTACGCCGCGGCGAACAACCTCACGGTGATGGCCAAGGTCCGCGCCTGGGGTGCGGTCGGCGTCGCCCCGCGCGACACCGGTCTCGGTGGTGTCAAGGTCATCGGCCGGGTGCTGGACAAGGCCGGCCTCAAGCCGTCCGATGTGACGCTCTGGGAGATCAACGAGGCGTTCGCGTCGGTGCCGATCGCCGCGGTGCGTGAGTACGGCATCGATGAGGAACTGGTCAACTTCTCCGGCAGTGGCTGCAGCCTCGGTCATCCGATCGCGGCGTCCGGCGCCCGGATGATCACCACCCTGATCTACGAACTGCAGCGTCGTGGCGGCGGCATCGGTGTCGCCGCGATGTGCGCGGGTGGCGGTCAGGGCGGCGGCGTCGTCATCGAGGTCTAGAACCATCTCGCCGAAATTGCGTTCCAGCAGTGACCTACTCGAACTTCTGCTGCTGGAATGCAATTTCGGCGGAGCGGGGGTCTAGCGTTTGCGCGCGGTGGTCTTGCGGCCGGACTTCTTGTTCTGTTCGATCAGCCGGGCGGCGTTCTCCAGGATGCAGTCCAGCCCGAACTCGAAGTTGCGGTCGTCGGACGCGCTCAGGTGATGGCCCTGCTGCGTCACCGCCGCCAGCAGCGGGGCGGTCTCGGGGTCGAACGCCATCGTGTCGTCGATATCGCCGTGGCCGTCCTCACCGGCGAGGTTCTTCTCGCGCAATCGCTGCAGCACCACTGATCCGCGGACGTGCACCGACATCGCCGAGTAGGTGTCGAACGCGTCCTCGGGGGACAGCCCTGCCTCGACGAGGCTGCTGATCGCCTTCTCGACCTCCTTGACGCCGACCTTGGCCGCACGAGGGCTCAGCGCGGATCGGATCAGGATCAGGTCGCACAGGATCGGATTGCCGTTGAACGTATTCCGCATCGTGCGCGCGTGGTTGGCCAGCGTCTCGCGCCAGTCCTCGGCCTCCACGTACGGGGTCGCGAACGCGTACTGGCGCAAGGCCCGGTCGGTCATCGCGTTGAGCAGATCGTCCTTCTTGCGGAAGTACCAGTAGATGCTCGTGACGCCGACGCCGAGATGCTTGCCCAGCAGCGGCATGCTCAGGTTGTCGATGCCGACCTGTTCGGCGAGTTCGAACGCGCCCTTGATGATGTCATCGGGGTTGATGGAACCGCGTTCCCGGCGCTGACGCTTCTCCGCGGTCGCCTGCTTTGCCACTGGAGGCACCTCCATCATCTCGACGGTGTCCACGCTGCCCGCCGAGACGGATTCGTGGTCCTGAATGTATCGACGGCGCATACTCTGAACTGCGTCTTTGCAGCGGTGTCGGAGTATCGCCGTGAGCGCGACCTTACCGCCTGGGTTGCGGTGGGCCGTCGTCACGGTTGTTTCATCGTTTTACTGTAAGTCCTATAGTAAGCTTTTCCAGCACTGCTCGGCGATATCCCACACGAAAGGTCAAGGGCGACAAGTGTCTGACGAGGTTCTGGTAGAGCGCCGAGACCGGGTGCTGATCATCACCATCAACCGTCCCGAGGCGCGCAACGCCTTCAACCTCGCGGTGGCCCAGGGGCTGGCCGACGCGATGGATCAACTCGACGACACCCCGGATTTGTCGGTGGGAATCATCACCGGCGCGGGTGGCAACTTCTGTGCCGGGATGGACCTCAAGGCGTTCATGGCCGGTGAGGTCCCGGCCATCGAGGGTCGCGGCATCGGGTTCACCGAACGCCCGCCCCGCAAGCCGCTGATCGCCGCGGTCGAGGGGTACGCGCTGGCGGGTGGCACCGAGATCGTGCTGGCCACCGACCTGATCGTGGCCGCCAAGGACGCGAAGTTCGGCATCCCCGAGGTCAAGCGCGGCCTGGTCGCCGCCGGCGGCGGCCTACTGCGGCTGCAGAAGAAGATCCCGTACCAGAAGGCCCTTGAGCTCGCGTTGACCGGCGACAGCTTCACCGCCGAGGAAGCCTCGGCGTGGGGTTTCGTCAACGTGCTGACCGAACCGGGCGGCGCGCTCGACGGTGCGCTGGCACTGGCCGAGCGCATCACCGCCAACGGCCCGCTGGCGGTCGCGGCCACGAAGGAGATCATCGCGAAGTCGGCGGACTGGACCGAGGCCGAGATGTGGAAGAAGCAGGGCGAGATCGCGTTTCCGGTGTTCTCGTCGAAGGACGCGATGGAGGGCGCGACGGCGTTCGCCGAGAAGCGCAAGCCGAACTGGACGGGGTCCTGACCCGGGGAATCGGACGCGATGGACCTGGGTCTGCGTGACGCCACCGCGGTCGTGGTCGGCGGTGGCCGCGGGATGGGGCTGGCGGCCGCGCACTGCTTCGCCGACGACGGCGCGAGGGTGGCGGTCATCGGCCGGACCCAGGAGGTGCTCGAGGACGCGGCCGCGCAGCTGCGCGGCCGCGGCAGCCCGGACGCAGTGGGTCTGGTCGCCGACTGCGCCGACGACGCCGCCGTGCAGCAGGCGTTCGCCGAGATCGCACAGCGCTGGGGCGGGCAGCTCAACATCCTCGTCAACGCGGTCGGCCCGACCGTGCGCGGCACCTTCGACGAGCTCAGCGACGCCGACTGGCGCCGGGCCGTCGACGACGGTGCGATGGGGATGGTGCACTGCGTGCGCGCCGCACTGCCGCTGCTGCGCGCCGCGGAATGGGCCCGCATCGTGAACTTCTCCGCGCACTCCACCCAACGCCAGAGCGTGATCCTGCCCGCCTACACCGCGGCCAAGGCGATGGTCACCAGCATCTCGAAGAACCTCTCGTTGCTGCTTGCCGACGACGAGATCATGGTCAACGTCGTGTCACCCGGCAGCATCGCCTCGGAAGCCCTTGTCGGGTGGGCGGATTCGGTCGGTGTCGACGGCAGTGACCCGTATGCGCTGATGGCCGCGATCGACGAGCACTTCGGCCATCCCGCGCACCTGCCGCGTGCCGGGTTGCCCACCGAGATCGGCCCCGTCGTCGCGTTCCTGGCGTCGCGGCGCAACTCCTATATGACCGGCGCCAACATCAACGTCGACGGCGGTTCGGATTTCACTTAAGCCTTCACCTGACCCACGAGAAGGGGAGCGGAATGGCGACAGCTGCGGAAGCCCGGGACTGGGCGCGTGTCGCCCTGCGCGGTATCGGCGATTCGCTCTACACACCGTTCACCGGGGCCGACGGTGACGACATCGACTGGGACGCCTACCGGACGCTGGTGCGCTACTGCGTCGGCGATCTGGGCCACCCGCTGCTGTGGTGCACCAGCGGCATCGCGGAGTTCTGGGCGCTGACCCTCGACGAGCGAAAACGACTGCTGGAGATCGCGATCGAGGAAGGCCGCGCGGTCAACCCAGACGTCGTGATCCAGGCCTGCACGGGCGCGACATCGGCGAAGGACTGCCTCGAACTCACCCGGCACGCGCAACAGGCGGGCGCCGACATCGTCTACATCCAGACGCCGATGATGGAGACGCACGGGGGCGAAGGCGTACTGCGGTTCTTCCGCTACATCGCCGAACGCACCGACATCGCCCTCGGCATGTTCAACTCGCCGTCCTCGGGATACGTGCTGAGCCCGGCGGAGGGCGCCCGCATCTACGAAGAGATCCCGGCGGTGTGCGCGACCAAGGAGGGTGCGTTCCGGCCGGCCGCCAGTCGCATGCTGCACCAGCTCGCACCGGAGCTGGTGCTGTGGGAATGCGACAAGACCGTCTACCGCGCGGGCTGGCTGCGCGAGGGTATCGTGTGCGCGGCCCAGCTCGGCACCGCGGGCTACCTGTTCGAAACCCCGCAGCGGCCAATCTATTCCGAGTACTGGGACCTGATCGTGGCAGGGGATTTGATCGCGGCGATGGACTACGCGCGCGAGTCCGGCCTGGATCAGTTCGACCTCGACATGGGGTCCTGGTTCACCTGCTATCCCGGCCGTGTGGACTACTTCACGCACTGGGGCGGCGCGTTCAAGTTCGCGGCGTCGGTACTGGGTCTGCCGATCGGTTCCCATCCACACTCGCGACCACCGCAGGCGGAGCTTCCTGAGTTGGCGCAGAAGCAGATTCGCGCCGCCTACACCAACCTCGGGCTGATCGGCGGATAGCGGCTCCGCGGCATTGCGAAAGACGCTACCGATAGGTGTACAGTATGGGCATCCATGAAGGTGAGGAGGTTCGCCGGTGAGCGCTGTCGACCACACCGTCGATCGCTCTGCCGAGCCGGTCCTGTTCGACGTGCGCGACAGCGGCGTCGCGGTGGTGACGCTCAACCGGCCCGACCGGATGAACGCGTGGGGCGGCGGTCTGGCTCAGGCCTTCTACAGGTCGATCGACCGCGCCGAGGCCGACCCGGACGTCCGCGTGATCGTGTTGACCGGCAACGGCCGCGCGTTCTGCGCCGGGGCGGATATGGGCGATCTCGACTCGATCAGCGGAGCCTCGGACTCCGGTGACACCGACGTGACCGAGCTCGTCGGCGAACGTCATCCGCACTTCCTGACCCAGCTGCGTAAGCCGTTGATCGCCGCGGTCAACGGGGCTTGTGCCGGCATCGGGCTGACGCACGCGCTGATGTGCGACGTCCGGTTCGCCGCCGCCGGTGCCAAGTTCACCACCGCGTTCGCCCGCCGCGGCCTGATCGCCGAGTACGGCATCTCCTGGATCCTGCCGCGCATCGTCGGTTGGGGTGCCGCGCACGATCTTCTGCTGTCGGGGCGCACGTTCTACGCCGAGGAGGCCAAGACGCTCGGCCTGGTCAACGACGTCGTCGCCCCCGACGAGCTGATGGCGCACACCCTGGCCTACGCCGAGGACATGGCCCGCAACTGCGCACCGAGCTCGCTGGCGGTGATCAAACAACAGATCTACCGGGATGCTTTGCGAAACGTGCCCGAGGCCAGCGCCGAGGCGGAGACACTGATGCACGAGTCGATGCTGCGGCCCGATTTCATCGAGGGCATCACCGCCTTCTTCGAAAAGCGCCCGCCCAGCTTTCCGCCATTGAGCACTCAGGAGGAGACGCCATGACGATCCAGCACGAGGAGCGCATCGCGCCCCAGCGCCTGGACTACCGCGCGATCGACGTCGACAACCACTACTACGAGCCGATCGACGCGTTCACCCGGCACCTGCCCAAGGAGTTCCGCAGCCGCGGCGTGCAGATGCTCACCGACGGCAAGCGCACCTACGCGGTGTTCGGCGGGGTGATCAACCACTTCATCCCGAACCCGACGTTCGACCCGATCATCGAGCCCGGCTGCCTGGATCTGCTGTTCCGCGGGGAGATCCCCGAGGGGGTGGACCCCGCCTCGCTGATGAAGGTCGACCGGCTGGCCGACCATCCCGAATACCAGAATCGCGACGCCCGGGTGACGATCCTCGACAAGCAGAACCTGGAGACGGTGTTCATGCTGCCGACGTTCGCCTGCGGCGTGGAGGAGGGCCTCAAACACGACGTCCCGGCGACGATGGCCTCGGTGCACGCGTTCAACCTGTGGCTCGACGAGGACTGGGGATTCAACCGTCCCGACGGGCGGATCCTGGCCGCGCCGATCATCTCGCTGGCCGATGTCGAGAAGGCCGTCGAGGAGGTCGAGTTCGTCCTGAGCAGGGGCGCCAAGATCGTGTGCGTGCGGCCCGCCCCGGTGCCCGGCGAGGTCCGGCCCCGATCCCTGGGTGACCCGGTGCACGACCCGGTGTGGGCGCGGTTGGCCGAGGCCGGTGTCCCGGTGGTGTTCCATCTGTCCGACTCGGGCTATATGGCGATTCCCGCGCTGTGGGGCGGCAGCGCGGTGTTCAAGGGTTTCGGCAAGCGCGATCCGCTCGACATGGTGATCATGGACGACCGCGCCATCCACGACACCATCGCGTCGATGATCGTGCACCAGGTCTTCACCCGACACCCGAATCTCAAGGTCGCCAGCATCGAGAACGGGTCCTATTTCGTGTACCGGCTGATCAAGCGGCTGAAGAAGTCCGCCAACAACGCGCCCTACCACTACAAGGTGGATCCGGTCGAGCAGCTGCGCACCAACGTGTGGATCGCGCCGTACTACGAGGACGACGTGAAGCTGCTCGCCGAGACCATCGGTGTGGACAAGATCCTGTTCGGCTCTGACTGGCCGCACGGTGAGGGGCTGGCCGATCCGACGTCGTTCACCGCCGACATCCCGCAGTTCCCGGAGTTCAGCTACGAGGACACCCGGATGGTCATGCGCGACAACGCCCTCACCCTCGTCGGTGCCTCTGGGGCGGCCTGACCGAAATGGGGGAATGGACCATCGGCGGTGTCGTCGACGCCATCGCCGAGGCGATACCGGACCGGCTGATGACGGTCTGCGGACAGCGGCGTAGCACGTACGCCGAGACCGCCGACCGCACCCGCCGGCTGGCAAACTTCCTGAGCGCCAACGGAATCGGGGCCCATCAGGAGCGTGACTGCCTCGAGGGGTGGCAGTGCGGGCAGGACCGGGTCGCGCTGATCATGCACAACGACCTGTACCCGGACATGGTGATCGGTGCGCTGAAGGCGCGTGCGGTGCCGGTGAACGTGAACTTCAACTACACGCCGCGCGAGGTCGACGAACTGCTCGCGTACCTGCGCCCGCGCGCGGTGATCGTGCACCGCTCGCTCGGCGCGAAGTTCGCCGACGTACTGCCCCGCGCCGGGGTTGACGTGGTGATCTCGATCGACGACGGCAGCGATGCACCGGAGCTGACCGGGGCGATCAGCCTCGACGACGCACTGGCCACCGGCGACGTCGATCAGCCCATCGCACCGTCGCCCGACGACGTGATGATGATCTGCACCGGCGGCACCACCGGCCGGCCCAAAGGTGTGATGTGGCGTCAGTCCGATACCTATGTGGTGTCGATGAACGGCGCAGACCACGACTCCGCCGACGAGATCCACGCCAAGGTGGCGCACGCCGGGCCGCCGTGGTTCGCGGTGTCGCCGCTGATGCACGCCGCAGGAATGTGGACCGCGTTCGCTGCGCTGCTCAACGGCCAGACCGTGATCCTGTACGACAAGCCGACACTCGATGCCGCCACGGTGCTGAAGACCGCCGAACGCGAGAAGGTCGGCCTGATGACGATGGTCGGTGATGCCTACGCCCGGCCGTTGATCGCCGAACTGCGCAGCCGCCCCTACGATCTGTCGTCGCTGTTCGCGATCGGCACCGGTGGTGCGGCGACCAACCAGCGCCACCAGGACGCGCTGTTGGAGCTGCTCCCGCACATCACGCTGATCAACGGCTACGGCTCCTCGGAGACCGGGAACATGGCGTTCGGCCGCAGCCTGCGTGACGACCGCAAGGACACCTTCGAACGGCGCGACGGGGTGGTGCTGCTGTCCGAAGACCGCACCCGGTTCCTTGAACCCGGCGAGGACGAGATCGGCTGGGTCGCGCGCGAGGGCCGGATTCCGTTGGGTTACTTCGACGATGCCGACGCGACCGCGCGTACGTTCCCGGTGGTCGACGGCCGGCGGGTGGTGATCTCCGGGGACCGGGCGTCGCTGGAGGCCGACGGCACCATCCGGCTGTACGGCCGCGACTCGCTGGTGATCAACACCGGCGGGGAGAAGGTGTTCGTCGAAGAGGTCGAGGAAGTGCTGCGCGCCCACCCCGGTGTGGCCGACGCGCTGGTGATCGGCCGCGACAGCGAACGCTGGGGCCAGGAGATCGTCGCGCTGATCCAGAGGCAACCGGACAGCGACGTCGACCCCGAGGCGCTGCGGCAGGCCTGCCACGCGGCGCTGGCCCGCTACAAGGCGCCCAAGGAGTTCCTCTTCGTCGAGCGGGTGCGCCGGTTGGGTAACGGAAAGGCCGACTATCGATGGGCGAGAAGCCAGGTGGCGCAGCAGGACACGCTGGCGGGCCAGCCGTGACCCAGAGAGCGAACCGTGTCATTGATGCGCTGGTAAACGTGCACTTCGGTGAGACGGCCAAGCAGCCCGAGTTCATGCTCAAGGTCCGCGACGACTACTTCAAGGGCCCGAAGTCGCTGTACGACCAGGTCGAGCTGCCGGAGCTGCTCGACGAGATGGCCGAGCACGGCGTCGAGAAGGCCATCCTGATGGACAATCTCGTCAAACCGTCGGTGACCGCCCGCAAATTCGTCGAGGAGCGGCCGGACAAATTCGCGCTGGCCATCGGCGGGGTCAACCTGCTGCGCCCGATGCCGTCCCTGCGTGAGCTGAGTGCGGTCGTCGCTGACCTGCCGGTCGTGTATGCCGCTGTCGGACCGAGCTTCTGGGGCGACGGGATGTACCCGCCGAGCGACGCGGTGTACTACCCGCTCTACACCAAATGCGCCGAACTCGGCCTGCCGCTGTGCGTCAACACCGGCCTGCCAGGCCCGCCGATCCCCGGTGAGGTACAGAACCCGATCCACCTCGACCGGGTGTGCGTGCGCTTCCCCGAGTTGAAGCTGTGCATGATCCACGGCGCAGACCCCTGGTGGGACGTAGCGATCCGGTTGCTGATCAAGTACGCGAACCTGCGCATCATGACCTCGGCGTGGTCGCCGAAGCGCCTGCCGGACAGCCTGCTCCACTTCATGCGTACCCGCGGCAAGAACAAGGTGATCTTCGCCTCCGACTGGCCCGTGCTGCGGCAGAGCCGCGTCGTCCCCGAGGCGCTCGCGCTCGACCTGCCGCCCGACGTCCTCGACAACTACCTCTACTACAACGCCAACGACTTCTTCTTCGGCACGGACGAACAGGAGATCTGACCGTGGACCGGTACGAACTGCGCAGGCTGGACTACAGCCTGTCCGAGGATCACCAGGCGCTCCAAGCCGCGTACAAGGATTTCTTCTCGACCCGCTGCACCATCGAGACGGTGCGCGCTGCCGAGGAGTCCGGGTTCGACAAGCATCTGTGGGAACGTCTGTGCGCCATGGGCGCGACGACGATGGCACTGCCCGAATCGGTCGGTGGCGACGGGGCCACGCTGGTCGACCTGACCCTGGTCGCCGAGGAGATCGGGCGCTCGCTGGCGCCGGTCCCGTGGATCGACCACGTGGTGGCCGCGCGGCTGTTGGCCCGCCTCGGCTCCGTCGACCCCGACATCGTGAACGGCAAGCAGCTGGTCGCGCTGGACCCGGCACTCGACAGCACCGGCGTGCGGCTGATTCCGGCAGGGTCGATCGCCGACCAGTTGCTGGTACGCGACGGCGACCAGATCGTGGCGCTGAGCTTCGCGTCACGACCGGCCCGCGTCGACAACATCGGCAAGCTGCCGATGGCGTGGGTGGATCCGGGTGCCGCAGACAACCGCACCGTGCTGGCCGAGGGCCCCACGGCGATCGTGGAATATCAACGGGCGCTCGATGAATGGCGGCTGTTGACCGCTGCGGCGCTGGTCGGGCTGGTCGAGGAGACCATGACGATCGCGGCCGAGTTCTCGAAAACCCGCTACACCCTCGGCGTGCCGATCTCGACGCTGCAGGCTATCTCGCATCCGCTGGCCAACATCGCGATCGTCGTGCAGGGCGGCCGCAACCTGGCCCGGCGCGCGGCATGGTTCGCCGACAACGAACCCGACGAGCGCCGCGAGCTCGCGCCCTCGGCGTTCGTGTTCATGGCCGAGGAGGCGGCCAAGGCCGCGACCATGGCCGTCCACATCCAGGGCGGCCTCGGGGTGTCTGCGGAGGCCGCCGCCACCGCGTACCTGGTCCGCGCCCGCGGGTGGGCGATCGCCGGCGGAGATCCCGGAGTGACGGCCACCTACATCGCCGGGATCGTTGCCGACCGCGAAGGGCGGAGCTAGACAATGGATTTCTCACGGGTCGAACTGTCCGACGAGGAGCAGAAGTTCCAGGACGAGGTCCGGACGTTCCTGAGCGAGATCGTCACCGAGGACGTGATCCGGCGCGACCGCGAGACCGGCGACAACTTCGACGAGGGCGTGCACCTTGCGCTCGGCGCGGCGGGCTATCTGGACCGGGACTGGAATCCACAGACCGAACGCCCGTTCTCGCGGGTGGAGCGGAGGATCTGGGAGCTGGAGAAGCGTCGCTCCCACGTGCCGTGGGTGACCTCGGGCACCACCGCGATGATCACCAAGTCGGTGGAGAAGTTCGGCTCACCGGAGCTGAAGGCCGAAGTGTTGCCGCGGGTCTACAGCGGGCATGTCCGGTTGTGCCTCGGCTACACCGAACCCGAGGGCGGCTCCGACGTCGCGACCTGCAAGACCCGCGCGGTACGAGACGGCGACCAATGGGTGATCAATGGCTCCAAGATGTTCACCACCGGCGCGCACAACTGCCAGTACGTCTTCTTGATCACCAACACCGATCCGAGCGCGCCGAAACACAAGAGCCTGACCATGTTCCTGGTTCCGCTCGACACCCCGGGCATCGAGATCCAGGGCATCCGCACCGTCGACGGCGACCGCACCAACATCGTCTACTACAGCGACGTCCGCATCGACGACCGCTACCGGCTCGGCGAGGTCAACGGCGGCTGGACGGTGGTGCGCGAACCGCTCAACGCCGAGCACGGCGACGTCGAAGCCGCCGACGACGGACTGGCCGACGTATCGATCATGATGCACCAGGCGATGTTCATGGCCAAGGCCGTCGACACGGCCGCCGACAAATCGACCGTCCCGGATCCCAACGGCCGCAGGCTGATCGACGACGGTGCCGTCGCGTACCGGTTGGGCCGCAGCGTCGCCCGGCTGGAGGCCTCGCTGTCGGCGCCGAGCATCTTCGGCCGCGTCGCGCTCGCCCAGACCATGCGCGACATCTCGCCCGACCTGATGGACATCCTGGGGACGGCCTCGGCGCTGCCGGTCGGCACCGACGGAGCCGCCGACGACGGGGCAGCGGAATACGTCTACCGGTTCGCGCCGCTGGTCGGCATCTACGGCGGCACCCTCGAGGTGTTCCGCAACATGATCGCCCAGTACGTGCTGGGCCTCGGCAAGCCGAAATACTAGCGAATCGGGCGCGCTTTGCGACGTCAGACGTCGCAAAGCGCGCCGAATTCGGGAGTGATCAGGTGGTGACGATCGTCGCGCCCGCGGTGCCGGGGGCGCCGTAGAGCTGGGCGAAGCCCACCTTCGGCTCGCCGGGGATCTGCCGGTCGCCGGCCTGACCGCGCAGCTGCAGCACGATCTCGTGCAGCTGGCGCAGCCCGGACGCGCCGATCGGTTCCCCGTTGGCCAACAGGCCACCGTCGGTGTTGACCGGCATCGACCCGCCGATCTCGGTCGCGCCGTCGGCGATCAGCTTCTCCTGCTCGCCGTCGGCGCAGAATCCGGCCTCGGCCATGTGGATGATCTCGGCGCCGGCGTCGGTGTCCTGCAACTGGATCACGTCGACGTCCGAGGGGTCGATACCGGCCTTCTCGAACGCCGCCCGTGACGCGTACACCGTCGGCGCGACGTCCTCGTCGACCGGGGCGAACGTCGTGTTCACCTCGTAGGCACCGTAGCGGCGGGTGCGGACCTCGACGGCGCGGACGTACACCGGCTTGTTCGTGTACCGGTGCGCGATGTCGGCCCGGCACATCACCACCGCGGCCGCGCCCTCGTCGGGGGAGCAGAACATGTACTGCGTCAACGGGTAGTTGAGCATCGGCGAGTTCATGATCGCGTCCTCGTCCATCGGCTTGCGACGGAACGCGTTCGGGTTCAGCGCCCCGTTGCGCAGGTTCTTGTTGACGACCTTGGCCAGCGTGCGGTGGTCGATACCGTGGTTGTACAGATAGCGGTTGGCCTTCATGCCGAAGAACTGGGTGGTCAGGTACTGCCCGTTCTCGGCGTACCAGCTCGGCATCCCGACCAGGCCGGGGTCCTCGGTGAACGCACCGCGCGGATGCTTGTCCAGGCCGACGGCGATACCGATGTCGTAGTCGCCCAACCGGATTCCGTCCGCACACGCCTTGGTGGCGCTGGCCGCCGTCGCGCACGCGTTGAACACGTTGGTGAACGGGATCCCGGACAGCCCGACCATGCCGACGATCGCGTCCGGGTTGGCGACCGTCCAGCTGCCGCCGACGCCGAACTGGATGTCGTTCCACGACACCCCGGCATCGGCGACCGCGGCAATGATCGCGTCGACGCCCATCTGCATCGCGGTCTTGCCCTCGAAGCGCCCGAACGGGTGGATCCCCACCCCGATGATCGCCACATCGTGCATGTTCAGTCCCTTTCCACGGTCACCGGCGCGGACGGACCAGCTGAGCCTGCTGGATCGCGGCCACCGGTCCGTCCTCGTCGAACAACGTCCCACGCGACACCCCGACACCGTCGGCGCCGTAGTGGCTTTCCGAGCGGACCCCGATCCAGTCGCCCTCGGGCAGCCGCTGGATGTGCACGGCCAGATCGGTGTTGAGGAATGTGAAGTCGGCCGGATCGAGCCGGCTGCCCATCCCGTTGGCGATATCGGCGACCGCGAACAACCGCTGTGCGGGCGTCATCTGCTCGCCGACGACCAGGTCGACCAGCGGGGTGGCCCAGCACTCGGCCTGCACGCTGTGCAGGATGTCGTTGAGCCACAGCCAGTCCAGGCTCTGGATGTAGGTGCGCTCGGCGCCGTCGTCGGGCATCCGGCGGGTGCCCTCGGTGACGGGCCGCAGCGGCTCCACCGGGGTGTCGGGCAGGGCCGCGGTGTGGACTCGCTGGAACCGCCACGCCGACGCGGTCGCGACGATCCGGGGCGTCCCGTCCGGTCCTGGTGCGGTCATCTCGGCGCCGAGCAGCTCGATCTGCCGCCCGGGCCGGTCCACGCGGGCGCGCACCCACAGCTGGTCGGTCATCGGTACCGGTCCGAGAAGGTCGACCACGACCCGGCTGATGCGGGTGTCCTCGCGCGGGGCGCAGCGCTCGATCGCGCGGACCAGCAGCGCCGAGACGGGTGCGGCGTTCTGCATCGACGCGCCCCAGGTGCTGATGACGTGGTCCGACGGCGCGAACCTCTCCCCACGGGGATCGCCGGCGTCGACGAGTTCGTAGTAGGAGTCCGTCACGTCCCGTCCTGTCTTGTGCCGCGGGTGGCCATCAGCAGGATATGGTGACTCTTATCGAAAGCACAACCGGATGCCTTACAGGAGTGAGAATGGATGTCGCGGGGCAGTCGGTCGCCGAGGTGCACTTCGATCCGTTCTCGGCGGACTTCTACGCCGACCCGCACGCGTTCTATCCCCGGCTGCGCGCCGAGGCGCCGGTGTACTACAACTCCGACTATGAGTTCTATGCGCTGAGCAGGCATGCCGATGTCGCCGCCGGGCTCAAGGATTTCGCGACCTATTCATCGGCCTACGGTGTCGACCTTGCGATGGTGCGGCGCGGTAAACCGGTGCCGGCCAAGATGATCATCTCGATCGACCCGCCCGAGCACCGGGTGATGCGCAGCCTGGTCAACAAGGTGTTCACCCCGCGCGCGATCGGCGCGTTGCAGGCGATGATCACCGAGACCATCGATGGCTTCCTGGCCGACGCACTCGGCGGCGGCACCGAGTTTGATGTGGTTCAGGACTTTTCGGTGTACTTCCCGGTCGACGTGATCACCAAGATGCTCGGCGTGCCGGCCGAATTCCGCCAGCAGGTGCGGCTCTGGATCGACGAGTCGCTGCACCGTGAACCCGGGCAGATCGAGATGTCGGAATCCGGTATGCAGGCGATGACCGAGATCTGGCTGATGTACTACGAGCTGATCAAACAGCGTCGCGCCGATCCCCGCGACGACATGATCAGCGCGCTGATCGCCGCCGAGGTGGACCGCGACGACGGGTCGACGAGCACGCTGGACGACGCCGAGATCGCCGGGTTCGCCACGTTGCTCGGCGGGGCCGGCGCCGAGACGGTGACCAAGCTGATCGGCAGCGCCGCGGTCACGTTCGCCCGCCATCCCGAACAGTGGCAACAGCTGCTCGACGATCGCGGCATGGTTCCCGTCGCGATCGAGGAGTTGCTTCGCTACGACGCCCCGGTGCAGTACAACGTCCGCCGCTCCAACACCGACGTGACGTTGCACGGCGTCACGATTCCGGCGGGGGCGCCGGTGTTCCTGCTGGGCGCCTCGGCCAACCGGGACCCCGACGCGTGGACCGCCCCGGACGTCTTCGACATCACCAGGGACCGGACCGAGGCGCAGAACCTGGCGTTCGGGTACGGCATCCACAGTTGCCTCGGCGCCGCGTTGGCGCGGATGGAGGCCAAGATCGCGCTGGAGCGGTTACTGGACGTGATGCCGCGCTACGAGGTCCACTGGGACGGCTGCCAGAAGGTCAGCATGCAGAACGTCGCCGGCTGGTCCCATGTCCCGGTGCGGATCCTGACGTGATCAGCGTGGGTCGATCAGCTCCCGCAGCCGCTCGGCTGCGCACACCGTCGCGTGTGCCGAGCGGGCACGCTCGGCGAGCGCGCGATCCGAGGTCGCGACCACGATCTGCTCGGGATGCGGGTCGGAGGCGATCAGCCTGACGATCTCGTCGTCCGCGGAATTCGGCGCCGGCGCGGCAGCGTGGGCGACGGTGATCACCGCCGAGGTGATCGGCGGGGCCGGCGGGCGTTCGAAAACGACGGTGACGTCGGCTTCCTCGGCCATCGCCCAGCGCTCCAGGCCGCGCACCAGCATCGTCATCGCGGCATGCCGGTCCCGCCACCAGCCGTCGGGCCGGCAGCCGATCACGTTCATCCCATCGACAATCCAGCGCACGCGCCGCAGACTAGCGAACTAGTGCCATGAGAAAGGCGGCCCCGCCATGGTGACTCGTATCGAACACACTGGGATCGAACACGCTCGGGTCGAACACAAGGTGACGTTCTGCCGTATCTGCGAACCGCTCTGCGGCATGATCGCCACCGTCGAGGACGGCAGGCTGGTCGCGCTGCGTCCGGACAAGGACCATCCGCTGTCCGCCGGGTTCGCATGCCAGAAGGGCATCGCGTTCAGCGAGGTGGTCAACGACCCCGACCGCGTCACCACACCGCTGCGGCGCACCGCCGACGGGTTCGAACCCGTCAGCTGGGACGACGCGATGAGCGACATCGCCGACCGGCTCGCGCGGGTGGTGCGCACACACGGCCCCGGCGCGGTCGGCTGGTACATGGGCAACCCGGGAGCGTTCAGCTACGCCCACGTGATGGCGATCATGGCGTTCATCAAGGGCATCGGGCCCGGCACGCATTTCTTCACCGCGTCCTCGCAGGACACCAACTGCCGGTTGATGGCCAGCCAGCTGCTCTACGGCACGCCGACGTCGGTGCCGATCCCGGACCTGACCCGCACCGACCTGCTGGTGATGATGGGCGCCAATCCCGTGGTGTCACACGGCAGTTTCCTGACCGCGCCGCGCATCAAGGACCGTATGCACGACATCGTCAAGCGCGGCGGCCGGGTGGTCGTGATCGATCCGCGCAAGACCGAGACCGCCGCGCAGTTCGAGTGGTGCGGCATCGTCCCCGACACCGATGCGCTGTTGCTGCTGTCGCTGTTGCAGGTGATGTTCGACGAAGGCCTTGCGCACACCCGCGAGATCGACGCAGTCGCCGACGGAGCGGGCTGGCTGCGTACCCAGGTCGCGCCGTTCCCCCCGGAGGTGACCCAGTCCTACACCGGCGTGGACCCGGACACGGCGCGGGCGCTGGCCCGCGATCTGGCCACGACGCCGCGCGCGGCGGTCTACGGCCGCCTCGGCACCTGCGTCGGGCGCTACGGGACCCTGACGTCGTATCTGATCGACGTCGTTAACCTGGTCGCCGGAAACCTGGACACACCGGGCGGTTCGGTCATCGTCGGGATGGGGATGCCCGCGCAACGGCTGGTGAACATCGGGATGGGCGCGGCGCTGCGGCGCACCTATGAGCGCACCCGGTCACGCATCGGCGGCTTCCGCGCGATCATCGGCTCCGAACCGGCCGCGCTGATGGCCAAGGAGATGACCACACCGGGGCAGCGTCAGATCCGGGCGATGTTCGTCAGCGCGGGCAACCCGGTCCTGTCGGTGCCCAACGGTGACGAACTGGAGGAGGCGCTCGATTCCACCGACCTGGCGGTGGGGCTCGACTTCTACCTGACCGAGACGACCGCGCATTGCGACTACGTGCTGCCGGTGACGACGATGTACGAGCGCGACGATTTCGCGTTGGTCTTCCAGCAGTTCCAGGCCACCCCGTTCCGCCAGGTCACCGACGCGGTGATCGCGCCCGTCGGACAGGCACGTCAGGAATGGGAGATCATCGGCGAGCTGATCACCCGGATGGCGGGGCAGTCGCGGGTGTTCTCCGGTTTGACGGCGGCCGGAAAAGCGATGCGCCGCTTCGGGGTTGCGTTCACACCGCGGATGTTCGCCGACATGGTCATCCGCACCGGTGCTGGCGGGGACTGGTTCGGGCTGCGTCGCGGCGGCCTGAGTCACCGCCGACTCGCCCGCGACCTCCCGCACGGGAAGGTGCTGTCGCCGCATCTGGCGGTCGGCACGCTGAAGTCCGCGATCGCCTATCTGGGGGGCCGGATCCGGTTGCAGCACAGCGATATCGCGGACGAGATCACTTCGCTGCTGCGCGCTGAGGCGCCGGACTCGTATCCGCTGCGGATGATCGGGATGCGCGAACCTCGTTCGGAGAACTCCTGGATGCACAATTCTGCGCTGCTGATGCGCGGACACCGCGGACACCACGGGTTGATGAACGCCGACGATGCGGCCGAGTTGCAGATCGCCGACGGCAGCGAGGTGTGCGTCAGCTCGCCCCACGGCAGCATCACGGTGCCGGTGACGCTGACCAAGGACATCATGCCGGGGGTGATCGCGGTACCGCACGGCTGGGGGCACAAGGGAACCGGCGGATGGCGGCTGGCCAACCAGGCCGGCGGCGCCAACGTCAACCGGCTGACCTCAAGCGACCCCGACGACGTCGAATCGCTGGCAGGTATGGCCTGGCTGACGGGGGTGCCGGTGCGCGTCGAACCCGTCTAGGGACGGCCGCCGAAATTGCATTCCAGCAGAGGTCCACTCGAACTTCTGCTGCCGGAATGCCATTTCGGCGGAAAAGGGGGTCAGGCGATGGCGCCCTTGTCCTTGAGCTCCTCGATCCGGTCCCACTCCAGGCCGAGCTCCATCAGCACGATCTCAGTGTGTTCGGAGGCCTGCGGCGCGCGGGTGGTCTCCAGCGGCTCGTGGTTGAACTGCACCGGCCCGCGCACCACCTTGAACGGCTTGCCGCCGTCGGCGGCCTCGACCTCGACGACCATGTCGTTGGCCAGCGCCTGCTCGTCGGTGGCCAGCTCGACCAGGCTCTGGAACGGCGCCCATTGGCCCCTCATGGTCTTGAGGTGCTGGCGCCAGTACTCGAAAGGTTTGGCGGCGATGGCCTCGGCGATCAGCCGCACACCTTCTTCGGCGTTCTGGATCAGCGGCATCACCTCGGAGAAGCGCGGATCGTCGGCGAGCTCGGGCAGGCCGAGGTGCTCCCAGGTGTCGCGGATGTAGCCGGTCGGACTGACGATGCACAGGTTGATGGTGCCGCCGTCGGAGGTCAGGTAGTTCGCCATGAACGGGTTGACCGACGTGGTGGTGCCGGGCATCAGCGAGCGCATCGTCTCGCCGGTCTCCATGCCCTGCGTGACGCTGGCGCCCGCCGCCCACCACGCGGTGCTCAGCAGCGACACGTCGAGCTCGACCGCCTCGCCGGTACGCTCGCGGTGGAACAGCGCCGCGGAGATACCGCCCGCGATGTTCATGCCGCCGATCGAGTCGCCGAACGCCGGAATACCTTGGGGGAGAGCGCCACCGAGCTCTTCCGGGGTCAGTGCGTGGCCGACGCCGCTGCGGGTCCAGAACGCGGTGCCGTCGAACCCGCCGACGAGGCGCTCGGGTCCCTTGTCGCCGTACGCGCTGCCGCGGGCGTAGATGATGTTCGGGTTCACCGCGCGGATGTGCTCGATGTCGAACTTGTTCTTCTGCCGCGCCTGCGGCATGTAGTTGGTCAGGAACACGTCGGCGGTCTTGGCGATCTCGTAGAGCACCTCCTGACCCTCAGGGGTTGACACGTCGATGCCGACGCTGCGCTTGCCTCGGTTGGGGTGTTCGATCAGCGGATGACGGTTCGGGTCGAGCTGGAATCCGCCCATGTTGATGAACCCGCGCTGGGTGTCGCCCCGCACCGGATGCTCGACCTTGATGACGTCGGCGCCCCAGTCGGCCAGGATCGCGCCCGCCGCGGGCACGAAGGTGAACTGCGCGACCTCGAGGACTCGCACGCCCTCCATCACCTTGATCAAGTCGGTTATCCCTTCTGGAGGCTCTTTCGGGGGAGTGTAGCGGAGCGTCAATACTGTAATGTTTACCGTTGATCATCCGAGTAACTGCCACCGGAGGTGTCAGGTGAGCTCCATCGCCGCGGAACGTGCCGACACGAGCGTGCAGTGGGGCGAGCGCGCGGCGCGCCGCGCCGAGCGCCGCATGCTGATCGACGGCGAACTCGTCGGCGCCGCGTCCGGAGCCACGTTCGACAACCACAGCCCGGCGACCGGTGCGCTGCTGGGGGTTACGGCCGCCGCGGACGGCCACGACATGGACCGGGCGATCGCCGCGGCCCGCCGTGCCTTCGACAGCACCGACTGGTCGACGAACAGGGAGTTGCGTAAGCGCTGCCTGCGGCAGCTGCAGGCCGCCATCGAAAGCGAAAAGGACGACCTGCGAACCGAACTCGTCGCCGAGGTCGGCTGCCCGGTGATGACCACCGAGTCGGCCCAGCTGGATTGGCCGCTGGCGGAATCGCTGCGCTATCCGGCGGGGCTGATCGACGACTTCGAGTGGGAGCGCGTCCTCGACGGCGGCGGGTTGTTCGGGGACCGGAACGTCCGCACAGTGGTCAAGGAGGCCGTCGGGGTGGTCGCGGCGGTGACGCCGTCCAACTTCCCGATCGAGGTCATCCTCAACAAGCTCGGGCCTGCGCTGGCGGCCGGCAACACCGTCGTCCTCAAGCCCGACCCGCACACACCGTGGAACGCGACCCGGTTGGGCCGCCTGATCGCCGAGAAGACCGACATCCCCGCCGGTGTGGTGAACGTGGTGACGACGCCGTCCAACGACGTCGCCGGCCTGCTCGGAACCGACCCGCGGGTGGACTTGGTGTCGTTCACCGGGTCGACGGCCGTCGGGAAGTTGTTGATGCGCCACGGCGCGGAGTCGATGAAGCGGATGTTCCTCGAGCTCGGCGGGAAGTCGGCTGCGATCGTGCTCGACGACGCGAACCCCGCCGTCATCGTGCCCACCGCGGTCGGGGTGTGCGTGCACGCCGGCCAGGCGTGCGCGGCGACCAGCAGGATGTTGGTCCACCGGTCGCTCTACGACCAAGCCGTCGCCGAGATCGCCACCGCGTATCAGTTTGTGCCGGTGGGGGATCCGGTGACGCCGGGCACGCTGGTCGGGCCGCTCATCAGTGCCGCGCAGAAGGAGCGGGTGCTCACCGCGATCGACGGTGCCCGCAGCGACGGTGCCGAGATCGTCGCGGGCGGGGGAGAGGTGGCCGGGCTGCCGGAGCATCTGGCCGGCGGGCACTACGTCGCCCCCACCGTGATCACCGGTGTCGACAACAGCGCCGCGATCGCACAGCAGGAGGTGTTCGGCCCCGTGCTGGTACTGCTGCCGTTCGACGATGACGACGACGCGGTGCGGCTGGCCAATGACAGCGCGTTCGGTCTCGCCGGCGCGGTGATGTCGCGCTCGGCCGAGCGTGGCATGGCGATTGCGCGGCGGATCCGCACCGGCGCGTTCGGCGTGAACGGCGGCATGTTCTACGGCGCCGACGCGCCGTTCGGCGGCTACAAGAGCAGCGGTATCGGACGTCAGTGTGGTATCGAGGGGTTCGCGCAGTACCTGGAGACCAAGACCATCGCGCGCCGCGAGCGACGGCAGAGCTGAGACCCCGCGAAATATCATTCCGGGTTGCGATCGGGGGCCCGAGCACAACCCGGAATGCTATTTCGCGGGGGCGAAGCGCACCGGGATCGTCGTCGGGGACCGGAAGGGCTGACCGTGGATGTGCGGATCGCCGTCGGCGAGCAACTCGATGTCGGTGAGCCGGTTCAGCAGCGTCTCCACTGCCACCCGCGTCTCCATCCGGGCCAGGTGCAGCCCCATGCAGGTGTGTTCCCCGGCGGCGAACGAGATGTGCGGCAGCCGCTTCCGGAAGATGTCGAACTCCTCCGAGCGCTCCCAACGCGTGCCGTCCCGGTTGGCGGAACCGATGCACACGTCGATCACCGAACCGGCCGGGATCTCGACGCCGTCGATCTCGGTGTCCTCGGTCGCGAACCGCTGCACGGTGGTCAGCGGCGTCTCGTAGCGCAGCCCCTCCTCGATTGCAGGCGCGATCAATTCGTGGTCGGCGCAGACGGCGTCGAACTGGTCACGGTGGGTCAGCAGCAGGTACAGCAGGTTGCCCGACGACCGGTAGGTGGTCTCCAGGCCTGCGGGCAACAGCAGCCGCAGGAACGAGTAGATGGCCTCGTCGGACAGTCGCTCGCCGTCGATCTCGGCCGACACCAGGTCGCCGATGATGTCCTCGGTCGGTGCGGAGCGGCGCTTGTCGATCTGCGTCAGGAAATAGTCCTTCAACGTCGCCGACGCCTCGAACGCGCGCTCGTACTTGACCGTGTAGCTGATCAGCTCGACCGCGCGCTGGCGGAACCACGGCAGATCCTCCTCCGGCAGCCCGAGCAGCCGGGAGATGACTCGGGTGGGGAACTCGAAGGTGAAGTCGCGCACCAGGTCCGCTTCACCCTTGTCGAGGAACTCGTCGATCAGGCCGTTGACGACCGGGCGCACGATCTCAGGTTCCCAGCGCGCCAGCGACCGCGACTTGAACGCCGCGGAGACGAGGTTGCGGTGCTCCCAGTGCGGTTTGCCCTCCATCGCGAGGATTGTCGGCCCGATGAACAGCCCGATGGTGGAGTCGTAGATCTTCGAGTTGAACGTCTTACCGTCCCGGAAGATCCGGTTGACCGCGTCGAACGACACTGCGGCATAGAGGTTCTCGGGTTTGAGTGAGTCAGGGGTCTTCGACCAGTCCATCACCGAACCCCGGAAAACGCCGCCCTCGCCGCGCCGGCGGGCGAACATCGGATAGGGGTCGCGCAGATCGATCGGCTCGTCCTCCGCGACATCCTGAACCGGAGTCTCCATTCCGCTACTGTAACGGTTACAGTAGCGGCTGTACAGCGGCGTTCCGGCCGGAAAGAGTCTATTGGCGGCAAAACAGTAAGAACTACAGTAGAAGTCACTAGAATCTGTGGCGGCCGCTGTGACCGCGGATCGGCAGGAGGGCTCAACGATGTCTGCAGAAGCGCGCCGCGTCGTGGTGGTCGGAGCCGGGTCGGGAATCGGCGCCGCGACGGCGCAGTGGTTTCAGGCCCGCGGCGATCATGTGCTGGCCGTCGACGCCAGGCCCCGTAGCCTTCCCGTGGCGGAATGGCTCGTCTGCGATCTGCGCGATACCGGGCAGATCGACGCGACACTCGCACAGATCGGCACCGGCTGGGATGTGCTCGCGCATGTCGCCGGCATTCCCGGTACCGCCGACGCTGCCGACGTGCTGACAGTGAACTACCTGGGCGCCCGGTTGATGCTCGACGGCATGCTGCCGCGGATGAACCGGGGCGGCGCGATGGTGGCGGTCGCGTCGACGGCGGCGCTCGGCTGGGAGAACAACACTGCACTGCTGGCCGGACTCCTCGACGCCAAAGACGCCGCGTCCGTGCTGCGTTGGCTCGCCGCGCAGGAGCCCGCGATGGCCTACTACTTCTCCAAGCAGGCTTTGGTGCTGTACGCCAAGCGCCTGTCCGGCCTCGCGTGGCGCGAGCACGGGGTGCGGGTCAACACCGTCAGCCCCGGCCCCACCGAGACCCCGATTCTCGGTGACTTCGAGAAGGCGATGGGCAAGGAGATGCTCGACGGCGTGCGCGCGACCATCGGGCGGCACGGCACCGTCGACGACATGACTCCGGCGATCGGCTTCCTGACCTCACCGGAGGCGCGGTGGATCAACGGTCAGGACATCCAGGTCGACGCGGGCTTCACCGCGGCGCTGGTCTATCCGATGCCGGAGAGCGTCCAGGTATGACCCGAGGCGACAGGGCTCTGTGCGCGGTCTACGCGGTGATCGCCGTCGTCGCGCTGGTCGCGACGTGGTGGCACAACGTCGCGTTCCTCACGAGCGGGCAGGGGGAGAGCCTGCTCGACTTCATCCGCGCGGGATACGCCAACCATGCTGCTGCCTCACTGACCAACGACGTGGTGCTCGCCGGCGCCGCGGTCTTCGTGTTCATGGCGGTCGAGGCGCGCCGGCTCGGAATCTCCCGGGTCTGGCTGTATTTCGTGATCAGTATGGTCGTCGCCGTGAGTGTGGGCTTCCCGATCTTCCTGATCGTCCGGCAGATCGCGCTGGCCCGTCACCGTTCGGCGCACAAGGTGCAGACATGACACAGACGGTGACCGCGCAACCGATGTCGGAGCTGCTGGACTGCCAACGGGCGTCGTTCCTGGCCGACGGGCCACCCGATGTGGCGTTGCGGCGCAACCGCATCGACCGACTGCTGGCGCTTGTTCTCGACAACGCGGACGCGTTCGTCGACGCGATGGCCGAGGACTTCGGCACCAGGCCGCGGGCCGCGACCCTGTTCACCGAGATCATGGGCATGATCTCGGTGATCGAGCACACCAGATCCCATGTCCGGCAATGGATGAAGCCGGCCAGGCTGATGCGCCCGGCCGGCCGGCTCGGCCTGCGCGCCGAGGTGCACCCGTGCCCGCTGGGGGTCGTCGGCATCATCGGACCCTGGAATTTCCCGCTGAACCTGGTGATCCTGCCCGCCGCGGCGGCGTTCGCCGCGGGTAACCGCGTGATGATCAAGATGTCGGAGGTCACCCCGCGCACCGCCGCCCTGATGGCCGAACTCGCGCCGAGGTACTTCGATCCGGCCGAACTGACCGTGATGACCGGTGACGCACAGGTCGGCGCCGCATTCGCGGCGCTTCCGTTCGACCACCTGTTCTTCACCGGTTCGCCGACGGTCGGTGCGCTGGTCGGACAGGCCGCGGCGACCAACCTGGTGCCGGTGACCCTGGAACTCGGCGGCAAGAACCCGGTGGTGGTCGCTCCCGACGCCGATATCCGCCGCGCTGCGACGCGAATCGCTCAGGGCCGCATGATCAACGGCGGTCAGGTGTGCGTATGCCCGGACTACGTGTTCGTGCCGGCCAAACACGCCGAACTGTTCGTCGCCACCGTCCGCGACGCCTGGCGGGCGATGTTCCCGGCCATCGTCGCCAACGACGACTACTGCTCGTCGGTGAACGAGGCCAACTTCGACCGTGTCGTCGGGCTGGTCGAGGACGCGCACGCCAAAGGCGCACGGGTCGAGACGGTTTCGCCGCCGGGGGAGACGCTGCCCGACCGGGACACCCGCAAGATCGCCCCGACCCTGGTGCGCGACGTGGACGACAGCATGCGCCTGGCCGACGAGGAGACGTTCGGGCCGGTGCTGACGATCCGCACCTACGAACGGCTGGCCGAGGTGGTCGACTACGTCAACGCGCGGCCCGCCCCGCTGGTGGCCTACTGGTTCGGGCCCGACACCGCCGATTTCCGGTCGTTCGTCGCCCGCACCCGCAGCGGCGGCGTCGCGCGCAACGACTTCGCCGCGCAGATGATCCCGTCGGCGGCCCCGTTCGGCGGGGTGGGCCGCAGCGGGATGGGTGCCTACCACGGCAAGGCGGGATTCGACGCGTTCAGCCACTACCGCACGGTGGTGGGCAGCGACCTGCCGTTCACCATCACCGGGCGGGCCGCGCCGCCGTTCACGCCGTCGATGAGGTTGACCACCGTGCTGGCGCTACGCAGGGCGCGTCGGCGGACCCATAAACGGCTCAGGAACCGCTGACCGCCTGTTCGCGGGCCCACCGGTAGTCGGCCTTGCCCGCCGGGCTGCGCTCGATGACCGGCCGGAACACCACCGCTTTCGGCAGCTTGTAGCGCGCGATCACCGTCGAGGCGTGCTCGATGAGGTCGTCGGCGCTCGCCTGCGCGCCGGAGGCCAGCGCGACGACGGCGACCACCTCCTGGCCCCAGCGCTCGCTGGGCCGTCCGGCGACCACCACGTCGGCCACGGCCGGATGCGATGCGATCGCCGACTCGACCTCCTCGGCGAAGATCTTCTCGCCGCCGGAGTTGATCGTGACCGAGTCGCGGCCCAGCAGTTCGACGGCGCCGTCGGCGAGATGGCGGGCGCGGTCACCCGGGATCGAGTAGCGCACACCGTCGATGACGGGGAACGTCGCGGCGGTCTTCGTCGCGTCCCCCTTGTAGCCGAGCGGCACGTACCCGCGCTGCGCGAGCCAGCCGATGCCGTCGTGACCGGGGCTCAGGATCGAGCCGAGATCCTCTGCGGCGACGAAGGTGTCGGGGCCCGCGGTGAACTTCCCGGTCGACACCGCGCCCGGCGCCGACATGTGCGTCATCTGCGCACCGGTCTCCGACGAGCCGACGCCGTCGACCACCATCAGGTTCGCCTTGACGTCGATCAGGCGCTGTTTGGCCGTCGGGGTCAGCTGGGCGCCGCCGTTGGCGACCACCGCCAGCGAGGACAGATCGGCGCTGGTGCGCTCGAACGCGTCGGCCAGCGGCCGGGCCATCGCATCGCCGACCACGGTGACGGCCAGTACCTTCTCCCGCTCGATCGTGGCGACGACGTCGTCGACGTCCAGATGATCGGTGACTGCCGAGAACACGACGGTCTGACCGGTGTTCATCGCGGTGAAGACCGCCCACTGGGCGGCGCCGTGCATCAGCGGCGGCAGCACCATCAGCGTCGAGCCGGGGGAGTCAGCGCAGCGCGTGGCGATGTCGTCGAGGGTCGAGACGAGCTCACCGGTGTAGAGGCTGCGGCCGCCGAACGAGGTCATGAAGATGTCGTGCTGGCGCCACAGCACGCCCTTGGGCATTCCGGTGGTCCCGCCGGTGTAGAGCACGTACAGATCGTCGGGCGACGGTTGCACCGGCGGCGGGTCGGCGGGCCCGTCGGCCACGATGGACTCGTAATCGACTGCGCCGGGCAGCAGTTCGTTGCCCGAGTCGTCGGCGATCTGGATCAGCACCTTCAGCGCGGGAAGGTCGGGCAGCACCTCGGCCAGCCGGGGTGCAAACGCGGCGTGGTAGAGCAGCGCGGTCGCGCCGGAGTCCGACAACAGGTACTGCAGCTCGCTCTTGACGTAGCGGTAGTTCACGTTGAACGGCGCGACGCGGGCCCGCCAGGCGCCCAGCATGCCTTCGACGTACTCGGGACCGTTGTGGGCGTAGATGCCGAGCAGGTCCTGCCCGGCCTCATGGCCGGCCAGCGCGCCGCGCTCGACATGGCAGCCGAGGCCCTGGGCGTGCAGGAACGTCGCCAGCCGATTCGAGCGCTCGATGATCTGCGAGTAGGTGAAACGGCGCGATCCCTGGACGATGAACTCCCGATCGCCGATCACTGCGGCGATGGCATCGGCGGCGGCCGGGACGGTGAACTGAGTCGGCTCGGTCATGCGATGGACTCTAGACTGCCGCATCCACACCAGGTAGACAGATACCGCAAAGTTGTATGGTCATGGGTGTCGCGAGCCGGCCGAGCGGAATCCTCCCCGGGTGGCCACGGGATCGCCGACCGGCGGCACCTCGTAGAACTGCTGAGCCCACTTGCGCATCGCCATATAGGGTTTCGCGTCGATCTTGGCCAGCGGCGGGTTCTCGATGTACTTCTGGTGCTCCCAGATGTCGACGTCCTCCCACACGGTCTTGAGGAACTGCCGCTCGACCTTCTCGCGGACCTCCGGCGGGGGGACGTCGGATGTCTCGCCCGCCACCTTGGGCCACCAGATCGAATAGAACATGTCCGACACCTCGTCGTCGACCGGGGTGCACGCGAAGATCAGGCGGTGGTTCGACGAGCCCTCGAACACGCTCATCGCGAACCCGAGGCCGCTGTAGTGGCTGTGGATCTTCAGCGCCATCGTGTCCGGATCGTCGCTGCGCACGTCGGGCCAGCCGGTCAGGAACCGCCACTCCTCGTCGACGTGCTCCCAGTGCAGACACACCGGGGTGACCGTCGCCTTGTGCACATACCGGAAATGTGAACTGTCCGGACCGTTCTCGGCGACGATCTGCGGGTGCACGGGGATGCCGTCGGCGCGCCTGGAGAACTCCGGGTACGGGCGGTAGTACGCGGCGGGGTCGGTCTCGAACTGCGGGAACTTCAAGAAGATGTCCGGCATCTCCCACCGCGGCGGGTCACCGTTGGGCTGGTACCAGATGAAGATGCAGCCGTACTGCTCCCGGACGGGATAGGACCGCAGTCTCAGACCCTTGTTGGGCCGGTCGGGCTGGTACGGGATGTAGGTGTTGTGGCCGTGCGGGCCCCAGCGCCAGCCGTGGAACGGGCACTCGATGCAGTCGCCGACCACCGTGCCGCCGTGCCCGATGTGGGCGCCGAGGTGCTTGCAGTGCGCCTCCAGCACATGCAGTTCGCCGGATTCGTCGCGATAGGCGGCCAGATCCTCACCGAAGTACCGGAGCGCCTTGACGTCGCCGACCTGGTACTCGGCGGACCAGCCGATCATGAACCATCCGGTGACCTTCCAGGTGAACGGGACTTTCATGTCGCGACTCCTCGCACCGATCGGCCGGATCTACTCACACGCATCTGCGGACATCGTTACTGTAACAGCGACAGTATGTCGAGCCCGGAGGAACAGTGACGATCGAACCAGGCCCTGCGCGTTACGACACGATCGTCGTCGGCGCCGGTTTCTCCGGTCTCTACGCGCTGCACCATCTGCGTGGACTCGGCCTGCGTGTCCGGGTGCTCGAGCGTGCACACAACGTCGGCGGCACATGGCTGTTCAACCGGTATCCGGGCGCGCGGTGCGACATCGAGAGCATCGAGTACTCCTACAGCTTCTCCGACGAGATCCAGCAGGAGTGGGTGTGGACGGAGACCATGCCGACCCAGCCCGAGATCGAGGCGTATCTGAACTTCGTCGCCGACCGGCTCGATCTGCGCCGCGACATCGCATTCCACACCGACGTCACCGCGATGCGGTTTGACGAGGACGCCACCGAATGGGTGGTCGCCACTGCGCCGGGGCAGACCTATGCTGCGCCGTATCTGATCGCGGCCACCGGCATCCTTTCCGTCCCACTGGAACCGACCATCCCGGGCATGGACACCTTCGCCGGTTCGTCGCTGTTCACCAGCCGCTGGCCCGAGGCCGGTGTGGACCTGCGCGGCCGACGTGTCGGCGTGGTCGGCACCGGATCCACCGGGGTGCAGCTGATCCCGGTGGTGGCCGAGGAGGCCGGCCACCTCACCGTCTTCCAGCGCTCCGCGGCCTACACGCTGCCGTGGACGGTGCGTCCCTTCGCCCCGGGTGAACTCGACGACCTCAAGGCGCAGTACCCGCAGATCCGGGCCGCCCAGCGCGAACACCCGGTGGGCGCCGCCCGGCTCAGCGCGTTCTCGGTGCTGCTGGAGATGCTGGCCAAGCCGCCGCTGAAGTCCGCATCGAAACAGGACCGGATCCGCGCCGTGGAGGAGCGCGGCATCATGGGCGCGCTGGATTGGGGCGATCTCTTCTTCGACATCGAGGCCAACCGGATGGCCGCCGAACTCTACGGCGAAGCGGTCGCCCGCATCGTCACCGATCCGGCCACCGCGAAGGCGTTGACCCCGAGCCATCCGTTCGCGTGCAAGCGGCCGATCATCGACCAGGGCTACTACCAGACCTACAACCGCGACAATGTGACGCTGGTCGACCTGCGCGCCGACCCGATCGTGTCGGTGTTGCCCACCGGCATCAAGACCGGCAGCGGCGTCCACGAACTCGACGTGATCGTGTATGCGACCGGCTTCGACGCGATGACCGGAGCGCTGAGCCGCATCGACGTCCGCGGCCGCGGTGGCGCGTCGCTGGGCGACTTCTGGGCGACGGAGGGTCCGCTGAGCTATCTCGGGATGGCGGTCGCCGGCTTCCCGAACCTGTTCACCATCCAGGGTCCCGGAAGCCCCTCGGCAGCAGCGAATTTCGTCGCTGCGATGGAGCAGAACGTGGAGTGGATCGGCGCGTGCATCTCGTATCTGCGCACGCACGGTCACCGGACGATCGAAGCGCAGCCCGACGCGCAGCAGAACTGGATGGATCAGGCTGCCGCGATCGTAGAACCCACCGTGCTGGTGCATCCGTCGTGCAACTCCTGGTACAACGGCGGCAACGTGCCGGGTAAGAAGCGCCGGTACATGGGCTACACGGCAGGTATCCCCGAATACCGCAGGCAGTGCGAGGAGATCGCCGCGCAGGGCTACGCGGGGTTCACACTCGCGTGAGGACCTCCGAGCGTCTCGTGCGGATCGGCGCCGACCTCGCCGGGATACTGCCCCGCGCGCACGGTGCGGTTGTCGCCTCCGGCTCGTGGAACCCGTTGTCGATGGCGGGAATCCGGCAACTCGGCGAGGTGGCACTCGACGAACTGGCGCTGACCGGGATGACGTTGACCGCACCGCCGCCGAAACTGGAACGCTCGGTGGCCTCGTGCGTGGCGGCCGCAGAGGAGCTGAGTGCCCTCGGTATGGCCGGCGCCAACGCCGAACCCGATCCCGTCGACATCGGGTCGCTGCGCCGGCGCAGGTTCGGCCGGCACCACTACGAGCAGCTCACGTTCGACCATGATCCGCACCTGCCGGACACGCTGGCCGCGGAGGGGTTCGGCGGCAAAGCGACAGCGGTCGTGCACGTGTGCCGCACCGACTCCGAACGCAGACCGTGGTTGGTGTGGGTGCATGGTGCGGGTCAGGGGCAGCCCTTCGATCTGCTGGTCTCGCGCGCACGGTGGATCCACCAGGAACTCGGCTTCAACGTCGCCCTGCCGGTGCAGCCCGGGTGCGGGGTGCGCGCGAACGCGTGGCCGGAGTATCCGAACATGGATCCGCTGGCCAACGTCGCGGGCATGCTGCGGGTGGTCTCCGAGGTGCGGGCGCTGGTGCGCTGGCTGCGTCCGCAGGCCACCGCGCTCGCCGTCGCCGGAGTCTCGATGGGAAGCCCGGTGGCCGGGCTGGTCTCCCACCTCGAGCCGGTCGACGCGGTCGCGGTGTACACGCCGATCTTCGGGCTGAACGCGATGATCGCCGCGCATCTCGGTCGGTGGGGAGCCGCGGTCGACGACACCGTCGCACTGCTGAGCTCCGACGTCGTCGCACGGTTGTCGTCGGCCGTCGACTACCAGTCCCTCGAGCCGTCGCCGCCCCCGCCGCGACGGCTGATCGTCGGCGCCTGGCACGATCAGATGGCGATGCGCGGACCCGCGCTCGCACTGCACGAGCGTTGGGGTGGGCAGCTGTACTGGCACCAGGGCAGCCACGTCGGGCATCTGGTCGCACCCGGCGTGCACGCGGCCTCCTCGGAGTTCCTCCGCGGAGTCGCTGCGCTCCAGACGGATTCGGGAGGCGGACGGTGACGGTGCCCGGCAGTGTCGACGAACTGACGCCGGACTGGCTGACCGCGGCGCTGCGCGCCGACCCCTGGCTGCCTGCCGGCCTCTGCGTGTCAGGGGTGCGGGCCGAACGGATCGCCGCCGACTCGGGGTTCTCGTCGCTGCTGTACCGGCTGCACCTGAGCGGTGACGGCGTGCCCGAGACGATGATCGCCAAGCTGCCCGCCGAATCCGAGGCGCGCGGGGCCATGGAACTGCTCGGCGGATACCGGCGCGAGCTGGCGTTCTACCGTGAGGTGGCCGGCCGTGCCCCGCTGGACACCCCGCACGTCCACGCCGCGCGGATCGCCGAGGACACGGCCGACTTCGTGCTGTTGCTCGAAGACCTGAGGGATTGGGACAATGCCGACCACCTCGCCGGGCTGTCGATCGAGCAGACGCGGATGGCCGTCGGGCACCTGGCAGGGCTGCACACCTGGTCCGTCGACCCGGCCAACTGCACTGTACTGCAGCACTTTCCGAGCCTGGCGACGCCGATCGTGCGTGACCTGCTGGTGCCCGCGTTCGCGCCGGGCTGGCAGATCTACCGCGACGAGTCGGGCGCGTCGGTGCCGCGGCGGGTCGCGCGGTTCGCCGACCGGTTCGCCGAACTGGCTCCGCAGGCCCTGGCGGCCCTTGTGGAGCACTCGATGCTGCTGCACGGCGACATCCGCGCGGACAACATGTTCTTCGCCGGCGACCGGCTCAAGATCGTCGACTTCCAGTTCGCGTCGGTGGGCAGCGGAGCTGCCGACATCGCCTATCTCGTCAGCCAGGGGTTGCCGACCGGGGTGCGCCGCGGTCGCGACGAGGCCCTGGTGCGCGAGTACCTCGGATTGCTCGGCGTGCCCTACCGTTTCGACGACGCGTGGCGGCATTACCGCTTCGCGGTCGCATACCTGATGGTGCTTCCGGTGATCACCCTGGTCGGGTGGGACGCGCTACCGGAGCGGTCCCGGGCGTTGTGCCTGGAGCTGACGTCGCGCGCGATCGCCGCCGCCGATGACATCGACGCGATGGAGGTGTTCGCATGACCCGCTCCGCCCGCGAGGTGGTCGAGCAGTACAACCTGGTGGTCTGGAACGAGCGCGACTTCGCCCTCGCCGACCAACTGCTCGGTGACACCGTGATCCGCCACGACGTGGGGGAGTCCACGACGCTGACCCACCAGCAGGCGGTGGCCCGGGTCGTCGACCACTGGGCGATGTTCGAGTCCATCCGCTTCGACCTGAACCTGGTGGTCGCCGGCGACGACGGTGAGCATGTCGCGATCGTGTACCAGTCCCCGATGCGGCTCAAGGACGGCACGGAGACCACGATCAGCAGCATGGAGATTTTCCGGGTCGTCGATGGCAGGATCACCGAGGTCTGGAATTGCGGCTACAAACAAGGGATCTGGGCATGACGCGCAGCGATGCGACGAACACACTGGACGAGTTGGGTTACTACCTGCTGGCCGGGGCCGGGGGGGAAGGGCCCGCCACGCTGATGGACGAGGCGCGCCGCGGCGAGGAGCTCGGCTTCGGCACCGGTTTCATCTCCGAACGCTGGAACGTCAAGGAGGCGTCGTCGCTGACCGGCGCCGCGCTGGCCGTCACCAGCCGGATGCAGATCGCGACCGCGGCCACCAACCACAACACCCGCCATCCGCTGATCACCGGTTCCTGGGCGACCACGATGCACCGCCTGTCGGGCGGACGCTTCACCCTCGGCATCGGCCGGGGGATCGGCGCGATCTACAACGCGTTCGGGATCCCGGCGGTGACCACCGCGCAGATGGAGGACTTCGCGCAGGTGATGCGCAAGCTCTGGCACGGCGAGATGATCTTCAACCACGACGGCCCGCTCGGCAAATACCAGATACTGTTCCTCGATCCCGAGTTCCGCGAGGACATCAGGCTCGCGATCGTCGCGTTCGGTCCGCAGACGCTGGCGCTCGGCGGCCGCGAGTTCGACGACGTCATCCTGCACACCTACTTCACTCCGGAGACGCTGGCGCGCGCCGTCAAGACCGTCAAGGACGCGGCGGAGAAGGCCGGCCGGGACCCGGCGTCGGTGCGGGTGTGGTCGTGCTTTGCGACCGTCGGCGATCACCTGCCCGAGGAGCTGCGGCTGAAGAAGACCGTCGCCCGGCTGGCCACCTACCTGCAAGGTTACGGTGACCTGCTGATCAACACCAACGGCTGGGATCCCGCTGTGCTGCAACGGTTCCGCGATGACCCGGTGGTGCAGTCCGTGCCCGGCGGCATCGACCACAAGGCGACCGCCGAGCAGATCGAGCACATCGCGACGTTGATCCCCGACGAGTGGCTGGAGCCCTCGGCGACCGGCTCGGCGCAGCAGTGCGCCGACCGGGTGCGCAACGAGTTCGACTACGGTGCCGATGCGGTGATCATGCACGGCGCCACCCCCGACGAACTGGAACCGATCGTCGCCGCCTACCGCGCCTCCGCCTCGTGAATCCGGCGCGCTTTGCGACCTTGTGCGTCGCAAAGCGCGCCGAATTCGCCGAAGATCAGGGTGTGATGACGGTGCGGGCGACCGGCTGCGCGGCCGCCTGGCGGCTGTAGAGCCCCCGCTCCAGCGCGTCGATCAGCACGTCGCGGGTCTCCTCGGGGTGGATCAGGTCGTCGAAGCCGAGATGGCCGGCAGAGCGGAACGATGCGTCCACCTCGGCCTGGCGCAGCTTGGCCTCGAGGTCCTCGGTCGCGTGTGACGCCTTGCTCAGCGCCGCCGCGCTCATCGCGCCCATCGTCGCGCCCGGATAGGCGAACGTCGCGCTCTGGTTGTCGAAGCCGAGCAGCGACATCACCATCGACCCGAAGCCGTACGCCTTGCGCAGCGTCACGTGCAGCTTGATCGTCGTCGCGGCCGTCTGCGCGGCGAACATCCTTGCCCCGCTGCGTAGTACACCGGTCTTCTCGGAGCGGCTGCCGGGCAGCATCCCCGGGTTGTCGGCGAGGAACACGATCGGCAGATGGAACGCGTCGGCGACCGTGATGAAATGCGCGGCCTTGTCGGCGGCGTCGGCATCGATGGACCCGGCGAGCACCTTGGGCTGGTTGGCCACCACCGCGACGGGGTGCCCGCCCAGATGCGCCAGCGCGGTGATCATCGCCGGGCCGAACTTGGGCTGGACCTCGAACCAGTCGGTGTCGTCGAACACGACGTCGAGCACCTTGCGGATGTCGTAGACCTGACGGTTGCCGCGCGGCACGATGTCGAGCAGTTCCGGGGTGGCCCGCCGGCCCGCCGCCTCATCGGCGGGCGCCGGGACCGGATACGACCACGCACTGGACGGGAAGTAGGACAGGTAGCGGCGGATGTCGTCGAGCACCGCGGCGTCGTCGGCGCCGAGGTTGTGGATCACGCCGCTGGCCAGCGCGACCGACGGGCCGCCGAGGTCCTCCTTCGAGATCTCCTCGCCGGTGGACTCTTTGACCACCGGTGGACCGGCAGTGAAGATCGCCCCCTGGTTGGTCATGATCGTCCAGTCGCAGACCGGGGCGACCAGCGCGCCGTGCCCGGCCGACGGCCCGAACAGGCCGCTGACGGTCGGGACCTTGCCCGAGCACTGCGCCTGGGCCAGCAGATCGGTCGGGGTGCGGCCGTAATGCTCACCGCTGGGCCGGAACCCGGCGCCTTCGAGCAGCATCACCAGCGGGATCCGGTCGCGCAGCGCGAGTTCGGCCAGCCGGTAGCGCTTCGCGTTGCCGCCCGGGCCGATGCTGCCCGCGAGCGTGGTGAAGTCCTCGGCGCCGACCATCACCGGGCGGCCGTCGATCAGGCCCGAACCGGTGACGATCCCGTCGGCGGCGATGTCACCGCCGACCAGCGTGCCGAACTCGCGGAACGAGCCCTTGTCGAGGAGATGCTCGATGCGCCCGCGCGCGTCGAGCTTGCCCTTGCCGTGGTGCTTGGCCACCCGTTCGTCGCCACCCATCGCGCGGGAACGGTCACGGCGGCGCGTCAACTCGTCGAGGGTTTGCGCCCAGTCCTCGGCCTTGGCCATCCGCGGTCTCCTGTTCTGTAGCGACGCGACGCTCGCAACGTTGACCTTACTGAATTGCTTACTGTAGCTTCATCCAGCATGGGTGCGGGAGGTGGCCTCAAGGTGGACGCTGCCGTGGTGAGCCAACTTTCCCACGTTCCCGCCGCCGCGAGAACCCTGGAACGGCGCGGCTACGACGGCTGCTGGACGGCCGAGATCAACCACGATCCGTTCCTGCCGCTGACCCTGGCCGCCGAGCACACCGAGCGCATCGAACTGGGCACCAGCATCGCGGTCGCGTTCGCGCGCAATCCGATGACCGTCGCGCAGATCGGCTGGGACCTGCAGGACTATTCGCAGGGCCGGCTGCTGCTCGGGCTCGGGTCGCAGATCAAGCCGCATGTCGAGAAGCGGTTCAGCATGCCGTGGAGCAGTCCGGTGGCCCGGATGCGCGAGTTCGTGCAGGCGCTGCACGCGATCTGGGCGTGCTGGCGTGACGGCACGAGACTGGACTTCGAGGGCGAGTTCTACACGCACACGTTGATGACCCCGATGTTCGTGCCGCAGCAGCACGCCCACGGCGACCCCAAGGTGTTCGTCGCCGCGGTCGGCGACCGGATGACCGAGATGTGCGGTGAGGTCGCCGACGGCCTGCTCGCGCATGCCTTCTCGACGCAGCGCTATGTCCGGGAGGTGACGATCCCGACGCTGGAACGCGGCATTGCGCGCGCCGGCCGCGTGCGCGGCGACGTGGTGGTGTCCAGCCCGTTGTTCGTGGTCACCGGCCGCGACGAGGACGAACTCGCAGCCAACGCGGTGGCCACCCGCAAGCAGATCGCGTTCTACGCGTCGACCCCCGCCTACCGTGGGGTGCTGGAACTGCACGGCTGGGGGGAGCTGCAGACCGAACTGCACCGACTCTCGCGCGAAGGCGAGTGGGACACGATGGGCACGCTCATCGACGACACGATGCTCGCCGAGTTCGCCGTCGTGGCACCCGTCGACGAGGTGGTGCACGGGATCCGCGCCCGCTGCGACGGTCTGATCGACCGTGTGCTGGTGGGTTTTCCGCCGTCCATCGACGAGTCGACGGTCGTCGGCATCGTCTCGGAACTGCAAGCTGAGGAGACGTCATGAGCGTTCGAGTTGCCGACGAGGCCGGCAGGGTCTTCGCCGACCCGACGGCCTACGCCGACGAGAAGCGCCTGCACGCGGCGATGGCCCACCTGCGAGCGAACGCGCCCGTCTCGTGGGTCGACGTCGAGGGCTACAACCCGTTCTGGGCGATCACCAAGCACGCCGACATCATGGCGATCGAGCGGGACAACGAGGTGTTCACCAACTCGCCGCGGCCGGTGCTGACCACCGCCGAGGGTGACGCCCAGCACGCCAGCATGGGGGTCAGCACGCTGATCCACATGGACGACCCGCAGCACCGCAAGGTCCGCGCCATCGGCGCCGACTGGTTCCGGCCGAAAGCCATGCGCGCGTTGAAGGTTCGCGTCGACGAACTGGCCAAGACCTTCGTCGACCAGATGTACGACCGCGGCGGTGAATGCGACTTCGTCCAGGAGGTCGCGGTGAACTTCCCGCTGTACGTGATCATGTCCCTGCTCGGCATCCCGGAATCCGACTTCGGGCGGATGCTGACCTACACCCAGGAGCTGTTCGGCAGCGACGATGCCGAATTGCAGCGCGGTACGACCATGGAGGAGCGCGGGCTCGCGCTGTTCGACATGTTCACCTACTTCAACGAGCTCACCGCGGCCCGGCGCGCGAACCCGACCGAGGACCTGGCGTCGGCGATCGCGAACGCCCGCATCGACGGTGAACCGCTGTCCGACATCGACACCGTGTCCTACTACCTGATCGTCGCCACCGCGGGCCACGACACCACCAGCGCGACGATCTCCGGTGGCCTGCAGGCACTGATCGAGAACCCGGACCAGCTGGCCCGGCTGCAGCGGAATCCCGAGCTGCTGCCGCTGGCGGTCGAGGAGATGATCCGCTGGGTCACCCCGGTCAAGGAGTTCATGCGAACCGCCCAGCGCGACACCGAGGTTCGCGGTGTCCCGATCGCGGCGGGGGAGTCGGTGCTGCTGTCCTACCCGTCGGGAAACCGCGACGAGGAGATCTTCGCCGATCCGTTCACCTTCGACGTCGGCCGCGACCCGAACAAGCATGTCGCGTTCGGCTACGGCGTGCACTTCTGCCTCGGCGCGGCGCTGGCGCGCATGGAGATCAACAGTTTCTTCTCCGAGCTGCTGCCACGCCTGACATCGGTCGAGCTGGCCGGAAAGCCCGAGCACATCGCGACGATCTTCGTCGGCGGGCTCAAGCACCTGCCGATCCGCTACCAGCTGACGCGCTGACCTCGCCGAAACTGCATTCCAACAGCGAAAGTTCGAGTGAGAGCCTGCTGGAACGCAATTTCGGCGCGGGTGGCTACGGAGTGAGTTCGACGCGGTCCACGCTGTCGAGCGAGGCGTCCCTGGTCTCCCTCATCACCAGGATCGCGACGAACGTCAACGACGCCGCGATGAACAGGTACAGGCCGACCCACGAGACGCCGTAGGACGTGGCGAGCCACGTCGCGATGAACGGGGCCACGGCGGCACCGAGGATGCTCGACGCGTTGTAGGCGATGCCGGATCCGGTGTAGCGCACATTCGTCGGGAACATCTCGGGGAGCACCGCGCTCATCGGCGCGAACGTGAAGCCCATCAGCGTCATGCCGATGATCAGGAACACCAGCATGGTGCCGAACGAGGTGTCGGCCGAACCCAGCATCGGCGCGAACAGCGCGCCGTAGGCCATGATCCCGGCCGTGACGAACAACAGCAGCCGCCGCCTGCCGACCCGGTCGGCCAGATAACCCGACAGCGGCAACGCCGCGGCGAAGAACAGCACCGCGATCAACTGCATCTGCAGGAAGTCGACGTACGGGAACCCGAGCCCGGTGCCCTCCGGTGGCTTCTTGCCGGTGCCGAAGCTCAGCACCCACGTGGTCACGATGTAGAACAGCGTGTAGGTCGCCAGCATCACGAACGTGCCGATGATCAGCTGTCGCCAGCTGGTCCGGAACACCTCGGCCAGCGGCGTTTTGACCTTCTCGCCGCGCTCGACGGCGCGGGTGAACACCGGGGTCTCCAGGATGCGCAGCCGCACGTACAGGCCGATGATGACCATCACCGCGCTCAGCAGGAACGGCACCCGCCAGCCCCAGGTGAGGAACGCGCCGTCCAGTTCGGGGCTGACGTTGCTGTGGCCGAGGATCAGGATCAGCGTGATGAACAGGCCGTTGGCCAGCAGGAACCCGAACGGTGCGCCGAGCTGCGGCCACATCGCGGCCCAGCCGCGCTTGCCCGGGGCGGCGGTCTCGGTGGCCAGCAGCGCCGCACCGCTCCACTCCCCGCCGAGCGCCAGGCCCTGGCAGAACCGCATCAGCG